>NZ_LKEK01000001.1:0-311397 GCF_001466905.1 Pseudomonas sp. ICMP 3272
CTGGCTGGCGTTGGCCCCAACCACTTCGTTAAGAATGGTGGTAGCGGCCGTGCCGCGCAGGTTGGAGTTGCCAACGATGATGCCGCCCAGTTGAGTGCTCTGGGTCTGGTTCGTCGAGTTGTTGAGGATGACGCCCTGACTGTCGACGTTGTACTGCTGGAACTGGTTGTGCGACAGGCCGGTGGCATTGGGCGTGGCAATGTTGACGATGGGCACGCCATTACCGGCCTGGCTCAGGCTGGTATTCGGCCCACTGACCACGATGCCTTCGGCCTGAACCAGCAGCGGCTGCCAGAACAGGGCATTGGCCAGAATCAGCGCGAGGCCGCGTTTGGGCATTCCCCAAAAGGACTGGCGCTCGATCAGCAAGGCAGAAGGCTGGCGAGCAAGCAGAGCCAGTTGGTGAACGTCCATGTAAACGACCTCAGAGCGGGAAGTTGAAAGCGGTCTGACTAAAGAAAGAAGTCCATACGAAAATAGATCGGCGCTTCGCGCTCGGTCACATCAGGACATTGCTGGGAGCACGCGAAGGTCATTTTCAAGATCTTTCAAGCAGGGCATATCACCCAGCGCAGTAGCCACAAGCGGAGAAATGGCCATGCCGGCAACCGAAAGCATTGCAGTTCCGAGCTACTGAAATACACAGCACATCCCAGAAGTGGCAGATCGACATCAAAAGGGCAGGCAATACTAGAACGCCACCATCATGGCGTCAAATATTTGTATCGACCATGTATCCGGTTTATTGAACTTTATTTAAACCTGGATTTATCTGAGGGGACCGGCACTTGCCTTCACGCTATAGGCCGTCGTTGCCACTGTTGAAGCTGGCGTAAACACCAATACCTCACAGCCGATGGCGGTCCCGACTTCTCCACAAGCATCTTTTACGGAGGTGCTTTCAGTGGAGCTGCCTTCTACGCGGCCTTTATATTAAGGCGGCAGCAGGAATGGCAGTCATCTGCCACCCTCGGCACGGATCCGTGAGTGCGGAATTAACGGGATAAGGGTGTTGGTACCACCTGGCATGGATGCCTCTTCGCTGAGCGCACCTTTATTCGCCCAGGATTGCGGCGAGCCATAGCCGACAAAATGCTGGGTGTGGCTGGAGATCAGATGAATTGAAACAAAATTGTCGAGGGGACGCCTTGGAAAGGCTTTCCAACCGCTTACAGATCACAGCACCAATCGAGCACAGGACGCTCAAAGCAGCAATCCAGGCACCACAATCTGCAATGCAAAAAAAAATCTGGAAATCCGCATTTTCATGGGCCTTCCAGATTTTCGAAATGGTGGGTCGTGTGGGATTCGAACCTACGACCAATTGGTTAAAAGCCAACTGCTCTACCAACTGAGCTAACGACCCTCTGTTGTGTGGCGCGTATATTACTGATTTTTATCAGTAATTCAACACCTTTTTCAAAAAACTTTAAAAATAACGTGTCGGGTCTGCCATACCTGCGGCTGTGAAGCCCTCGGCGCGCAGGCGACAGCTGTCGCATTTGCCACAGGCTCGGCCCTGGTCATCAGCCTGATAGCAGGAAACCGTCAGTGAGTAATCGACCCCCAAAGCAGCGCCTGCCTTGACGATGTCCGACTTGCTCAGGTTCTGCAGCGGCGCTCTGATTGTGAACCCCTGCCCTTCCACACCAGCCTTGGTCGCGAGATTGGCCATGCGCTCGAACGACTCGACAAACTCGGGACGGCAGTCGGGATAGCCCGAATAGTCCACGGCATTGACGCCGATGAAGATATCCCGTGCACCTAGCACCTCTGCCCAGCCCAGCGCCAGCGACAGGAACACCGTGTTGCGTGCCGGTACGTAGGTCACCGGAATGCCCTCAGAGGGCGACTCCGGCACGGCGATGGAGCTATCGGTCAATGCCGAGCCGCCAATGCCGTTGAGGTTCAGGCCAATGACCTTGTGCTCGACTGCACCCAGATCGCGGGCAACGCGCGCTGCCGCATCCAGTTCGGCGCGATGACGCTGGCCGTAGTCGAAGCTCATGGTGTAGCAGGCGTAGCCTTCTGCTCGAGCCATGGCGACCACGGTTGCGGAATCCAGTCCACCGGACAGCAGGATCACGGCTCTTTTTTCGGTATTGGTCAATTCAATCATGTCAGCGCCCCGGCTCGTCATCCCAAAGAATTTTATGCAACTGCATCTGCAAGCGTACCGGTAGATTGTCGGCAACGATCCAGTCCGCCAGATCACGGCCTTTAAGCTCGTGGTGACTGGCCGAGAACAGGACCTCGCCCGCACGACGCTCAAGACCGTACTGAATCAGCTTGGAGACAGCCCAGTCGTAATCCTCGCGCGAGCAAATCACGAATTTTACCTGGTCGTTGCTCGTCAGCAGCTCGATGTTCTCGTATCGGTTACGCGAGACTTCCTTTGACCCGGGAGTCTTGAGGTCTACAACGCGACTTACACGAGGATCGACTGCCGAGATATCCAGCGCGCCGCTGGTCTCCAGTGACACCTCATAGCCCGCATCACAAAGACGCTTGAGCAACGGGATGGCATTGGGCTGAGCGAGCGGCTCACCGCCGGTCACACAGACATAGCGAGGACGATAGGCCGCCACTTGCCCAACGATGTCATCCAGCGTCTGGATAGTCCCACCGCTGAATGCGTAGGCGCTGTCACAATACTGACAGCGCAGTGGGCAGCCGGTCAGGCGGACAAATACGGTAGGCAGGCCAGCCGTACGGGTTTCACCCTGCAACGAGTGAAAGATTTCGGTGATGCGTAATGTGTCTTGCATATCAGCCACGGGCGTAACAGCTAAACAGGCCGTCCGCCTCCGTCAGGCACTTCAAGGGACCCTGCAATCGCAGAATCCGGAAAAGCGTAGGGTGTACCGGAATTTCGGGTGCGAGATTCTAACGAAAAAAGCCGCGACTAGCGCGGCTTTCTTGATCAGCGGGTCAGCACATCAAAGACGCTGAAGATCTCGTTGCGCCAATTGTGCAGCCGAGGTGCCCGGATACTGGGCGACCACCTGCTGCAATATGCCTTTTACCTTGTCGGTGTGACCGAGACGACGCTCGACGTCAGCCAGCTTGTACAGCGAGTCAGGCACCTTGGCATGCTTCGGATACTGCTGACTGACCTTGGCGAACGCCTGACCGGCGCCCTGAAGGTCACCTTTGGCCAGATTCACTTCACCCAGCCAGTATTGGGCATTGCCCGCGTACGAGCTGTTCGGGTATTTGCGCAGGAAAGCGGTAAAGGCCTGACTGGCCTTGTCGAAGTCCTTTGCCTTGATCAAATCGAAGGCTGCTTCGTAATAAAGCTTTTCCTTCGCCGGGTCAGGAGGCTCGGTGCCTGCTGCCGGTGCCTGCTGAGCCGCTGAGGCCGAAGGCGTCCCACTAGCGTCGATAGCGCCACCAGCAGGTTGAGAATTATTGGTAGCCGGAGCGGCTGCGCCACTTGCGCCACTGGCTACGCGTTGATCGAGTTCCTGATAACGCTCCAGAGCTTCCTGCTTCATGCGCTGGATATCATTCTGCTGGACCTCGACAACACCGCGCAAACGCGCGATTTCGTCCTGCATTTGCTGCAATTGCATGAACAGCTGACCTTGTGCCGAGGCAGGGGCCGTAACCCCTCCCCCGGCATAGGCGCCGGACGTGCCATAACCCGCTGGCGGATAACTGCTGCTGCCAGAGCCAGAATTGTTATCGACCACAGGTGCCGCACCCAACGCTGAAAGCGGAAGGGCGAGGGCCAAAACGGTTAGAGCACGTCGGCACGTTCGCATGTCAAATTACTTACGCAGTTCGACGCGACGGTTTTGAGCCCAGGACTGCTCGTCGTTGCCGGTAGCAACTGGACGCTCTTCGCCGTAGGAAACCAGTTCCAGCTGAGCTGGGGAAACACCTTGCAGAACCAGGTAGCGTTGAACGGCTTTCGCACGACGCTCGCCCAGTGCCATGTTGTACTCGCGAGTACCACGTTCGTCGGTGTTACCTTCCAGAACAACGCGAGCGCCGTTAGCTTTCAGGTCTTTCGCGTGCACGTCCAGGGAGCGCATGGCTTCTGGCTTCAGGTCCGAACTGTCGTATTCGAAGTAGAAGGTAGTGATTGCGCGCAGAGCAGCTTCTTCGCTCAGGGAGCCGTCAACTGCACCAGTGTTGGCGCCGTAACCAGCGTTAGGATCAACAGCACCGCCTGCACCGGCATTGTCGCCGCCTTTGGAAGAGCAACCTACAGCTACAGCCATGGCCAGAGCCAGCGCAGCAAATTTACCAAACTTCAGCATTTCCATCTTGAAACTCCTAATGAACCCCAGTGTGTTAAGCAAATCGTGTAGCGCCGCGTCAGTTCAGGTAAGGGGACCAGGAAGGTTCTCTGACTTCGCCTTGAGCGGTAGGAAGCGGGAGCCTTACGCGTCCATTAATGGACACGAGCATCAAGACTCCCCGGCCCTGCTGGCGGGTGGCGTAGATTACCATGGTGCCGTTGGGCGCAACAGTAGGCGACTCATCAAGGTTGCTATCTGTGAGGATTTTTACGCTACCGCGGGCCAAATCCTGCACTGCCACCTTGAAATTAGTGAAGCCGTCCTGCCGGTGAATCATTACCAGCGTCTTTTCATCCGCTGACAATTTCGGGTTGGCGTTGTAGTTACCCACGAACGTTACACGTTCGGCACCGCCGCCATTAATGTTTGTCTTGTAGATCTGTGGCTTGCCGCCACGGTCCGACGTGAAGTATAGCGTAGACCCGTCCTTTCCGAAGAAAGGTTCAGTATCAATCGAAGAATCATTGGTAACGCGGCTCAATTGGCGCGAAGCCAGATTGATCACGTAGATCTCCGGGTTACCATCCTTGGACAGAACGAATGCCAGCTTGCTGCCATCCGGCGACCATGCAGGCGCGCCATTCAGGCCTTCAAAATTGGTGATCTGCTCACGGCGACCGGTATCGATGTGTTGAACGAAAATGCGCGGGCGCTTCTGTTCGAACGATACATAGGCAATACGCTTGCCGTCCGGCGCGAACCGTGGCGACAGGATTGGCTCACGCGATTGCAGCAGGGTTACTGCGCGAGCACCGTCGTAATCCGAACGCTGCAGGGTGTAACGCGTGTTGTTCTCGGAGAAACGTTCGGCGGTCACGTAGAGCATGCGGGTAGAAAACGCACCTTTGATGCCGGTGAGCTTCTCGAACGACTGGTCGGCAATGTAATGCGCCATGTCCCGCAGTTGATCGTTGGTACCCGACACGTTACCGGTCAAAACCTGTTGTTCGGTGGCCACGTTGAACAGCGCGTACTGGATCTGCAAACGTCCGCCAGCAGGCGTGATGTTGCCGACCATGACGTACTGGGCACCCAGCGCTTTCCAGTCACGGAAAATGACTTCGCTGGCCTGGGTCGGCAAGCTGATCATGTTCTGCTTCGGGATCGGCGCGTAGTAGCCGGAATTGCGCAGATCGTTGCTGACGATTTCCGCCATGTCTTCCGGCAGTACGTTACCGCCCTGCCATCCGAATGGCACAACAGCAATCGGTGCTGCACGGTCACTGCCGCTGGTGACCAGAATGTTCTTTTCTTCTGCCGACACCATTGCGGATGCGAAACAGAGAACGACCAGCAGTCCTCGAAAAAGGTTGATCACAAGGCTAGATCTCCAGGTGTGAATGTCATCTTGAATGAACGATAGGGAGCGAAGTCAGCCGGCTTCAGACCCTGCATTTCTGTCAAACGTCCAATGTTCTTCACCGCAGCAACCGCAGAGCTGTCGAACGGCCCGTCACCACTGGACTTGGCAATCGATACTGAAGCAATCGTACCGTCCGGCAACATGCCGATCTGCAACGTTACCGACATGTTGTTACGTGCCGATGGTGGACGACTCCAGCCTTCGGACGCCCTGACACGAATCAGGTCATCGAAACTGCCAGCCGTTTCATCGCCCCGCTCGTCAGCCAAAGCCTGTTGCCGTTCCGGTTTATCGGACAGCAAATCGGCCAGTGCCTGCGCCTTCTTGTCTTCAGCGGATTTGCGAGCTGCTTCCTGCGCCTTCTTGGCGGAATCTGCAGCGGCTTTTTTCTTCGCGTCCTCGGCAGCCTTTTTCTTGGCGTCTTCTGCGGCCTTTTTCTTGGCCTCATCAGCAGCCTGTTTCTTGGCTTCCTCGGCAGCAGCTTTCTTGGCGTCTTCTTCGGCTTTTTTCTTCGCCTCTTCTTCGGCCTTTTTCTTGGCTATATCAGCCTGCTGCTTCTCTTCAAGCTTTTTGGCGTCGGCAACCTTCTTGGCTTCATCGGCTTTCTTGGCATCGTCAGCCTTTTTGGCCTCCTCTGCTTTCTGTTCGGCCTTTTTGGCTTCGTCGGCAGCTTTCTGCTCTTCGGCTTTTTGAGCCGACTCTTCTTTCTTTTGTTCCGCAGCTTTTACAGCTTCCTGTTTGAGCTGCTCGATCTTTTTCTGCTCCAGCTGTTCGACTTCAGTTTGTCGCGCAGCGGTTTTCTTCGCCTCACCGGCAATCTTCTGGTTGGTCTGGGTAGTGGCCTGGCTCTTGGACTTGAGCTGATAGAGCGTTGCCTGAACGATAGGCTTGGCTTCGGGCAAATCCGGAGTCATGGCAAAACTGACGAACAGCATGCCGAAAATCAGAATATGCAATGCCACGGCCCAGACACTGGGCCAGAAGTAGCTTTCCGAGGCGGACGGCTCTCGAATCGGCTGCATCAGGGTGCCTCGGTAATCAAGCCAACATTCCCGACCCCAGCCTTCTGCAGCCCGCCCATCGTGCCCATGACCGAGCCGTAATCGACGGTCTTGTCACCACGAATGAAAACCTGCGTCTGCTTGCCTGCGTCACGACCGGCAGCGACGATCTTGGTCACGGCGGCAGTCAGCTGCGGCAGGGTCATTGCCTTGTCCATCTGCTTGTCGGTATCGACTTCGCTGCCAAGGTTCCAGTAATAGGTCTTGTCAGCCTTGATCGAAATGGTCAGGACCTGATTGTTGTTGTCTTGCGGCAAAGCCTCGCT
Source organism: Pseudomonas sp. ICMP 3272 (assembly GCF_001466905.1). NCBI lineage: Bacteria > Pseudomonadati > Pseudomonadota > Gammaproteobacteria > Pseudomonadales > Pseudomonadaceae > Pseudomonas > Pseudomonas sp. ICMP 3272. The sequence goes on from NZ_LKEK01000001.1 coordinate 7,001, forward strand.
GGAGACCTTGGGCAAGTCGACTTTCACGCCCTGGTTGATCATGGGAGCCGTCACCATGAAAATCACGAGCAACACCAGCATCACGTCGATGTAGGGCACTACGTTCATTTCGGCGACCGGCTTGCGTTTTCTGCGACGATCTCGAGCGATTAAAGCCATGGGGAATTACCTGCTCACTCTTCGCTGGTGTGCACTTTACGGTGCAGGATGGCCTGGAACTCGTCAGCGAACGTGTAGTAACGGCTGATCAAGGTCTCACTGCGCGCGGCGAAACGGTTGTAGGCAATAACGGCCGGGATGGCTGCGAACAGGCCGATAGCCGTTGCAATCAGTGCCTCGGCAATACCCGGTGCCACGGTGGCCAGCGTTGCCTGCTGGGCAGTCGCCAGACCGCGGAAGGAGTTCATGATCCCCCAGACAGTACCGAACAGACCGACGTACGGGCTGGTGGAACCCACGGTCGCCAGATATGGCAGACCTGCTTCGAGCTTTTCTTCCTCGCGGGAAATAGCCACACGCATGGCGCGCGCCACACCTTCCATGACCGCATCGGGATCGACACCGGACTGCTGACGCAGGCGGGAGAATTCCTTGAAACCGGCACGAAAGATCTGCTCTACGCCAGAGTCCGGATCGGGATTGCTGCCCGCCTGACGGTACAGCTTGGACAGATCGATACCCGACCAGAAACGCTCTTCAAAGCTGTCCAGTGCACGACGACCTGCGCGCAGCATATTGCTGCGCTGAAAAATCACGATCCACGAAGTGACCGAAGCAGCCACCAGAATCAGCATTACCAACTGAACAACAATGCTGGCATTGCTGACCAAACTCCACATGGAGGAATGGTCGACGACGTTAGCTTCCACGCTTTATCTCCTGCTCTGAATGTATGCCCGCGCCGCCCTGGTCGGCAAAGGCCGCTCGCAGAGCTTCGGGAATGGCCCGGGGTTTAAAACTATCGGCGCGTACACACGCCACCAGGAACTGCCCTTCACAGAGCAGCGTTGCATCCGACGCCCGCCTGATCTGCTGTTGAAAGCGCAGGCTGACACGGTTCAATTCGGTTACTTCTGCACTGACAAGCAACTCGTCATCCAGCCGCGCGGGCTTGTGATAACGCGCGTCACTGGAGTGCACGACAAATAAAAGGTTTTCCTGCGCCAGTTCGGATTGGGCAAAGCCCAATTCCCGCAGCCGCTCGGTACGAGCCCGCTCCATGAATTTCAGATAATTGACGTAGTAGACGATGCCGCCAGCATCGGTGTCCTCGTAATAAACGCGACAGCGATGTGCGAACGACTGAACCCCGTTTTGCGCGCGCATACTCTAGAGCTTACTCCTCAGGTTGCCAATCGGGTCAGGCAACTGTTTTTCAACGTTTTGCCACTTATTACCGGTATCGGCGGCAGGACTGGCAATGTGACCACGCCGACCGCAAATAAATTGCAAAGCATTGCTATAAATCCGCCGGATCATCGACCACATCGTCCGCCACCGGCATCTCCCCCATCCTGGAGGGGATATTCAGCCCGAAATGCAGATACGCATGACGGGTGACCACACGTCCGCGCGGCGTGCGCATGATATAGCCTTGCTGGATCAAATAGGGCTCGAGCACGTCCTCGATTGTGTGACGCTCCTCGCTGATGGCCGCCGCCAGGCTATCGACACCGACAGGCCCGCCATCGAACTTCTCGATCATGGTCAGCAGCAGACGCCGGTCCTGATGATCGAAGCCATGCTCGTCGACGTCCAGCAGGTTCAGGGCCTTGTCGGCGGTCTGCCGGGTGATCTGCCCATTGCCGCGCACCTCGGCGAAATCCCGTACCCGACGCAACAAACGGTTGGCGATCCGTGGCGTACCACGGGCGCGCCTGGCAATCTCGAAAGCGCCTTGCGGCTCGATGACCAGCCCCAGAATACCCGCCGAGCGCGACACGATCGTCGACAGGTCGGCAATATTATAAAACTCGAGCCGCTGAACGATCCCGAAACGATCGCGTAATGGGTTGGTCAGCATGCCCGCGCGCGTAGTCGCACCGACCAGCGTGAACGGTGGCAGATCAAGTTTGATAGAGCGCGCGGCGGGACCCTCACCGATCATGATGTCGAGCTGGAAGTCTTCCATTGCCGGATACAACACTTCTTCGACAATCGGCGACAAACGATGGATCTCATCGATGAACAACACATCGTTGGGTTCAAGGTTGGTCAGGATTGCGGCCAGATCACCGGGCCGCTCAAGCACCGGCCCGGAGGTACTCTTGATCGAGACACCCATTTCCTGAGCGATAATATTGGCCAGCGTGGTCTTGCCCAGACCGGGCGGCCCAAAGATCAATGTGTGATCCAGCGCCTCATTGCGGCCACGGGCAGCCTGGATGAACAGTTCCATCTGCTCGCGTACGGTCGGCTGGCCGATGTAGTCCGCAAGGCTCAGTGGCCGAATCGCACGGTCCATCTGTTCATCACGATCACGGCCGCCAGCGGCGGTTATCAGACGGTCGGCGTCTATCACTTAACCCATCCCCTTCAACGCACGGCGAATCAGATCCGCACTGCTCAAATCTTTTTCCTTGATGGCGGAGACAGCCTTGCTCGCCTCCTGCGGTTTGTAACCCAGTGAAATAAGCGCGCTGACTGCATCGGATTCGGCCGATGCCACAGGCTCGGCCTGATTCGGACCATTGGAAACCAGCGTAAAGGTGCCTGGCAAGGACTCCCAGGCCTTGAACCGATCCTTGAGCTCGACCAGCAGACGCTCGGCGGTTTTCTTGCCTACACCGGGAATACGAGTCAGCGCCGATGTGTCCTGCGCCTGAACGCAACGCACCAGCTCATCGACTTCCAGGCCGGACATCAACGCCAGCGCCAGCTTGGGGCCGACCCCGTTCAGCCGGATCAATTCACGGAACAGCTCGCGCTCGCGTTTTTCATAGAAGCCATACAGCAGATGCGCGTCCTCGCGGACCACCAGATGGGTGTGCAATGTCACTGTTTCGCCGACGTGCGGCAACCGATACAGCGTCGTCATCGGCACTTCCAGCTCATAGCCGACACCATTGACATCCAACACCAGATGCGGAGGCTGTTTTTCGGCGAGAGAGCCGCGTAAACGTCCAATCACGTTTCAGATCCTTTCGTGTTGCCTGTCGCTTGCGCGAAGAAGAAATTGAACACAGTCATCGTAAAGACACAGGTCCTCGTGATTCAGTCACAGACGCAAACGGCCGCCGCGGCTGCGCGCGGTACTCAACCCGTGAGGAATCAGGCTGGAGCGCGTGTGCGCATGACACAGCGCGATAGCCAGCGCGTCGGAGGCGTCAATCTGAGGCTTCTGGGTCAGTTTGAGCAAATGCATGACCATCATCATCACCTGCTCTTTGTTGGCACCGCCAGTCCCTGCTACTGCCTGCTTGACCTGAGTGGCAGTGTACTCGGCAATTTCCAGCGCCTCCTCGGCACCCGCCACAATGGCCGCGCCCCTGGCCTGCCCCAGTTTCAGGGCCGAATCGGCGTTGCGCGCCATGAAAACCTTTTCGATGCCCATCGTCACCGGTCCGTAGGTCTTGATGACCTCCCGCACCCCGCGATAGACGATCTGCAAACGCTCGTGCAATTCACCACTGCCGGTACGAATGCACCCGGAAGCGACGTAGACACAACCACGCCCGGTGTCACGTACCACGCCATAGCCGGTAATTCGCGAACCGGGGTCGATACCAAGAATAAGAGTCATAACGCCTGCAGCTTGAGAAGGTGACGCAAAACAATAGGTGCAGCATAAAGGCAGAAGCCGGAGGCCGATAGCTGCGTGATGCTCACAGCTTCGCTCCCCCGGCTTCTGACTCGGTATTACCTGTCGGCGATCAGCCCAGTTGTTCCATGACGTCGTCCGGAATTTCCGCGTTTGAATAGACGTTCTGCACGTCATCCAGGTCTTCAAGCATGTCGATCAGCTTGAGGACCTTCTCGGCGGTCTCCAGATCAAGCACTGCACTGGTTGTCGGCAACATGACGATTTCTGCGTCGGAAGCCTTGAAACCTGCGGCCTCAAGAGCGTTACGCACGGCATAGAACCCGGAGAACGACGTAAACACATCGATCGAGCCATCGTCGTTGGTCACGACATCATCGGCGTCAGCTTCCATGGCAGCCTCGATCAGGGAATCCTCATCGACGCCGGCAGCAAAGGAAATCTGGCCCTTGCGATCGAACAGGTAAGCCACAGAGCCGTCAGTACCGAGGTTGCCGCCACACTTGGTGAACGCATGGCGAACGGCAGCGGCGGTGCGATTACGGTTGTCAGTCATGGTTTCGACCATGATTGCCACACCGCCCGGGCCGTAGCCCTCGTAACCCAGCTCCTCGACATCGTCACCGTCGGACGCGCCCACGCCTCGCGCGACCGCACGATCAATGGTGTCACGGGTCATGTTTGCACCAAGCGCCTTGTCCAGCGCCAGACGCAGACGCGGGTTGGAACCAGGATCGCCGCCGCCCTGACGCGCAGCAACGGTCAGCTCACGAATCCACTTGGTGAAAATCTTGCCTTTCTTGGCATCCTGACGCTCTTTGCGGTGCTTGATGTTCGCCCACTTAGAATGACCTGCCATTTTTCGCTCCAGATTCTTTTTGAAACACCTTCACCTTTCGCCCTGAACAACGAGGCAAAAAGCTTCACTCAATAAGGGCAGATACAGGGCGTATCGACGATACGCCCTGCCCGGCATCACTCGGCCTTTGGCTGCTCGCGCAGACGGATATGCAGCTCGCGCAACGCTTTGGCATCGACAACGCCAGGCGCCTGGGTCATGACGTCGGCGGCGCTCTGGGTTTTCGGGAACGCAATCACTTCACGAATCGATTGCGCGCCGGTCATCAGCATCACCAGACGGTCCAGACCAAACGCCAGACCACCGTGCGGCGGAGCGCCGTATTTCAAGGCGTCGAGCAGGAAGCCGAACTTCTCCTGCTGCTCGTCTTCGGCGATACCCAGCAGACGGAAGACCGCCTGTTGCATTTCCTTGCGGTGGATACGAATCGAACCGCCGCCCAGCTCGGTACCGTTAAGCACCATGTCGTAGGCACGCGACAGCGCCGTCGCCGGATTGGCTTCCAGCTCTTCGGGCGTGCACTTGGGTGCCGTGAAGGGATGGTGCAATGCGGTGAAGCTGCCGTCGTCGTTTTCTTCGAACATCGGGAAGTCGACGACCCACATCGGTGCCCACTCGCACGTGTGCAGCTTGAGGTCGTTACCGATCTTGATGCGCAGCGCGCCAAGAGCTTCGCTGACGATCTTGAACTTGTCCGCGCCGAAGAAAACGATATCGCCATCGACCGCACCCACGCGATCAAGGATGACGTTCAGGTTGTCTTCCGGGATGAACTTGACGATCGGCGACTGCAAGCCTTCCGGCCCCTTCGCGCGCTCGTTGACCTTGATGTAGGCCAGGCCCTTGGCACCATAGATGCTGACGAATTTGGTGTAGTCGTCGATCTGGCTGCGCGCCATGCTGGCAGCGCCCGGCACACGCAGTGCGGCAACACGCCCTTTGGGGTCGTTGGCCGGACCGCTGAACACCTTGAACTCGACGCCGGTGAGCTGATCGGCAACATCCACCAGTTCCAGCGGGTTACGCAGGTCTGGCTTGTCGGAGCCGTAGCGGCGCATGGCTTCTTCGAAGGTCATGTGCGGGAAATCACCGAACTCCAGGTCCAGGACTTCCTTGAACAGCTGACGAACCATCTTCTCGGTCAGACCGATGATGTCCTCTTCATTGAGGAAACTGGTCTCGATGTCGATCTGAGTGAATTCCGGCTGACGGTCGGCACGCAGGTCTTCGTCGCGGAAGCACTTGGCGATCTGATAGTAGCGGTCAAAGCCAGCCACCATCAGCAATTGCTTGAACAACTGAGGCGACTGCGGAAGAGCGAAAAAGCTGCCCGGGTGTGTGCGACTTGGGACCAGATAGTCGCGAGCACCTTCCGGCGTGGCGCGGGTCAGGATCGGCGTCTCGACGTCGAGAAAGCCGTTGTCATCCAGATAGCGGCGGATGCTGGTGGTGATGCGCGAACGCAGACGCAGCTTCTCGGCCATTTCCGGACGGCGCAGGTCGATAAAGCGATAACGCAGGCGTGTTTCCTCGCCGACGTCGGAATATTCATTCAGTGGGAATGGCGGAGTCTCGGACTCGTTCAGCACTTCGAGTTCGTAACCCAGAACCTCGATGGCACCCGACGCCATATTCGCGTTCACGGCACCTGCCGGACGAGCGCGAACCTTGCCCACGACCTTGACCACGTACTCGCTGCGCACGCGGTCAGCGGCGGCGAAGCTGTCGGCACGATCAGGGTCGAACACGACTTGAGCCATGCCTTCACGGTCGCGGATATCGAGGAAGATAACGCCTCCGTGGTCACGACGACGGTGGACCCATCCGCAAAGGGTAATTTCCTGGCCTTCCAGACTCTCGTTCAGTTGGCCGCAATAATGGCTGCGCATCATGATGGTGTTTTCACTTCTCGTAATTCGAATTCGGTGGCGCTTTCGCTCCTGGCTTGCGCTCAGTGGTACACGGCACCGGCACAAGACTAAAGCCAGCCCTGGCCCACGCAGAGTCACGCCCGCTAGCAAGACGGAGGATTATATAGAGTTAATTGGCACCGTGCAGCCGAACGAACCTATCACGGCCGGATAAGTTCGTGACCGCCCCCAGCTCGGTCGCGCTACGAGGGAAACGCAGGCACGTCGAGGCGGGCCTGCAGGAATGAGGGTAAAGACCACTCTAAACGTGGGTATTTTCCACGTGAGCATCCTTCAACAGATGCGCAACACAGACAACGCGAATGAGACCGCTGAAGTTTTTTACACCTCCATGACGTAAGTGAACCTCTCGATCAATGTAGGACAATACCGCATTAACAGAACACTCATTGGAACTTGCAATGCCTGACAGAATGTTCCAATACACGTTCTCCAGGCGCAGGCAGGTGGCCAGACCATTTAGCCGAACGGATTTGGAATGAGGCTGCGCCAGGGTCATGTTGAAATCTTCGACAAAGGGGTCATGGCGTATTTCCACCTCCCGATGTAAAAACTTAAGCTCTCGCTCAGCACTTCGTAACATCATAACGATCACCTTCGAATCATAAACTTTAAACATTAAAAGAAATATTCAAAAACAAATAAATACCCTGATGCATAAAACATGATTCGAGATTTTATATCCAGCCGCTCTGATACTTTATCACTGTAGGAGATGGCTACAGAAATCAGCGGAATATCGTTTAACCCTGAAGGCATAATGAAGAGGAGCAAGGAATATGGCTGGATGATATGCGTGACGACGAGCGACGACCAGGCCTTCTTGTGCCTGAGCGCTCAAGCAGCGGAGGCCAAAAAGGCGAAGATCAGGCGCTGCCTGCAAGGCAACATATGAAGAACAGGCGAGTGGCGCTTGGCGTCACTCGCCCCGGTCGTTATTTCGACTCAAGCATCGAGCGCAACATCCAGGCAGTTTTCTCATGAACCTGCATACGCTGCGTCAACAGATCAGCCGTCGGCTCGTCGCTGACCTTGTCCAGAAGAGGAAAGATACTACGCGCAGTACGGACAACGGCCTCTTGACCCTGAACCAGACTTTTGATCATGTCTTCGGCACTTGGCACGCCCTCTTCTTCCTTGATGGAAGACAGGCGAGCATACGTCGAATAAGTGCCAGGAGCAGGGAAGCCCAACGCACGAATACGCTCAGCGATAGAGTCAACCGCCAGTGCCAGTTCGTTATACTGTTCTTCAAACATTAAATGCAGCGTGCGAAACATCGGCCCGCTGACATTCCAGTGAAAGTTGTGAGTCTTGAGATAAAGCACATAAGTATCCGACAGCAGATGCGACAGACCGTCCACGATCGACTTGCGATCCTCTTCACTGATACCAATATCGATTGCCATGTTTCATGCCCTTTTAGTGAGGATTGAAAAGCAGTAAAGACCACTACTCTATCAAGAGAACCCGAATGGCGCAGCTTTCCGTTGGGTCGATGCCACAAGCCGGCAACGATTCATGGACATACCTGGGTGCTTTGTGACGCATCACAACAGGCGCCACGGACAGAAAATCCCTGCGCACCCTCAATGCTCATTAGCAAAACCAGCCTGAACGCTCTGTTTCAATCCCTGTAGCGGCACGGGCTATCAAAGCTGGGCAGGCAGGAGGGCCGTTATTGATTGCTGATTTGAGTAGCATCAGGCTTTGCTGTTAAATACACGACGTGTCGCCAACGAGTTGCCATTCAGCGCTGGCGCATAGGCTGGCCCTGCGCCCGTGCATCACGCCTCATCTTGTTCAGAAGCGTACCGGGCGTTACCAGCTATTTCTTGTAATCCTTCTTGCATGTGAGCTTTTTAAAATGTTGAAAATCGTCCATCTGGTAACGGGAGCAGCAGCCCTGTTGCTCTCTTTCATACCTAGCCTGCGTAGTGAAGCGGTCTCTCTCTACCTGCAAAACCCTGACGCCATCTGCCTGGCATTTCTCGGGCTGCTTAACCTGATACTCGCTCCGGTAATCCCTTACTGGAATCGAGGCCCACGTCATAATCTGCAAAATCTGGTCAGTGCCCTGCTTGTCATTGCGGTAATCGTACAAACGCTGACCTTGCTCGTTCCTCTGCCCGGCATCGCAGGCCAACCGGCAATTCTGGTTAGCCTGAGCATCGCCATCGTGGCCGTCGCCTTGCACCTGGGCGTCAGCTTTTACAGGTCTTACACTCCATCCTCCGCACCTCAAAACCACGACATGGGAAATCGTGATACTGGCACCGTAAAGTGGTTTAACACCTCCAAGGGCTTCGGCTTTATCTCCCGGGATTCCGGCGACGATATTTTTGTGCATTTTCGTGCCATTCGCGGTGAAGGCCATCGCGTACTGGTCGAAGGCCAACGCGTCGAGTTTTCCGTGATGAACCGCGACAAAGGCCTGCAGGCCGAAGACGTTATTGCAGCCCTGCCCCGCCGCTGATTTTTTTCGGGCAACAAAAAACCGCGACCTTCCAAAGGAAGTCGCGGTTTTTTTATGGCAACGGATCAATAGTGAGGTGGCGGCGCTTCTTCCTCGAAGGTATCGAACTGACTGCCCATCTCCTCCTGACGCTTGATCATTGCTGCCATCTGCTGCTGCAGATGATCAAACTCGCGCCGCTGCTTTACCAGCACATCATTGAGTGCCTGAATCGTATCGTCCTGAAAGGCCATGCGGCTTTCCAGCTCCATGACTCGCTCTTCAAGGCTCATGACTGCTCCTCCTCAAATCGAAAATCATTCGTCAATACCGGCCTGAGCTGCCGGCAGATTGCCGAGAACTGCTCGTCGGTGTAAGCAACTGCAGCATGCTTGCCCCAGACGGGCGCAGGCCAGGCCGTATCGTCACGATTGCGCACAATTACGTGCATGTGCAACTGACTGACCACATTACCCAAGGCAGCAATGTTGATTTTATCCGCATCGAACAGCTCTTTCAGCACCTTGGCCAGAACACTGGTCTCCTGCCATAGCTGCAACTGATCTGCAGCACTCAACTGAAACACCTCAGTGATATCAGCCCGACGCGGTACCAGAATGAACCACGGGTAATGACTGTCATTGGAGAGCAGTAACCGGCACAGCGGAAAGTCGCCAATGGGCAAGGTGTCTTGTTGAAGACGAGAATCCAGAACGAACACGATAAAAAACTCCTGACTGCCAGGTGAATGTACCTGCCCTCTCGGTAACAGGGTGCTGCGAGGTCCGCAGGATACTAGGGTTCGCACGGCGCTTCACGTGCCCGCCGCCATGCGCACCAGAATGATTCCGGCATAACGGTGAGCGCACCGATTTGACGCTCGCTAATGTCACACAACCGCCAACCATGAATTCATGCATTGAAACGCCGCCTGACAATTGCCTGTTTCAGGTACATGAAAATGAAACAACCCTGGCCTCACCATGGTGACCAACCAGAGCATTGCTCCAGGTTCAGGCGAGCCGGGTACGCACTGCACCAAAATCACACACTGCTGTTGCGACAACAACACAGCGCATTCGTTTTCTACTCAAAGGGAGCTGATTCGGGTAACGCTTTTGCGAGAAAGAACCGCCCCAAACCATGACACGTAAAATCCATCGATATTTTTACAAAATTGAAATATTCATAAAAATCATATGGATAAATCAAAAAAGCGATGCTGATTCTGATTTTTCACAAAATTTTTTCATTTTCGGAAATTTTGTGCACGCTTGTTGCTTTATGACCCATATGATCACGTCCCCCCGGCGGAAAACGAGGGTGACAGCATCAAGGGAAACAAGGCTCGCGGCCTTGGGGACGTGTTTGGCAGACCGCGTATTGATCCATTCGATCAAGCACAGATGCCACTACGGGCTAGCCTGGCGCCATGTCGTAAAGAATCTGAAAGGATAGAGCTGTACCTATAGCAACCAGCGTCAGCGTGATATAGATTCCGCCGACCAAAAATAGAAAGAGCCGCCCAGATAAAAAAACAGGTGGACGGCAAAAATCTTCTAAAAACCAAAGGAGCAATCACGATGAGAGTGATGAAGTGGAGCGCAATCGCACTGGCCGTTACGGCAGCCAGCACCCAACTGGCAACAGCGGCACCTTTCGTCAGCGATCAGGCTGATGCCAAGGGCTTTGTGGAAGGCAGCACGCTTGACCTGAAGTTGCGCAATTACTATTACAACCGCGACAAGAAAGATCGCGCTCAGGATGATCGCGACTGGACCCAGGGTATCTGGGCCAACTTCAGCACCGGCTACACTCAAGGCACCATCGGTGTCGGTGTTGAGGCATTCGGCTACGCTGGCCTGAAACTGTGGGGTCCGGATAAGTACTCAGGTTCAGGCAACCTTGCGACCCGCGCTGACGGGGCTGATCGAGACAACAAAGACACATTTGGCAAGATAGGCGGCGCTGTCAAATTCCGCATCTCCAAAACCGAGCTGAAAGTCGGTGACATGCAACCTACCAGCCCGGTATTCGCTGTAGGTGGTTCGCGTCTTCTGCCTCAAACTGCGAGCGGTCTGAGCCTGCAGAGCAGCGAGATCGCAGGCCTTGATCTGGAAGCAGGTCACTTCTACTCCGGCACAGCCCAAGATACTACGAGCCATGACGGTACGATCTGGGCTACTTATGCGAACGGCAATGGCCTGCGCGCTTCAAATGCCGACTTCCTGGGCGGCAAATATGCAGTGACCGACAGCCTCGGAGTTGCCTTCTACGCATCCAGACTTGAGGACATATGGGATCAGTACTACGGTAATGTGAATTACGTTTTGCCTCTGAGCAATGATCAGTCTCTGGCCTTTGACGTAAACCTTTACCGCACACTCGATGAAGGTAGCGCTGAAGCAGGCTCGATCAATAACACTACCTATTCCGCCTCAGCTGCCTATTCCTTTCTGGCAGCGCACACGGTTACTGTCGCATTTCAGAAGGTCGATGGTGACACCCCGTTCGACTACATCGGTATCGGCAGCAAGAACCGTGGCGGCGACTCGATTTTCCTCGCCAACTCGGTTCAGTATTCTGACTTCAACGGTCCGGGCGAGAAATCCTGGCAAGTTCGTTAGGATCTGAACATGACTCCCTACGGCGTGCCTGGCCTAAGCTTCATGACGCGCTACATCAATGGTGACGACATCGACGGCACCAAGGTAGATAGTTCCAGCAAGTATGCTGGTCTTTATGGCGCCGATGGCAAACACCACGAAACCAACCTTGAAGCTAAATATGTTGTACAGAATGGCCCGGCGAAAGACCTGTCCTTCCGTATGCGTCAAGCTTGGCACCGCAGCAATGTTGATCAGCCAGATGGCGACGTCAACGAGTTCCGCCTGATCGTCGACTACCCGATCTCGATCCTGTAATCGCAGCTCAGCACTCGTTAATAGAAGAAGCCCGGCTCATGCCGGGCTTTTTCATTCAGCTCTGAAAGAGCTCCCCTACCCCCTGCAAGCCTGCCCTGCCCTGTACGCGACCGGAACACCGCCGTACAATGCCAGGTCATATCCAGTCTCAGCAACCGACAACGGCCAACCATGCGCACCAGTCAATTTTTGCTCGCCACACAGAAAGAAACCCCTTCCGATGCGGTCGTGGTCAGCCATCAGCTGATGCTGCGCGCTGGCATGATCCGCAAGTTGGCATCCGGTCTTTACACCTGGCTGCCAATGGGCCTGCGCGTGCTGCGCAAGGTCGAAGCCATTGTTCGTGAAGAAATGGACGCCGCTGGCGCACTCGAAATTCTGATGCCCGGCATTCAGCCTGCAGAACTCTGGCAGGAATCCGGTCGCTGGGAACAATACGGTCCGGAGCTGATGCGTCTGGTCGACCGCCACAACCGTGAGTTCTGCCTGGGCCCGACCCACGAAGAGGTCATCACCGACCTGGCACGCAATGAGCTCAACAGCTATAAACAGCTGCCAATCAACATGTACCAGATCCAGACCAAATTCCGTGACGAAATCCGTCCACGCTTCGGCCTGATGCGCGGGCGCGAGTTCGTCATGAAAGACGCCTACTCGTTCCATGCTGACCACGCCTCGCTGCAGGTCACCTACGATCGCATGCACCTGGCGTACAGCAACATCTTCACGCGCCTGGGCCTCAAGTTCCGCCCGGTCGAAGCTGATAACGGCTCGATTGGCGGCGCAGGCTCGCACGAGTTCCACGTGCTGGCCGAATCCGGCGAAGACGATATCGTGTTCAGCGATGGCTCCGATTACGCAGCCAACATCGAAAAAGCCGAAGCGGTGCCTCGCGAAAAGACTCGTCCGGCCGCTACTGAAGAATTGCGTCTGATCGACACTCCGAACGCCAAAACCATCGCCCAACTGGTCGAAGGTTTCGATTTGCCGATCGAGAAAACCGTCAAGACGCTGGTGGTCCATGCTGCCGAAGAAGGCAAGCTGATCGCACTGATCATCCGTGGCGATCACGAGCTCAACGAAATCAAGGCCAGCCAGCTTGAACAGGTTGCCAGCCCGTTGGTGATGGCTTCCGAAGCTGAACTGCGTGACGCCATCGGCGCAGGTGCAGGCTCGCTGGGCCCGTTGAATCTGCCGCTGCCATGCATCATCGACCGCTCGGTCGAGCTGATGAGCGACTTCAGCGTCGGCGCCAATATCGATGACAAGCACTATTTCGGCGTCAACTGGGAACGCGACCTGCCGGTTCCGACCGTCGCCGACCTGCGTAATGTTGTTGCGGGCGACCCAAGCCCGGACGGCAAAGGCACGCTGGAAATCAAGCGCGGCATCGAAGTGGGCCACATCTTCCAGCTGGGCACCAAATACAGCGAAGCGATGAAGTGCCAGGTGCTGGGGGAAAACGGCAAGCCGGTCAATCTGGCGATGGGTTGCTACGGCATCGGCGTTTCCCGCGTGGTTGCCGCCGCAATCGAACAGAACAGCGACGAAAACGGCATTATCTGGAACGACACTCTGGCGCCTTTCCAGATCGCCCTGATCCCGCTGCGCTACGAAACAGACGCGGTTCGTGAAGCGACAGACAAACTGTACGCCGAGCTGACTGCCGCCGGCTTCGAAGTATTGCTCGATGACCGCGACAAGAAGACCAGCCCCGGCATCAAGTTCGCCGACATGGAACTGATCGGTATCCCGCATCGCATCGTGGTCAGCGACCGTGGTCTGGCCGAAGGCAATCTGGAATACAAGAGCCGTACCGAGTCGCAACCGCAAGCCATTGCAGTCGCGGATGTGCTGTCGTTCATCCAGGGCAAAGTGAACCGCTGAGTCAAAAGGCGCACCTGTTTTTTCAACAGGTGCGCCGCTCGTCACTCGCCCAATCCGCATCAGAGATCCCATGCTCAAACGAAGCACCTTAAGCCTCGGCAGCGCCGTCCTGTGCGGCTCGTTTCTCGTCGGCGGCTGTGCCAATCAGCTATCACAACGCAGTGAGCACGAGGAGCGCGTCGAACGCAAACTCCTCGAACACACACTGCAAGTCGATATCGGTGAACCCAAAACACTGGAGTTACCGCAACGCCGCGTGCGGATTCACGAGCACAAATCGTTCGAAGTCACCGATTTTGAAGTCACCCGCCACTATGACCGCTATACGCCCTACCAGCCCTGGCGGGAGATCTACGAGATCCCGCTCGGCGCGGTCGCTGTTGTAGCTGGCGTAGGGGCGAATGTGGTCAACGTCTTTGCACTGGGCAATTTGCCGGAAAGCATGACCCGGGACTGGATTCACTATGGTGTGGCAGGTCTGAACCCGTTCATGAACGCCCCGTCCCACGGTCGCGCCGAGCAGAATCTGGCGAGCATCGACGAGGTTCAGAAGGACAAGCGGATCGAGAACTCCACCCTGCCGTGGAATGAACGCCCGGTGATGGTCAAGGCCGGTAACGAAACTCATGAAATGAGCACCGACCGCAACGGCATTCTGCGCCTGAACCTGCTGGACAGTCCTTTTGCCGAACAGGACCTGAGCCGTATCACGCGCATTTATATCAATGTCGAAGACGACCAGGACAGCGCTCACGCGAACGCCAGCTTGCCAATCAGCCACTCTCTGCGCGGCAAGCTGCTGGAAGCCCACGCGCTGATATACGACGATCTGGAAGATGACGAAGTCAGCCAATGGGTGCATCGCGTCAAACGCCTTTCTGACCTGGGACTGGAAGAAGAAGCCAGCGAGCTTGAACAGAGCCTGATTGAACTGACACGCAACGATCCGCAGTTGCAGGGTGAATTTCTCAAATCACTCGCCAGGGACGCTGGCCGTCTGGTCGCCGTTCCCGCCCAGAGCCAGTAATGTGAAAGGCTGCGGTATGTAACCGCAGCCGACCATTTCATTATTGCGAGAACAACTCCAATTGTTCATGCGCTGCGCGCAGGTCGTGCAGGCGCACACCTATACCCAGAAGCCGAACAGGCTTGGCACCACGGGCAAACGCCTGCGCCAGCAACTGCTCATAACTGCCTAGATCCCTTCCGGCTCCGGACTGCTCCAGAGTCGTCTGAGTGAAGTCGTGAAATTTCACTTTGACGAAGGGCTTGCCGGGCCGGTACTGCCCTTCCATTCTCGCCATCCGGTTACCGAGGGTTTCCAGCAGGGCGGGCAGCTTTTCCAGGCAGGCGGCCAGATCAGGCAGATCCGTGTCGTAGGTATTTTCTACGCTGACTGACTGACGTCGACTGTCATTCTGCACCGGACGGTCATCTATTCCGTGCGCCAGACTCCAGAGACGCTCACCAAAGCTGCCGAACTCACGGACCAGCGCAAGCTTGCTGCGGCTTCGCAGGTCGGCACAGTCGACGATACCCAGCCGCCCCAGCTTGTCTGCGGTGACTTTTCCCACGCCGTGGAGTTTGGTAACGGGCAAAGAGGCGACGAAATCCTCGACCTGATCCGGAGTAATGACGAACAAACCGTTGGGCTTTTTCCAGTCACTGGCGATCTTGGCCAGAAATTTGTTCGGCGCGACGCCCGCCGAAACCGTGATATGCAGCTGATTCGAGACCCTGCGCCGGATGTCCTGGGCAATGCGCGTGGCGCTACCGGAAAAGTGCCCGGCATCCGATACGTCGAGGAACGCCTCGTCCAGAGACAAAGGCTCTATAAGGTCGGTGTAATCCCGGAATATCGTATGGATTTCCCGTGACGCCTCCTTATAGGCCTCCATGCGCGGCTTGACGATGGTCAGGTCCGGGCAAAGTTTGAGCGCATGTCGGGATGACATGGCTGAACGCACCCCATACGCGCGCGCTTCATAATTACAGGTCGCAATCACCCCGCGCCGCTCTGCAGAGCCGCCCACCGCCAGCGGCTTGCCAGCGAGTTCGGGCTCGTCACGCATTTCAATGGCTGCATAAAAGCAGTCACAGTCGATATGGATGATTTTGCGCTGCGTCATGACCTGATGGGATTTTGCAATCAATGGCTGAGCAGTATCTCATTCGTACCGGCAAGTAACATCCAGTGATGCGAAAGGTCGCCGTGAAAAGCAGTGAAAAGTCCCTGACGCGTGGTCGAAAAAACTGCGGAGCCCCGCCATACAGGCGTCAGAGCCGAAAAAACTCATAAGCGGCGGCGCTAACCAATTGAAGAAAAAGCACTTTTTTAAAACTAACCATTGACACCCCGCCATCTCTCTGTAGAATGCCGCCACACAGACGCGGGATGGAGCAGTCTGGTAGCTCGTCGGGCTCATCGTCGGGCTCATAACCCGAAGGTCGTCGGTTCAAATCCGGCTCCCGCAACCAAACATCAAAAGAGGCTACTCGAAAGAGTGGCCTTTTTTGTGCCTGCGTTAAAAGTACCTTCTCATGCCCTGCCACTGACACCCCTTCATTGCAGCCTGATCAGCGCTTTCACATTGCGGCGCAAAAAAGGCAGCATCATTGGCACAGGTGCACAATCTGCTACTCATTTGCCCGCTTTCAAGATTAAGGGTTGACACTTCAGCGTTCGGCTGTAGAATGCCGCCACACAGACGCGGGATGGAGCAGTCTGGTAGCTCGTCGGGCTCATAACCCGAAGGTCGTCGGTTCAAATCCGGCTCCCGCAACCAAACATCAAGAAAGGCTACTCGAAAGAGTGGCCTTTTTTGTTTCCGGTGAAAAAACATTTCAGGCGACCGCTAACTGCCTGAGAAAAAAGACTATTTTCCAAGCCCTTTGAAACCCTATCATCACATCTGTAACGTAATGCTTTCATTGACGACAGTTTTTGCATGCGCTGCCGATAGGTGTTACTAAGCTGAATCACGACTGAACCTCGGCTGAACAGCATCGCCTGGCCGGATTCGCTATTCGCTCGTTAGACGTTGACGCGCTAACATCCTGAAATATTTTCTGCGTAGGGATTGGTAACTTGGCTGCATACCTCCATCCTGTCGCGCACGATCCAAGGAGTGATTGATGCGCGACAACATGTCCGATTCCAATGAAACCGTTGATGCAGAGCAACCCGGCAGCCCACCACGCCAGAACTGGCGGGAGCTGCTAAGCAAATACCGGCAGCCTATCGGGCTGGCGGTGATGCTGCTGTTGTTCAGCCTGGCCCTTATTGCCTGCCGCCACATGCTGGTCGAAATGGACTGGTATGCGCTGCACGACTCACTGTTCGCAGTGCCCCTGCCCGCTCTGGGCGGTGCGCTGCTCGCGGCAATCGTCGGCTATATCATCCTGATGGGCTATGAACTGTCCGCCAGTCGCTATGCCAATGTCGATCTGCCCATCAAGACGCTGCTTCTCGGCGGCTTCACCTCGTTTGCAATCGGCAATGCGGTCGGCCTGTCGATGCTGTCCGGTGGCTCGGTACGCTACAGGCTTTATTCACGCCATGGCGTAGGCGCAATCGAAATTGCCCGCATGACCGTGTTCGCCAGCCTGTCACTGGGCTGTGCGTTGCCGCCCCTGGCGGCACTGGCCACGCTCAGCAACCTGTCCGGCGCGTCACTGGCGCTCAAGCTTCCAGTAGACGTACTGGCCGTCGTTGCCACGGCGGTACTGGTGGGCAGCCTGCTGCTGGCGGTATTCGTCTACCGTCGCCGCCTGCCGGAACAGGACATCCCGCACAATATTCTGGTTCGCCTAGGTCGTCGTACCTTGCGTCTTCCAGACTTGAAGCTGACGCTGATCCAGCTGGTGATTACCGCGCTGGACGTCGCTGCTGCGGCGATGGTGTTGTACCTGCTGCTGCCGCACGCGCCGCCTCTCGGTGCGTTCATCCTTATTTATCTGCTGGCGCTCGCTGCTGGCGTACTCAGCCACGTGCCTGGCGGCGTCGGCGTGTTCGAGGCCATTCTGCTCGCAGCCTTTGCCAACGAACTGGGTGCCGCCCCGCTCGCCGCTGCGCTGCTACTTTACCGCTTGATCTACGTGATCCTGCCGCTGCTGCTGGCCTGCCTTACCCTGCTGTTTACCGAAGCCCAGCGCCTGCTGCCGACCAAGCAAGCCATGCGCGTTGCCTCGGGGCTGGCGGCACCGATTCTGGCCCTACTGGTTTTCTTGTCGGGGGTGGTGCTGCTCTTCTCTGGTGCCACCCCTGAAATCGATACCCGACTGGAAAACGTCGGCTTCATGATCCCGCATCGGCTGATCGACGCGTCGCACTTCGGGGCCAGTCTGGTGGGCGTGCTGTGCCTGCTGCTCGCTCAGGGCCTGCGCCGTCGACTGTCGGCGGCCTGGATGCTGACCTCTATCCTGCTGTTGGTGGGCGCAGTGCTGTCGATACTCAAGGGCTTCGACTGGGAAGAAGCCAGCATGCTGCTGTTGACCGCCTGCCTGCTGCTGACCTTCCGCCGTTCGTTCTACCGTCCAAGCCGCCTGCTGGAGCTGCCGTTCTCGCCAGTCTACCTGATTGCCAGCATTTGTGTGGTCGGTGCCTCGATCTGGCTGTTGCTGTTCGCCTATCAGGACGTGCCCTACAGTCATCAGTTGTGGTGGCAGTTCACACTGGATGCAGATGCCCCGCGCGGCCTGCGTTCGGCACTGGGCAGCGCAGTGCTGCTGGTGGTGGTTTCGCTGACCTGGTTGCTGCGTACTGCCAGACCAGTCATCAAACTGCCCGACGCGGCAGATCTGGACAAGGCAGCCGAGATCCTCAAAGCATCCAAACAGCCGGATGGCGGCCTGGTGCTGACCGGCGATAAGGCGATCCTGTTCCATCCGGCCGGTAATGCATTCCTGATGTACTCGCATCGCGGCCGCAGTCTGGTTGCGCTTTACGATCCGATTGGCCCGACCCAGCAGCGTGCCGAGCTGATCTGGCAGTTCCGCGACCTGTGCGACGTGCACCATGCGCGCCCGGTGTTCTACCAGGTACGTGCAGAAAACCTGCCGTTCTACATGGACATCGGCCTCACCGCCATCAAGCTGGGTGAAGAGGCGCGCGTCGACCTGCGGCGCTTCGATATCGACGCCAAGGGCAAGGAAATGAAGGACCTGCGTTACACCTGGAACCGAGGTGGCCGCGATGGTCTTTCGCTGGAAATCTACGAACCGGGCCAGGCACCGATCGACGAGCTGAAAGTGATTTCCGACGCTTGGCTGACGGGCAAGAATGTCCGTGAAAAAGGCTTCTCCCTAGGCCGCTTCAGCACCGAGTACCTGAAGTACTTCCGCATTGCCATCGTGCACTTTCAGGGCAAACCGGTCGCGTTTTCCAACCTGCTGGAAACCACCAGCCCGGAACTGGCCAGCCTGGACCTGATGCGCTCTCACCCGGACGCCCCCAAGCTGACCATGGAATTCATGATGGTCGGCCTGATTCTGCATTATAAAGCCCAGGGCTATGCGCGGTTCAGCCTGGGAATGGTGCCTTTGTCCGGCCTGCAGCCACGACGTGGCGCGCCGATCACTCAGCGCCTGGGTTCGATGATCTTTCGTCGTGGCGAACAACTGTACAACTTCCAGGGGCTGCGCCGCTTCAAGGACAAGTTCCAGCCCGATTGGGAACCTCGTTATATGGCCGTGCCTGCCGGACTTGATCCGCTCGTGGCACTGGCTGACACCGCCGCCCTGATTGCGGGCGGCCTGACTGGATTGGTGAAACGCTGATGATTCGACGCTCCTGGCGCCTTTTGCTTGCAGCTCTGGTAATTGTTCTTTTAGTCGTAGCACTGGGAATATGGATCTGGAACCGCCCCGCCCCGCCCGCATCGCTGGAACACTTGAACCTTGACGGTGGCGCGCCGCTGACCAGCGTGACACCGGCCACCAGCATCAAGACCCGCATTGCGCTGGCCGTCACCGCCGAAGAAATGCTCTCCGACAAGCAGTTGCTGGCGATCAGCAAGGACGCTTCGGCACGCATCATTCAGGTGGTACTGCCCAAGGACGACTGCGTCCTGCAACAGAAAACCTTTCAGGAAGCCCTGGCGAAGCTCGACGGCCCTGCAAAGGTTGTTGGAGGCATAGGCCCTGGTGCGACCCTGGCGTGGCGCTGGCTGGCCGAACAGACCGACGACAAGGCGCAGGCCATTTCCGTCGGGTTTGCGCTTGAGCATGTTTCGAATCCGCCGCCTGTTCTGGAGGAAGACGAGAAACCGCCGCAGATCTGCGACGTGCCGCTGCCGCAAAAAGCTCCGCACGGGCACTGGCTGGCCGCCTGGAACGACGCCCCGGATGATCCGAGCGCAGCGTTCGTGCGTGACCAGAGCAACGCCGACACCAGCATCAGCGACTACGACATTCCGCTGCCTCAGGTGCTCAACACTGAACTGCGTCACCTGCTGCTCGGCGAGAACGACAGTGGCGGCCTGGGTATCCCGACCGTCGAAGTCCCGGCCAGCCAGCCTTCCGATACCGTGACGCTGTTCATGTCCGGTGACGGCGGCTGGCGCGACCTGGACAAGGTCGTGGCAGGCGACATGGCCAAGATGGGCTATCCGGTGGTGGGCATCGACGTGTTGCGCTACTACTGGGAACACAAGACACCTGAGCAGACCGCTGTCGATCTCACCGACCTGATGAACCACTACCGTCAGAAATGGGGCACCAAGCGCTTCATCCTGGCTGGCTACTCGTTCGGCGCGGACGTGATGCCCGCGATCTACAATCGCCTGGCTGCGGATGATCAGAATCGGGTCGACGCGATCATTCTGCTGGCCTTCGCCCGCACCGGCAGTTTCGAGATTCACGTCGATGGCTGGCTCGGCAATGCAGGCAAGGAAGCCACCACCGGACAGGAAATGGCCAAGCTGCCAGCCGCCAAGGTGTTCTGTGTTTATGGTGTAGAAGAGAAGAAAGACAGCGGTTGCACCGACACTACCGCAGTCGGCGAAGCCGTTCAGTTGCCTGGAGGTCACCACTTCGATGAAGACTATCCGGCACTGGCCAAACGCCTGATCGACGCCATCAACAAGCGTCAGGGCAAGGCTACCGCTCAGTAAGCGCCGCTAGATAGAAGTCTGAACGGCATAAAAAATCCCGGCACCGTGAGGTCGCCGGGATTTTTTTATTCACGCTGCCGGCCTTGCCGGCGAACGCTTACATCTCTACTTGCGTACCCAGCTCGATCACCCGGTTGAACGGCAGCTTGAAGAAGCGCAGGTTACCGTTGGCATTCTTGAGCATGAACGCGAACAGCGCCTCACGCCACCGCGCCATGCCATCCATCTTCGACGGGATCACCGTTTCGCGGCTGAGGAAGTAAGTGGTGCGCATCGGACTGAAATCCAGCTCCGGCAGATCACACAAGGCCAGCGCAGCAGGCACATCGGGCTCATCGATGAAACCGAAGTGCAGAATCACCCGGTAAAAACCCTCGCCATAGGACTCCACTTCAACGCGCTGCGCGGCAGGCACACGCGGTGAGTCCTCATACACCACCGTCAACAGCACCACTTGCTCGTGAAGTACCTGGTTGTGCAGCATGTTATGCAGTAGCGCATGAGGCACGGCATCCGAACGTGCGGTCAGGAATACCGCCGTGCCCTGCACGCGATGCGGCGGCTGAACGCGAATACTGCCGATGAAGATCGGCAACGGCAGGCCGCCCTCGTCAATCCGCTCCGCCAATAGTTGCTTACCGCGCTTCCAGGTGGTCATGAGGATGAACAGCACCGCACCTGCCAGCACCGGGAAGGCACCGCCCTGGAAGATCTTCGGTACGTTGGCCGCAAAGAACAGGCCATCCACCAGCAGCAGGCAGATCAGCAACGGAACAGCCAGCAACGGCGGCCATTTCCAGAGCATCAGCATCACCGTCGACACCAGAATGGTGGTGCAGAGCATGGTCCCGGTCACTGCCACGCCGTACGCAGATGCGAGCGCGCCAGACGATTCGAAGCCGATCACCAGCAGAATGACACCCGCCATCAGCGCCCAGTTGACGGCACCGATGTAGATCTGGCCCTGCGCATCACTGGAGGTGTGCTGGATATGCATGCGCGGAATGTAGCCCAGCTGGATCGCCTGCAGCGTCATCGAGAACGCGCCGGAGATTACCGCCTGCGAGGCAATGATGGTCGCCATCGTCGACAGGCCGATCAGTGGCAGCAACGCCCAGCCCGGTGCCAGCAAATAGAAAGGGTTGCGAACCGTCTCAGGGTTGCCCAGCACCAGCGCACCCTGGCCAAAATAGTTGAGCAACAGTGCCGGCAGCACAAGGATGAACCAGGCACGCGAAATCGGCTTGCGACCGAAGTGCCCCATGTCGGCATAAAGTGCCTCGGCACCGGTCAGGGCCAGCACCACAGCACCAAGAATGGCAACGCCAATACCCGGATGGATGATGAAGAAGTTCACACCCCAGGCCGGATTGACCGCTTTGAGCACTTCCGGCGACTGCATGATGCCGTAAACGCCCAGCGCACCCAGCACCAGAAACCAGGTCACCATCACCGGGCCGAACAGCACACCGATGCGTGCGGTACCGTGGCGCTGAATCAGAAACAGTCCCACCAGCACGATCAACGCCATGGGCACGATCCAGTGATCGAGGCCATCGAAGGCGAGTTCCAACCCTTCCATCGCCGACNGGAATCAGAAACAGTCCCACCAGCACGAGCAACGCCATGGGCACGATCCAGTGAGCGAGGCCATCGAAGGCGAGTTCCAACCCTTCCATCGCCGACAATACCGAGACCGCCGGGGTGATCATGCTATCGCCATAGAACAGCGCAGCACCGAACAACCCGAACACCACCATCATCATTTGCAGTTTGGGGTGTTTGGCCGATGCTCGACGCGCCAGCGCCATCAACGCCATGATGCCGCCCTCGCCCTGGTTGTCAGCACGCAGAACAAACGCCATGTACTTGAAAGAAACGACCCAGATCAGCGACCAGAAGATCAGTGACAACACCCCGAGTATGGCGTCATGCGTGACTTCCACGCCGTAACCGCCCTGAAACACTTCCTTGAGGGTGTACAGCGGGCTGGTGCCGATATCGCCGTAAACCACCCCCACTGCCGCGATCAGCAACCCGATAGGCCTGGCAGTGCCTGCGGCCTCCCCATGACTGTTTGTTTGACTCATCCACTACTCCCGGAAACCAGACATGAGGTTCAACACTGAGAACATCACAACGCGTAACAATTCAGATTCAGCCAGACATTGACATGCCTCGGCGCGATGGCGCGAAGCATAACGCAGCACTCGATGTAATTCTTGGTGAAACGCGAACGACGAGAATGATCAGGCCTACGCGCCCCGCCTTTCACGCAGTTTTCGGGCAGGTATTTATCATTGAACGACGCAAACACCGGCCGGTCATTACTTAAGCCTGCCGCCTGAAAGGTCATCAAGAACCGTATCGACGTCCGGGTACCCTGATCCCTCTGACCGAGATGCCCTGATGACTACAAAAAATCTGACTGTTCAGCCATTACGCTTCCAGCCCTCATTTGAAGTCGTCCCCGACGATGAAGCGCAAACCAGCAAAGAGCTGGTGGAAGCCATGCATTCCATTCTTGAAACCACTCTGCAAGACACCGGGCACGCCATTCGCAGTGTGCATGCCAAGGCACACGGGTTACTTCGCGGGCAGATTCAGGTCTATGACGACCTGCCCGAGCCGCTGGCTCAAGGCGCGTTTGCGAAACCTGGAAATTTCCCGCTCTTCATGCGGTTCTCAACCAACCCGGGGGATATTCTTGACGACAAGGTCTCTACGCCCAGGGGGCTGGCGATCAAACTTGTGGGCATCGAGGGCACGCGCTTGCCCGGTAGCGCAGACGCATCGACCCAGGATTTTGTCATGCAGAACGCCAAGGCCTTCACTGCCAGGGACCCCAAGGCTTTTTTGAAAACCTTGAAGTTATTGGCCAAAACAACTGACAAAGCGCCGGGCATGAAAAAGGCGCTGTCTGCCGTCCTTCGCGGTATCGAGTCCACTATCGAGTCTGCCGGCGGCGAGAGCGGCACGCTGAGAAGTCTCGGCGGGCACCCGATGACTCATATTCTCGGCGAGACGTTCTACACCGTCGTACCTTTTCTGTACGGGCCCTACTACGCCAAGCTGAGCGTAGTCCCCATTTCCGCAGAGTTGATGGCGCTGACCGACAAGGCTGTGGACCTGAAAGACAAGCCGGATGGCCTGCGTGAGGCAGTCAAAGCGTTTTTCCTCGAAAACGATGCCAGCTGGGAGGTTCGTATCCAGCTGGCCACGGACCTGGAGAAGATGCCGGTAGAGGATGCGTCGGCGATCTGGCCGGAAGACCTCAGCCCCTACGTTGCAGTCGCTCGAATCGATGTCCCCCGCCAATCCTCGTGGTCCGAGCAAGGCATTCAGGAAATCGACGAAGGCATGTCATTCAGCCCTTGGCATGGTCTTGCAGCGCACCGTCCGCTGGGCGGAGTGATGCGAGTGCGCAAACCTGCCTACGAACACTCGGCGGGCTTTCGCAGTCAGCACAATGGGTGCCCGATGCACGAGCCGCGCGGCTGACAGGTCAATCGGCCCGGGGCTAGACCCCTTATAGCGATGGCTCCCGTTTCATCAGTGCGAATCTGCTGAAACGGGACAACCTCCAGGCAAATACGACTCCAACTCGCGGCCGAGAGCGTAGCCTAATACGTCCTGCACATCCTGAAGGTCTCAACCAATGCGCCTCCCTCCCGAACCTGACAATTGCGCAGACAAAGCATGCAGGCTCTCTCAACAGCCAAGCGCTCTTTGAGCATAAATCCTCCTCTCGCCTGACATACGTCGCAATTCTCATCCAAACGCTGGTCATCGCGCCCGCTCACCGCTAGAATTGCGCACTTTTTGATCAGAGGCGCAGCAAGCGCCCAGTCAGCACCTGCGCTTCGCGTCCGGGTGCCCTTCACGCCGAGGTTTGCCATGTCCACCGTCACCACGCCGTCCGCCCCAAAGGTCGGATTCGTTTCACTGGGTTGCCCGAAGGCACTCGTTGATTCCGAACGCATCCTGACCCAGCTGCGCATGGAAGGTTACGAAGTCGTTGCGACCTACGAGGACGCCGACGTGGTGGTGGTCAACACCTGTGGCTTCATCGATACGGCCAAGGCCGAGTCGCTGGAAGTGATCGGCGAAGCGATCAAGGAAAACGGCAAGGTCATCGTGACCGGCTGCATGGGCGTTGACGCAAACGTCATTCGCGATGTGCATCCAAGCGTATTGTCGGTGACCGGCCCGCAGCAGTACGAACAAGTGGTCAACGCAGTGCACGATGTCGTGCCGCCCCGCAAGGACCACAATCCGCTGATCGACCTGGTGCCGCCACAAGGCGTCAAGCTGACCCCGCGCCATTACGCGTATCTGAAGATTTCCGAAGGCTGCAACCATAGCTGCAGCTTCTGCATCATCCCGTCGATGCGCGGCAAGCTGGTCAGCCGTCCGGTTGGCGATGTACTCGATGAGGCCAAGCGTCTGGTCAAATCCGGTGTGAAGGAGCTGCTGGTCATCTCCCAGGACACCAGCGCCTATGGCGTAGACGTCAAATACCGCACCGGGTTCTGGGACGGCCAGCCGGTCAAGACCCGCATGACCGAGCTGTGTCAGGCGCTGGGTTCGATGGGCGTCTGGGTTCGCTTGCATTACGTTTACCCGTACCCGCACGTCGACGAACTGATTCCGCTGATGGCAGCCGGCAAGATCCTGCCGTACCTGGACATCCCGTTCCAGCACGCCAGCCCGAAGATCCTCAAGCTGATGAAGCGGCCAGCCTTTGAAGACAAGACACTGGCACGCATCAAGAACTGGCGCGAGCAGTGTCCTGATCTGATTATCCGCTCGACCTTCATCGTCGGCTTTCCCGGTGAAACCGAAGAAGACTTCCAGTACTTGCTGGACTGGCTGACCGAAGCCCAACTGGATCGCGTAGGCTGCTTCCAGTATTCGCCGGTTGAAGGTGCTCCTGCCAACCTGCTGGACGCGGCCATCGTGCCAGATGACGTCAAGCAGGACCGCTGGGATCGTTTCATGGCTCACCAGCAGGCAATCAGCGCTGCGCGCCTGCAAATGAAGATCGGCAAGGAAATCGAAGTGCTGATCGACGAAGTCGATGATCGTGGTGCCGTAGGCCGCTGCTTCTTCGATGCTCCGGAAATCGACGGCAACGTGTTCATCGGTCTGGAAGATGGCAGCACCGTTCAGCCCGGTGACAAGATCATGTGCCGCGTTACCGACGCTGACGAATACGACCTGTGGGCCGAGGTGCTGTAAGCACAGTCCCTTGCCGTAATCGAAAGCCCTGCCCTTGAACCGGCAGGGCTTTTTCGTGTCTGGCCGTTGTCTATGCAAGACTGGCCGAAAGGAGAACGCGAGATGCGGTTATATACCCCGGACACCAACGATTACCCGGAGATGAGCGAGGTGTGGGAGCGCTCGGTTCGCGCCACCCATGACTTTCTACCGGACGCCTACATCATCAGGCTCAAGGGGTTGCTGACACAGTATCTGGACAGCGTGACGCTGTTCTGCACCCGGGACGAGCAGCTCAAGATCACGGGCTTTGCGGGCGTGAACAAAAACCGACTGGATATTCTGTTCATCGACCCGAACCATCGCGGTAAAAAGCTGGGCACGCAGCTGCTGACCCACGCAATCGAGCACTTCGACATCCGTGAACTGGACGTCAACGAGCAGAACACTCAGGCACTGGGGTTTTACCTCAGGCATGGTTTCGAAGTTTTCAGCCGTTCTGAAGTCGACGGTTTGGGTCAGCCCTATCCGATGCTCAGAATGCGCCTGCCCCGTCGTAACTGACATCGATTACAGCGCAAATGCAATGTTGCCGCGATTAACCAGCGTGAGGCGGTTACAATGGCGCCTTTCTCATCAGTAAACGGCTTTTCTTCATGACAGACCCCATTCGCCTTTCCAAACGCCTTATCGAGCTGGTCGGTTGCTCCCGCCGGGAGGCCGAACTGTTTATCGAGGGTGGCTGGGTTACTGTGGACGGCGTGGTCATCGAAGAGCCGCACTTCAAGGTCAGCACCCAGAAAGTCGAGCTCAGCCCGGATGCCAAGGCAGACTCCCCTGAACCGGTCACGATCATTCTGCACAAACCCGCCTCGGCAAGCGCCGAAGAGGCTTTGCAGATGATCACGCCGGGCACGCTCTCGGTCGAGCACAGCTACAGCAAGCGTCCGCTCAAGGGCCACTTCATGCGCCTTGAGGCGATTTCAAGCCTGCAGGCCAATGCCAGCGGCTTGATGGTGTTCAGCCAGGACTGGAAAATCCTGCGCAAGCTCACCGATGACCGCAGCAAGATCGAGCAGGAATACGTGGTGGAAATATCGGGCGAAATGGTTGCTCACGGCCTGAACCGGCTGAATCACGGCCTGACCTACAAAGGCAAGGAACTGCCCGCCGTAAAGGCCAGCTGGCAGAACGAGAACCGCCTGCGCTTTGCAATGAAAAACCCGCAGCCCGGCATCATTGCCCTGCTGTGTGAAGCCGTTGGCCTGAAGATCGTCGCCATTCGTCGCATCCGTATCGGCGGCGTGTCCATGGGCAAACTGCCCGAAGGCCAGTGGCGCTACATGACGACCAAGGAAAAGTTTTAACTCCCTCGGCACCCGACCTTATTACCGCGCGCATGACCATCGTCACGCGCCGCCATACGACTTATCAGGAAACACGCCTCATGATGAACAACGACGTACTGCGCAGCGTGCGCTACATGCTCGATATCAGCGACAGCAAGGTTGTCGAAATCATCGGTCTGACCGGTTTTGAAGTGTCCAAAAGCGATGTCATCGCTTTCATGAAGAAAGAGGAAGAAGAGGGCTATCTGGATTGCAGCGATGAAATCATGGCGCATTTTCTCGATGGCCTGGTCTACTTCAAGCGTGGCAAGGACGAAAGCCGTCCGCCGCAGCCGATTGATCTGCCGATTACCAACAACATTGTTCTGAAGAAACTGCGCGTGGCCTTCGAACTGAAAGAAGACGACATGCATGCCATCCTGAAATCCGCAGAATTTCCGGTTTCCAAGCCAGAGCTGAGTGCGCTGTTCCGCAAGGTCGGACACACCAACTACCGCGCCTGTGGCGATCAACTGCTACGCAATTTCCTCAAGGGTCTGACCCTGCGCGTGCGTGGCTGAACCGGTCGACACCATGAGTTACAACGTCTCCCCTGTCGGCTTCGTACGCTCCTGTTTCAAGGAGAAATTCGCCATCCCCCGCCAGCCACAGCTGGCCCCGGCAGCACGTGGAGTGCTGGAGCTGGTAGCGCCTTTCGATCAGGGTGAGGCTGTTCAAGGGCTGGAACAGGTCAGTCATGTCTGGTTGCTGTTTCTGTTCCATATGGCGCTTGAAGACAAGCCGCGCCTGAAGGTGCGCCCTCCGCGTCTGGGCGGCAATCAGTCGATGGGGGTATTTGCCACCCGCGCAACGCATCGCCCCAATGGCATCGGCCAGTCGGTGGTCAGGCTGGACAAAGTCGAAGCCGGTCGCCTGTGGCTGTCCGGCATCGACCTGCTGGATGGCACACCAGTGCTGGACATCAAGCCATACGTGCCCTACGCCGATGCCATCACTGAGGCGACCAACCAGATCGCCAGTGCTGCGCCCGCCCTGATACCGGTGCAGTGGCAGGACGCCGCCCTGCTGCAGGCTTGCGAACACGCACTACGCCTGAGTGAGCCACTGGTCGAACTGATCGAGCAGTGCCTGGCGCAAGACCCGCGCCCGGCCTATCAGCTACCGACGCCGGAACGCCGCTACGGCGCTCAGTTCTGGGATCTGGACGTACGCTGGCACTACCCGCAGGCCGGGGTGATTTGCGTGCTTGAAGTGCTGCTGGCCTGAAGGGATGCCAACGACAAATCCCGGGCAATAAAAACCCGCCTGATCCCTTCAGGGACGAGGCGGGTTTTGTAAGGCCGACTTACTTCTCGACGAATGCACGCTCGATCAGATAGTCACCAGGCTCACGCATGCGTGGCGAAACGGTCAGACCAAAGCTGTTGAGCACTTCGCTGGTCTCGTCGAGCATGCTCGGGCTACCGCACAACATGGCGCGGTCGTCCTGCGGGTTGATCGGTGGCAGGCCGATGTCGCTGAACAGCTTGCCGCTGCGCATCAGATCGGTCAGGCGACCTTCGTTCTCGAACGGCTCGCGGGTGACAGTCGGGTAGTAGATCAGCTTGTCACGCAGCGCTTCACCGAAGAACTCGTTCTGTGGCAGATGCTCGGTGATGAATTCGCGATAGGCGACTTCGTTCACGTAACGCACGCCGTGGCACAAGATGACTTTCTCGAAACGCTCGTAGGTTTCGGGGTCCTGAATCACGCTCATGAACGGCGCCAGGCCAGTACCCGTGCTCAACAGGTAAAGATGTTTGCCCGGCTTGAGGTCGTCCAGCACCAGCGTACCCGTAGGCTTCTTGCTGATGATGATTTCATCGCCTTCCTTGAGGTGCTGCAACTGCGAGGTCAACGGACCGTCCGGCACCTTGATGCTGAAGAATTCCAGATGCTCTTCCCAGTTCGGGCTGGCAATCGAGTAGGCGCGCATGAGCGGACGACCGTTTGGCTGCTGCAGACCGATCATGACGAACTGACCGTTCTCGAAACGCAAACCAGGGTCGCGGGTGCACTTGAAACTGAAGAGGGTGTCGTTCCAATGGTGGACGCTGAGGACACGCTCGTGGTTCATGTTGCTCATGTACGTGAAGACTCCTGAAAAAATAGTGCGCGCAGAAGCACTGCGCTATTGCGCGACATTCTAGTGGCAGACACAATATCTGTTAAATGAATTATCAAGATATAGGTTATCGGTTATATAGATATGCGATTTACTCTTCGTCAGCTCCAAGTGTTCGTTGCCGTCGCCCGGCAGGAAAGCGTCTCCAAAGCAGCCGTGCTGCTTTCGCTTTCGCAGTCGGCTGCCAGCACCTCCATCACCGAGCTGGAGCGCCAGTCGAGCTGCCAGCTGTTTGACCGCGCCGGCAAGCGGCTAAGCCTTAACGCCACGGGCAGGCAATTATTGCCGCAGGCCGTCGCTCTGCTGGATCAGGCAAAGGAAATCGAAGACCTGCTGAACGGTAAATCAGGCTTTGGCTCGCTGGCCGTCGGGGCAACGCTGACGATCGGCAATTATCTGGCGACCCTGCTGATCGGCGGCTACATGCAGCGTCACCCGGAAAGCCAGGTCAAGCTGCACGTCCAGAACACCGCGCATATTGTGCAACAGGTTGCCCACTACGAGATTGATCTGGGCTTGATCGAAGGCGATTGCAGCCACCCGGACATCGAGGTGCAGTCCTGGGTCGAAGACGAACTTGTGGTGTTCTGCGCCCCACAGCATCCACTGGCCAAACGCGCCCATGTAACGCTGGAAGAACTGACCCATGAAGCCTGGATCCTGCGAGAACAAGGTTCAGGCACGCGCTTGACGTTCGATCAGGCCATGCGTCACCACCGCAACGGGCTGAATGTCCGACTGGAGCTGGAACACACCGAAGCCATCAAGCGGGCAGTTGAATCCGGATTGGGCATTGGCTGCATTTCCAGACTGGCGCTACGCGATTCGTTTCGTCGCGGCAATCTGGTGGAACTGGCCACCCCGGAGCTGGATCTGGCGCGTCAGTTCTATTTCATCTGGCACAAACAGAAATATCAGACGTCAGCCATGCGCGAATTCCTCGAACTGTGCCGCGCGTTCACCGCCGGGGTGAAGCGCAGCGACGAGATCGTGCTGCCAAGCCTGTATTGAACAAGCCTAACCCAGCAGCACGATGCCCCACACCAGAGCGATCATGCTCAGGGCGATGAACTGGGCAGCGCTGCCCATGTCCTTGGCGTTCTTGGACAACGGGTGCAGGTCCAGAGAGATCCGGTCGATGGCAGCCTCTACAGCAGAGTTGAGCAGCTCTACAATCAGGGCCAGCAGGCAGACGGCAATCAGCAAGGCATGCTCGGCCTTGCTGACGTGCAGGAAAAACGACAGCGGGACCAACACCACGTTAAGCAGTACCAGCTGGCGGAAAGCGGCTTCGCCTTTGAAAGCGGCTGACAGGCCGTCCAGAGAATAGCCTGCGGCATTGAGGATACGTTTTAGACCGGTTTGGCCTTTGAAGGGCGACATAGAGAGGCTGCTGTGTAAAAAAGATGAGGAAAGCTAAGGCACTAAAGGTCAAAAAAGCGTGAATGCTCGCAACCTGAACGCCGTTAACTGGACGAGATGGACTCAAGCTGTTGTAACAACAACGCTGCCTGGGTTCGCGTGCGTACGCCGAGCTTGCGAAAAATCGCCGTGACGTGCGCTTTGATAGTGGCTTCGGAGACGCTCAGTTCGGAGGCAATCTGCTTGTTCAGCAGCCCCTCACAGACCATCGTCAATACTCGAAACTGCTGGGGCGTGAGGCTGGCGAGGCCAGCGCTTGCAGCCTTCGCTTCATCCGAAACACTGATCACTTCATTGACCTGTGGCGGCCACCAGACGTCGCCATCGAGCACGGTGCGCACCGCCTGCTGAATGACTTCAAGGGAGCTGGATTTGGGAATGAACCCGCTGGCACCAAACTCTCTGGAACGCACCACAATCGACGCTTCTTCCTGAGCCGAAACCATCACCACCGGTATCTGCGGATATTGGCCGCGCAACAGGACCAGCCCGGAGAAGCCATAAGCCCCCGGCATGTTCAGGTCCAGCAGAACCAGATCCCAATCAGCCTTCTCTCCCAGACGGGATTCAAGCTGGGCAATGCTTTCTGCCTCGACGAGCCGCGCTTCAGGCCCCAGGCCAATGCTCAGCGCCTGATGCAGCGCACTGCGAAACAGGGGATGATCATCAGCGATCAGGATGTCGTAGGTCATGTAGTGATCCTGTTTTTATAGTGAGGGCCGACAGAATCGGCCACCCAGCAAGACTGGCGAACGCGCATAACGACAACCCGAAAAGAGCGTCGGTGCCACGCCAGACAAGATGAATCGGCTTCCAGGCGGCGCCAAGCATGCCCAGCAAGACCATGACGGTCAAGCGCGAAGCGTCTTTGCCCGGGCACATGGATGGCAATTAGCCTATACAGGGCAGATCCGCAACACTGCGTGATAGAAAGCCTTCAAATGAAAGCCTTCAAATGAGTGTGGGCCGCGTCGTCGGGGTCAATCGGCTTGAGGTACTTGGCGCCCAGATAATGAGCGCTGAACACGTCCAGATAAGCATCCAGTACGC
Source organism: Pseudomonas sp. ICMP 3272 (assembly GCF_001466905.1). NCBI lineage: Bacteria > Pseudomonadati > Pseudomonadota > Gammaproteobacteria > Pseudomonadales > Pseudomonadaceae > Pseudomonas > Pseudomonas sp. ICMP 3272. The sequence goes on from NZ_LKEK01000001.1 coordinate 39,134, forward strand.
CACTGGCGCAGGTGTCCCCGGCCAGTTCCAGACAAAGCGCGGCGACTTCGGCAGTACAGAAGTGATCGTCGCGCCTTGAGCGGCGCAAACGGTAACGCGAGATCTGCTCGGGCTCCAGCGTCAACACCGGAAACCTTTCCAGATATGGGCTTTTGCGGAACATCTTGCGCGCTTCGGTCCAGGTAGCATCCAGCAGAATGAACAGCGGACGCTTGCCATCCATGCGCGACACCTTATTGACCACACGCTCCTCGGCAACGAATTCACCAGGAAAGACGATGTAGGGCTGCCACTGCGGATCGTCCAGCAAGGCGAGCAATTGCTCGTCGACATCTATTCGCGACCAGCCGAAGGCATGGGTGTCCTTGATGACATCGGCGATCAGCCAGCCGGTGTTGGTCGGTTTCAAAGGCTCGGTGTCGTACATCAGCAGGCACATGCCTGACTCGGCATTCACGGCAGGTCGCCACGCGCACAGGCAATAACTGGAGATAACCCGGCAATCCGGACAGCGCGGCGCGCGCGAGCCGCGAGCAATAAAGGGCTTGGTACTGCGGGCCAGACGCTCGTCGCGCAGACGGGAAACGGCATGACTCATTACAGGACACGCCTGCGGGGGAAATACATCGACACCACAAAGACTCGGCAGGATTAAAGTACGCGCAGTTTATCAGAGCACCGGCACTTCAACCCGCTTTCGGTCCTCAGGCTGTTCCCGCGTCATAGAGACCGCGTTGAAACGGGTACAGCCCCTAGGCCCGATGAAGACTCCTGCTCTATACTGCTGCGCCATTGCAACCCGCGTTATCGGCGGGCTGCCCGGAACGCACTTTGAAGTCGCTGGTCCAACGGCCAGCCACTTAATCAGGAGAGTTTAATGCTGCGCCTTATCGTACCCACCCTTACGCTTTTGCTCGTTGCTCCGCTATGCGCCCAGGCGGCGTCGAAACAGGAGTTCGAACTCAGCAAGATGCTGGAAAAAGTCGCTAAGGAAAGCAGTGTCGGCACGCCAAGGGCGATCAACGAAGACATCCTCGATCAGGGCTATACCGTCAGTGGCAACGAACTGATCAACCACTTGAGCGTACGCGAAGGCCAGGCCCAGCAAATGCGCGCCAACCCGGACGTGATGCGCAACCAGTTGGGCAACAGCGTTTGCCACAACAACGGTTTCCGCCAGTTGATGACCAAGGGAGCCGTCCTCAAATATCAGTTCACCGAGTACAAGACCAACCGCCCGGTTGCGACCCAGACCTTTCAGGCGTCGGATTGCACTGTAAAGCCGAAAAAGTAAGTACCCTCGGCACTTGGCACACTCCCCGCGCGCCTGCCCCTCAGGCGCGTCAGTTCAGCAACGCTCAAGACATCCTGCAACGAATCCGCCCTGGCAATGATCAGGGAATGGGTAGCCTTTCTCTGCAAACCGGGACATCATCGATTCAACACGCCCCACCGGGCCATTGATTCTGCAGGAGGATAAATCCCGAATGCCGTATGTACCTGACGATCTTCTATCCCGACACTTTCAAAGCAACGGGCTCGACCTGACCAGCAAAATTGAAGAGCACATCAACGAGGTCGCTCCCGGCACCAGAAACCTGCCGCTGTACCGCGACATGATGCTCACGGTGCTACGCATGGCCCAGGACGACCGCAATCGCTGGGACGTCAAGATAACGCTGCAAACCCTGCGCGAACTGGACAAAGCCTTTCGGGTGCTCGAACGCTTCAAGGGCCGCCGCAAAGTCACCGTATTCGGTTCTGCTCGCACCCCTCAGGAGCACCCCCTTTACGCACAGGCCAGAGAGCTGGGCGAAAAGCTTGCCCGCTCGGACATGATGGTCATCACCGGCGCAGGTGGTGGCATCATGGCCGCAGCCCACGCAGGTGCAGGTCTGAAACACAGCCTGGGGTTCAACATTACCCTGCCCTTTGAGCAGCACGCCAACCCCACGGTGGAGGGCACGGAAAACCTGCTGCCTTTCCACTTCTTCTTCACCCGCAAGTTGTTCTTCGTCAAGGAAGCCGACGCGCTGGTGCTGTGCCCAGGCGGCTTTGGAACTCTGGATGAAGCCCTGGAAGTGCTGACGTTGATACAAACCGGCAAAAGTCCGTTAGTACCTGTCGTATTGCTGGACACACCTGGCGGGAGTTTCTGGCAAGGTGCACTGGACTTCATCAAAAACCAGTTGCAGGACAATCACTACATTCTGCCAGCCGACATGAAACTGATGAGGCTGGTCTACAGCGCCGATGAAGCGGTGGAAGAGATCAACCGGTTTTATGCCAACTTCCACTCCAGCCGCTGGCTGAAGAACAAGTTCGTGATCCGTATGCGCCACGCGCTCAGCGCGAAGGCTCTGGAGCACATGCAGGAAGCTTTCGCCGATCTGTGTATCAATGAAAACTTCCATCAGCACAGCTATCAGGGCGAGGAGCACGATGAAGTTCAATTCAGCCACCTGACACGACTTGCGTTTACCTTCACAGGACGCAATCAGGGCAGGCTTCGTGAATTGGTGGACTACATCAATCAACAGGAAAACTGGGAGGATGCCTCAGCGACAAGAGATGGCGCGCATGATCAGGCGCCACAGAAAACGCTCTGAGACCTCAGTCATCGCCGCCACGGCCGCTTAACAAGCGGCCGATCATATCCAGCGGATAGCCGCGATAACTCAGAAACCGTCCCTGCCTGGCCCGCTCACGAGCATCAACAGGCAAGGCACCGGCAAACTTGCGTTGCCAGAGCTCGTGAAGCTTCTCCTGCCAATCCACACCACACTCCCTGAGCGCCTGTTCAATGTCGGCCCGCTGCAAACCACGCTGATTCAGTTCTTCCCGAATACGAACAGGGCCATAGCCCGAGCGTGCCCGGTAAGAAACGAAGCTTTCAAGGTAACGGGATTCGGAGAGCAGGCCTTCCTCGACCAGACGGTCAAGGGCAGCGTCGATGAGCTCGGGGGGAGCGCCGCGCTGACGCAGTTTACGCGTCAGCTCGACCCGACCGTGCTCGCGACGTGCGAGCAGGTCCATTGCAGTACGCCTTACGGCGACAGGTGTATCAAGTACGACAGGCATGACTATCAGATATCAGCGTCTGCTTCGGCCATATCATCAGCAACGGCAGCTTCGCGGGAACCGACAGCTTTGGTGTCGACGCCAGGGGTGAGCAACTTGTCGCGAATCTGCTTCTCGAGCGCTTTGCAGATTTCCGGATTGTCTGCCAGGAATTTGGCCGAGTTGGCTTTACCCTGACCGATCTTGCTGCCCTGGTAGCTGTACCAGGCACCGGACTTCTCGACAAAACCATGCAGCACGGCCAGATCAACGATTTCGCCGTTCAGGTAGATACCCTTGCCGTAAAGAATCTGGAACTCGGCCTGACGGAATGGCGGAGCCACCTTGTTCTTAACGACCTTGACGCGGGTTTCGCTGCCGACAACCTCGTCGCCTTCTTTCACTGCGCCTGTACGACGGATATCCAGACGTACCGAAGCGTAGAACTTCAGGGCGTTACCACCGGTAGTGGTTTCCGGGCTGCCGAACATCACGCCGATCTTCATGCGGATCTGGTTGATGAAGATTACCAGGCAATTGGCGTTCTTGATGTTACCGGTGATCTTGCGCAGCGCCTGAGACATCAGACGCGCCTGCAGACCCACGTGCATGTCGCCCATTTCGCCTTCGATCTCTGCCTTTGGTACCAGCGCAGCAACGGAGTCGACAACGATGACGTCGATGGCGTTGGAACGTACCAGCATGTCGGTGATTTCAAGCGCCTGCTCACCGGTGTCCGGCTGCGAAACCAGCAGGTCGTCGACATTGACGCCCAGTTTGCCGGCGTATTCCGGATCAAGCGCGTGCTCGGCGTCGACAAATGCACAGGTAGCACCCATTTTCTGGGCCTGCGCGATGACCGACAACGTCAGCGTGGTTTTACCGGAAGACTCTGGACCGTAGATTTCCACGATCCGGCCTTTCGGCAGACCGCCGATGCCGAGTGCGATATCCAGACCCAGCGAGCCGGTGGAGATGGCAGGAATAGCCTGGCGATCATGGTCGCCCATGCGCATCACGGCACCTTTACCGAACTGACGCTCGATCTGACCCAAGGCCGCAGCCAAGGCTTTCTTCTTGTTGTCGTCCATTGAAGTCCTCACGTAATCAAATTCAATTAGGGCCTTGATGGCCACAACACCTGTATAAGTAGACAGTATTATTCCACAGCGATGAGCGCGCGCCTACCCCTGTTTTGGCATTTCTCCGCGCGCAAGCTGTATCAGCCCCTGTAGAGCGGCTTCGACCGTCTGTCGACGGACCTGATCCCGGTCGCCATCGAACTGGCGGCGCTGTGCGACAAGCGCGTCATCCTTGCCCCAACACAGCCATACAGTACCGACCGGTTTATCCGGCGAACCACCGCCAGGCCCTGCAACACCACTGACCGCGACAGCGAATCGCGCGCCGCTTTCACGCTGCGCACCTCGCACCATGGCTTCGACAACAGGCTGACTGACCGCCCCGACATCTGCGAACAACGCCTCCGGTACGCCCAATTGTCGGGTCTTCTGGGCATTCGAATAAGTCACATAGCCAGCCTCGAACCATGCCGAGCTACCGGCGATGCGCGTGATCGCTTCGGCGATTCCGCCTCCTGTGCAGGATTCGGCGGTGGTCACTTGAGCGTTCATTGCGCCGAGAAGCCTGCCAAGCGTATTGGCCAGCCCGGTTATCTCGTCCACGGTGTCCTCATTCATGCTGGAAGCCTGTAAAAGTGATTGCTGAGACAAGGCAGCCGCCTTGAAGCGGGTCTGCCATTGCCGGCTTATCGCGCATCTTTCCTGCGTTCGGGCTTTTGACCGTTTCAACCGTGGTTTCTCTCGGCCTTTTTCTGGCTTCTTCCAACGGGATGAAGCGACCGTTGACGGAATCCCTTGCTCGTTTATTTTTCATATAAAAGTCCTTTTTTATAGCGTGCCGTCCGGTTATCGAGTGGCAGCGATGAAAGTCTATACGTCAAATCGAGGTTCATGGCTGTCAGGAAACGCCTGGTCACCAATAAGCGGAAGGTACGCTGTAACTGCACCGCCTGATTGAGCGTGATAACCTTGCGACCATCGCACATACCCGGCAGACGCCCCTCGATTCAAGGAGGGACCACCCGTCATGCCTCAAGGTTGCCTCACTCCTCTCAAGAACTTGCCTAAGCCACTGATGAACAAAGCAATTTCCGACCTCTCTTCACATACCCCTATGATGCAGCAGTACTGGAAACTCAAAAACCAGCACCTGGATCAACTGATGTTTTATCGCATGGGCGATTTCTACGAGATCTTCTACGAAGATGCGAAGAAAGCCGCCAAGTTGCTGGACATCACCCTGACCGCGCGCGGTCAGTCGGCAGGCCAGAGCATCCCCATGTGCGGGATTCCGTACCACGCCGCCGAAGGCTATCTGGCCAAACTGGTGAAGCTGGGCGAATCGGTGGTGATCTGCGAGCAGATCGGCGACCCCGCGACCAGCAAGGGCCCGGTGGATCGTCAGGTAGTCCGCATCATTACGCCTGGGACCATCAGCGACGAGGCCTTGCTCGATGAGCGCAGGGATAACCTGATTGCCGCCGTACTGGGTGACGAACGCCTGTTCGGCCTTGCCGTGCTGGACATCACCAGCGGCAACTTCAGTGTGCTGGAGATCAAGGGCTGGGAGAACCTGCTGGCCGAGCTTGAACGCATCAACCCGGTCGAGCTGTTGATTCCGGACGACTGGCCGCAAGGTCTGCCTGCCGAAAAACGCCGTGGTGCCCGACGTCGTGCACCGTGGGATTTCGAGCGCGACTCAGCCCACAAAAGTCTGTGTCAGCAGTTTTCAACCCAGGACCTGAAGGGTTTTGGCTGCGAAAACCTGACACTCGCCATCGGCGCTGCTGGCTGCCTGCTCAGCTACGCCAAGGAAACCCAGCGCACCGCCCTGCCCCACTTGCGCAGCCTGCGCCACGAACGCCTCGACGACACGGTAATCCTCGATGCCGCCAGTCGGCGCAACCTGGAGCTGGACACCAACCTGTCCGGTGGCCGCGACAATACGCTGCAATCGGTCATGGACCGTTGCCAGACGGCAATGGGAACGCGGCTGCTGACCCGCTGGCTGAACCGGCCGTTGCGCGACCTGACAATTCTTCAGGCACGCCAGACGTCCATTACCTGCTTTCTGGAGCTCTACCGCTTCGAGAACCTGCAACCGCAGCTCAAGGAAATCGGCGATATCGAGCGGATTCTGGCGCGTATCGGCCTGCGTAATGCGCGACCACGAGACCTTGCGCGTCTGCGCGACGCCCTGAGCGCCCTGCCCGAACTGCAGCAGGCGATGACCGACCTGGAGGCGCCGCATCTGCAGCAACTTGCGCAGACCGCCAGCACCTATCCGGAACTCGCCGATCTGCTGCAGCGCGCAATCATCGACAATCCGCCTGCCGTGATCCGCGACGGCGGTGTTCTGAAAACCGGCTACGACGCTGAGCTGGATGATCTGCAATCGCTGAGTGAAAACGCCGGTCAGTTCCTGATTGATCTGGAGGCCCGCGAAAAGGCCCGTACCGGTCTTGCCAACCTGAAAGTCGGTTACAACCGCGTTCACGGCTACTTCATCGAGCTGCCGAGCAAACAGGCCGAGCAGGCCCCGGCTGATTACATACGCCGCCAGACCCTCAAGGGCGCCGAGCGCTTTATCACGCCTGAACTCAAGGAATTCGAAGACAAGGCGTTGTCGGCCAAAAGCCGTGCACTGGCTCGGGAAAAGATGCTCTACGAAGCGCTGCTTGAAGACCTGATCGGCCATCTAGCGCCGCTGCAGGACACGGCAGCTGCATTGGCCGAACTGGACGTACTCAGTAACCTCGCAGAACGCGCGCTGAATCTGGACCTCAACTGCCCACGCTTCGTTGCCGAGCCTTGCATGCGCATTGAGCAGGGCCGTCACCCGGTCGTAGAACAGGTACTAAGCACTCCGTTTGTCGCCAACGACCTGGCGCTGGACGACAGCACCCGCATGCTGGTCATAACCGGCCCGAACATGGGCGGTAAATCGACCTATATGCGTCAGACGGCGCTGATCGTACTACTGGCGCATATCGGCAGTTTCGTGCCCGCTGCCAGCTGCGAACTGTCGTTGGTCGACCGGATCTTCACCCGTATCGGCTCCAGCGACGACCTGGCCGGCGGGCGCTCGACGTTCATGGTGGAAATGAGCGAAACGGCAAACATCCTGCACAACGCTACCGACAAAAGCCTGGTGCTGATGGACGAAGTCGGACGCGGTACCAGCACCTTCGACGGCCTTTCTCTGGCTTGGGCAGCGGCGGAATGTCTGGCGCAACTGCGTGCTTATACACTGTTCGCGACGCACTATTTCGAGCTGACAGTGCTGCCGGAAAGCGAACCGCTGGTGACCAACGTGCACCTGAATGCTACCGAGCATAACGAGCGGATCGTCTTCCTGCACCGCGTACTGCCAGGACCAGCCAGCCAGAGCTACGGCCTGGCCGTGGCCCAGCTTGCGGGCGTTCCGGGCAAAGTCATCACGCGCGCCAAAGAGCATCTGCAGCGCCTGGAAACCACCAGCCTGCCGCACGAACAGCCTAAAGCCAAGCCCGGCAAACCCGCGATCCCGCAGCAGAGCGATATGTTTGCAAGCCTGCCTCATCCGGTGCTCGACGAACTGTCCAAGATCAAAGTCGACGATATGACTCCGCGGCAGGCGCTGGATTTGCTATACACATTGCAAACTCGCCTGTGACGCGAAGCGTTACATACTGTTAGAATCCCGCGCGGTTTGGGACGCTCTCGGCTTTTAGCCTGGCCGAGGCGTTTTTCGAGCCGCGTGAAAATGCAGCGAACCACTGGTAGGTAGCAGGCGACGCAGTCCCACTGCCTCAAGGCCACCCACCAAAAGCACGTATTTTCATAGGGCCGGGAAACCTCCCGAACCTGGCAACCCTGTCTGGAAGGGCTCTGCCACAGCAGCCGCCTGAGGAGAAAATTAGAAATGACCTTCGTCGTCACCGACAACTGCATCAAGTGCAAGTACACCGACTGCGTAGAAGTCTGTCCGGTGGACTGCTTTTACGAAGGCCCGAATTTCCTGGTGATCCACCCGGACGAGTGCATCGACTGCGCGCTTTGCGAGCCTGAGTGCCCTGCCGTGGCCATTTACTCGGAAGACGAGATTCCTGCTGGCATGGAAAACTTCATCGAGCTCAACGCTGAGCTTGCCGAGGTCTGGCCCAACATCACCGAAAAGAAAGACGCGATGCCGGATGCGGCAGAGTGGGATGGCAAAACCGGCAAGATCGCTGATCTGGAACGCTAGATTCCAGACAGACAAAAGGCCCTCGAGAGGGCCTTTTTTGTTGAATCTGTGCGGTTTTCTGCAGATAAAAAAAGGGGCGGTATGACCCGCCCACATTTTATCCCTGATCCCTGTATTCCGTTGTCATCATCCTGATGAATCGCATCCCGCGATGTCCTTGACCGTCATCCTTGATGGCCTGTGCCTGTCCGTTGGCACAGCTTCGATATTAGAGATTTAAACCCGCAGAGCAACACCTCAAACGCTCCAGGATATTTCCATGTCAATCACCTTAAAAACATAATCTCTATTTAAAACAACGTGTTAAATCCTTAAACACAGCTGTTTGGCGACAAGCCTCACTGTTGTTACCTGAATGACTTACAGCAACCGTACGCAATGACTTACAGGCTTTGAAAGCTGAAAGGCCGAGCAGGCGCATTGACCTACGACATTCAAATGACGAAAGACATATAAAAAGGCCGATATACACACTATGTGTTATATCGGCCCTGGATTGACGTTATGAGGGGGTGGTTACTGGAAGAGAGACTCGCTGGACAAGCCGTTTTTTTCAAGGATCTCACGTAGGCGCTTGAGCCCTTCAACCTGAATCTGCCTGACCCGCTCACGCGTCAGACCGATCTCAAGCCCTACATCTTCAAGTGTGCTGCTTTCATGCCCGCGCAAGCCAAAGCGACGGATGACAACCTCCCGTTGCTTCTCGGTCAACTCGGACAACCATTGATCGATGCTCTGGGACAGATCATCGTCCTGCAGCAGCTCACAGGGGTCGGTCGGACGATCGTCGGTCAAGGTGTCGAGCAGCGTCTTGTCCGAATCAGGCCCCAGCGAGACGTCCACCGACGAGACACGCTCGTTGAGACCGAGCATGCGCTTGACCTCACCTACCGGTTTTTCCAGCAGATTGGCGATTTCTTCGGGAGAAGGTTCATGATCCAGCTTCTGGGTCAGCTCTCGGGCCGCGCGCAGATAAACATTCAGCTCCTTGACGACGTGAATCGGCAGCCGGATGGTCCGGGTCTGATTCATGATCGCGCGTTCGATGGTCTGGCGAATCCACCAGGTGGCGTAGGTGGAAAAACGAAAGCCGCGTTCAGGGTCGAATTTTTCAACCGCCCGAATCAACCCCAGGTTGCCCTCCTCGATCAGGTCAAGCAATGACAGACCACGATTGACATAACGTCTGGCAATTTTAACTACCAGACGCAGATTGCTTTCAATCATGCGTTTGCGCCCGGCCGGGTCTCCACTTTGCGACAGACGCGCAAAATGAACTTCTTCTTCCGGGGATAGTAGAGGAGAAAAACCGATTTCATTGAGGTACAGCTGGGTAGCATCAAGCGCCCGCGTGTAGTCAATGTACTTGTGTTGTTTGAGCGATGTTGAATGCTTGACCTTGGCGCGTCCGGAGGCAGCGGGTGGCTGCTTCTCGTTTGACGCTTCCTTCAGGACAATGCCGGCTTCCATAAGGAGCACTTCATCATCGATGTCAAACTCCGGCGCTTCGTTGCCAAGAGCCATTGTTTTAGTCCTTTGGTGAGTTCGACCTCAAGCTCCAGCATCGCCTGATTCCATGGCAACACTTGAGCCTGTTCCTAATACGCCTGGAACAGGCTGGCAACTATCAACGACGTGGCAAAAATCCCAATGGATCTACAGGTTTCCCTTGGCGGCGAATCTCAAAATGCAGCTTCACCCGGTCAGTTCCTGTTGACCCCATTTCGGCAATCGTTTGCCCTGCCTTGACCTGTTGACCTTCCCGTACCAAAAGCCTGCGATTATGACCGTAGGCACTGACGTAGGTATCGCTGTGTTTGATGATGATCAATTCGCCGTAGCCCCGTAATCCACTTCCGGCGTAAACAACTGAACCATCAGACGCTGCCAAAACAGGCTGTCCCAAATCACCAGCGATATCAATTCCTTTATTCAAACTGCCGTTTGAGGAAAATTTTCCTATCAAAATGCCACTTGAAGGCCAGGTCCAACCCGTCGGAGACTTACCGGCCGGGCCTGTCCCGGTGGTCGCAGAAGGAGGTATCACCACAGGTACAACCGCAACAGGCTTGGAAATAACCGTAGTTTTGACCGAACCGGAACTGCTGGTGCTGGTTGATGTAGACGTCACCGGGCGTCCTGCACCGGAGGTAGAAGCTACGTCCTGCGTTGAAGACGAGCGCCCGTCAAAGCGAATTGTCTGACCTGGCTTGATGGTAAACGGCTCGGGGATCTGATTGCGGGCAGCCAGCGCTTTCCAGTCCCAGCCGTAACGAAATGCAATCGAAAAAAGCGTGTCACCGCGCCTGACCACGTATTGGCCGGTAGTTACCGTCGGACGCTGGGCAACGGCATTGCCGTTGCGATCAACGACACGAACCCCGCCTGAAGGCGTGCTGGAGCAGCCGACCAAAAGGACACTGAGAGCAATGCCAATCACCAGACGCTGATAACTTCTTGAAGACCTGAGCTGCTGAATGACTGTGAGACTCACCCGCCACTCCCTTTACTGGTGACTGAATTCAAAAAAGATGCCTATTGTGCCGTAATAGCGACGGGCAGCCAGTGATTAACCGTTGAAAAAACGTTGTTATGTATCAATCAGCTACATGGAATGATGCCATCAGGCCATTCAACATTCCGGGCCGCGCGCTGTAGACCAATGACTGAAGCCAGAATTCACTGTTTACCGCAGACAATCTTCACGCGATTGGCCCGTTGAGCAGTGGCACGAAGCGCACAGCCCCCAGTACGTGCCGGGAAAAACCGTTTTCTTCACGGATGATCAGCATCAATTGCTGAACCTCTCCCGAACCCACCGGGATGACCAGCCGACCTCCAGGTGCCAGTTGATCAAGCAGCGCCTGCGGTACGTCGGTTGCCACTGCCGTGACGATGATGCCGTTATAAGGTGCCAGAGCAGGCCAGCCTTCCCAGCCGTCGCCCCAGCGGAAAACCACATTACGCAGATTGAGCTCGACCAGACGCTCCTTGGCGCGGTCCTGAAGGACTTTGATACGCTCGACCGAAAATACACGCTCCACCAGTTGCGCCAGCACCGCGGTTTGGTAGCCCGACCCTGTACCGATCTCCATGACCTTGTCCAGCGGACCGGCTGCCAATAGCAGCTCGCTCATCCGCGCGACCATGTAAGGCTGGGAAATCGTCTGGTTGTGACCGATGGGCAGCGCTGTGTCTTCATAAGCGCGATGCGCCAGCGCTTCATCGACAAACAGATGCCGGGGCGTCTTGCGAATGACGTCCAGCACCCGCTGGTTGGAAATACCCTCTTCGCAGAGGCGCTGGATCAGACGTTCACGGGTGCGCTGCGAGGTCATCCCGATCCCGCGACGCAATAGATCATCCTGCTCGCGCGACATCAACGAAGACCCTCCAGCCAGGTATTCAGGCTGCTGAATCCGTCCTGATAAGTTCGATCCAGCTGCAACGGCGTAATCGATACGTAACCCTGTATGACCGCATGGAAGTCGGTGCCAGCACCGCCGTCCTCGACATCGCCGGCAGCAGCGATCCAGTAACCAGCGCGGCCACGCGGGTCGACGACCTTGATCGGCGCCGCAGCGCGGGCACGATGCCCCAATCGGGTCAGTTGAATGCCGCGGATGTGCTCGAGCGGCAGGTTGGGAATATTCACGTTCAATACCGTGCGGGGTGGCAGGTCGAGTTGCTCATGGGCCTCGACCAGCAAGCGCGCGTAATGCGCCGCCGTCGCCAGATTATCCGGCTGACGTGACAGAAACGAAAAGGCAAACGACGGGCGCTGCAGAAAACGCCCTTCAAGCGCTGCAGCGACCGTTCCGGAATACAGTACATCGTCGCCCAGATTGGCACCCAGGTTGATACCTGAAACCACCATGTCCGGTTGATGCTCCAACAACCCATGAATCCCCAGATGCACGCAGTCGGTCGGCGTACCATTGAGACTGATGAAGCCATTGGCCAGTGCATGTGGGTGCAAGGGCCGGTCGAGTGTCAGGGAACTGCTGGCACCGCTTTTGTCCTGATCAGGGGCGATCACTACGCACTCGGCATAGTCCGCCAGCGCCGCATGGAGCGCGACAAGACCGGGCGCGTTCACCCCGTCATCATTTGATATCAGAATACGCATGGGCTGTCCGTCTGCCCAACCGGCACCAGATCAATGAGTTCGCGCACTAAAACGGTGGCGAAGCATCCGGGCGGAAGGACGAATTCCAGTTGCAGAATGTCAGACTCGGGATAATGCCACGTCAGCCGCCCAATGGGCAGTCGCAGGATGCGTCGTTCGTGCTCCATGCCCGCTCTGACCAGCCAGTCACGCAACGCAGACTCATCATTGGCGATGGCATTTTCCAGTTCTGCCGTCGCGCCACCGGCTGGCGAAGGGCCTTCACCCCACTGCGGCCCGGTAGGGTGCAGATCGAGAATCGCCAGCCGGGGATCGCTGCACTCATCAACACCCGCCGGAAAAAAGCTGCGGCTGTCGGTGAAAGCGAGCAAATCCCCTACCTGAGCCTTTTCCCAGCTGCCATCGGCAACGCGGGCTGCCAGAACCCGATTGAACAGGTAGCTGCGCGCTGTGGATAACAATCGCGAACGCACCGCACGTTGCTCAGGCAGCGCTTTGCGGGCAGCGTAATCGCGTGCCTCGCCAAGATTTCCGCCCTGATAACCGAAACGCTGCGTACCAAAGTAGTTGGGGATGCCCTGCCGGGCAATTATTTCAAGGCGCTGGTTCAAAGCGTCCGTATCAGCGTCCAGTTGCGTCAGCCGCAGCGTAAAGCCATTCGCTGCGTGAGCACCGCGTTGTAGCTTGCGCTTGTGTCGAGTGCTTTTGAGAATTTGCAGCGTATCGTCCTGCGCGGCCGACAGATCAGGATCGGCCTTGCCCGGCAGTTGAATGCTGAACCACTGGCGGGTCAGTGCCTGGCGGTCCTTGAGACCGGCATAGCTGACCGTACGCAACTGCACCCCCGCGGCCCGGGCCAGCCGACGTGCCGCCTCTTCGGTATTCAGACCGCGTTTTTCGACCCACAGCCATAAATGCTCGCCATCGCCTGAAAGCGGAATGTCCAGCACCTCGTCGACCTGAAAATCTTCGGCAGTCGCCTTGAGGGCTGCACGACCCAGCGCATCGCCGTAGGCCCTGGGGCCAAGCAGTTCAAGTTCATTCATGCGCGCAGCAACAACGCAACGGCATGCACCGCGATGCCTTCTTCGCGCCCGGTAAAGCCGAGTTTTTCTGTCGTTGTCGCTTTCACGTTCACCTGATCCAGCTCAACCTGCAGATCTTCAGCGATCAAGGCACGCATGGCATCGATATGCGGTGCCATTTTTGGTGCCTGGGCAACGATGGTGGCGTCGACATTACCGACTTTCCAGCCTTTGCCGTGGATCTGCTTGAGGACATGACGCAGCAGCACGCGGCTGTCGGCACCCTTGAATTGCGGATCGGTGTCAGGAAAGTGCTTGCCGATATCGCCCAGTGCCGCGGCCCCCAAAAGCGCATCGCTCAGGGCATGCAGCAGGACATCGCCATCGGAATGGGCCAGCAGGCCGAACCCGTGTGCAATCCGCACGCCGCCCAAGGTAATGAAGTCGCCTTCAGCGAAACGGTGCACATCATAGCCATGGCCAATACGCATAAAAAAACGCCCTGAAAAAAGTCAGGGCGTGATTCTACCTGCTTTGGCGCTCGTTAGCTGTTCAAGGCTTCAGCGTGATGCCTTAGATGCTCTTCGATGAAGCTGGCGATGAAGAAATAGCTGTGGTCATAACCTGGCTGCATCCGCAAGGTCAGCGGATAGTTAGCAGCCTTGGCGGCCTGAACCAGAACTTCAGGCTTGAGCTGATTGACCAGAAAGTCGTCACGATCACCCTGATCCACCAGGGTCGGCAGTTTTTCCGACGCTTGCGCAATCAACACACTGGCATCCCACTCGCGCCAGCGAGAACGGTCTTCACCCAGATAACGGGAAAATGCCTTTTGCCCCCAGGGGGAATCGATCGGATTACTGATCGGCGAAAACGCCGATACCGAGCGATAGCGGCCAGGATTGCGCAGTGCGCAGACCAGCGCCCCATGCCCGCCCATCGAGTGCCCGCTGATACTGCGTGCCTCTGACGCCGGGAAGTGCTCTTCGATAAGGGCTGGCAGCTCCCTGACGACGTAATCATGCATCTGGTAATGCCGCGCATAAGGCTGTTCGGTGGCGTTGAGATAGAAGCCCGCCCCTTGACCGAAATCCCAGGCGCCGTCAGGGTCGTCAGCTACGTCGGCACCGCGTGGACTGGTGTCAGGTGCCACGATGATAATGCCCAGCTCGGCCGCAAGCCGGTGAGCGGCGGCTTTCTGCATGAAGTTCTCGTCGGTGCAGGTCAGGCCGGAAAGCCAGTACAACACGGGCAGCTTGCCGCCCTGCTCTGCCTGGGGCGGCAGATAGACTGCAAACACCATGTCACAACCCAGTACTTGAGAGTGGTGTTTGTAACGCTTGTGCCAGCCGCCGAAGCTTTTCTGGCAGGAAATATTTTCCAAAGGCATGTCGCTTCCTCCAGTTGCAAGCGGCAAGCTACAAGCATGTAACAAATCTTCGTGCTTGCCGCTTGCCGCCGCTCCTCAAAAATGAATGACGGTGCGGATGCTTTTGCCTTCATGCATCAGGTCGAACGCCTTGTTGATGTCTTCCAGGCCCATGGTATGGGTAATGAACGTATCCAGCGGAATTTCGCCGGTCTGCGCCATGTCGACATAGCTTGGCAGTTCGGTGCGGCCACGCACGCCACCAAATGCCGAACCGCGCCAGACGCGTCCTGTCACCAGTTGGAACGGACGGGTAGAGATTTCCTGACCGGCACCGGCCACGCCGATGATGACCGACTCGCCCCAGCCCTTGTGGCAGGATTCCAGCGCTGCACGCATGAGCTGTACATTGCCGATGCACTCAAAGGAGAAATCCACCCCGCCATCAGTCATGTCAACTATGACTTCCTGAATAGGACGGTCGAAATCTTTCGGATTGACGCAATCAGTCGCGCCCAACTGTTTGGCGATCTCGAACTTGGCCGGGTTGATATCGATGGCGATGATTCGAGACGCTTTGGCTTTGACCGCGCCGATCAGTGCTGAGAGGCCGATACCGCCCAGACCGAAGATCGCCACGGTATCGCCAGGCTTGACCTTGGCAGTGTTGAGCACCGCACCGATACCGGTGGTGACACCACAACCCAGCAGGCAGACTTTTTCCAGCGGTGCCTGTTTGTCGATTTTGGCCACCGAGATTTCCGGTAGTACGGTGTATTCGGAGAAGGTCGAAGTGCCCATGTAGTGGAAAATCGGCTCGCCCTTGTAGGAAAAGCGCGTGGTGCCATCCGGCATCAGGCCTTTACCCTGAGTGGCACGAATCGCCTGACACAGGTTGGTCTTGCCCGAGCGGCAGAATTTGCACTGACGGCATTCCGGGGTATACAGCGGAATGACGTGGTCGCCGACCGCGACAGAGGTGACACCTTCGCCAATGGCTTCGACAATCGCACCGCCTTCGTGGCCGAGGATCGACGGAAAAATCCCCTCGGGATCGGCACCGGAAAGTGTGTAGGCATCGGTATGGCAGACGCCGGAGGCCACTACTTTGAGCAGCACTTCTCCCGCCTTGGGCATGGCGACATCGACTTCAACGATCTCCAATGGCTTTTTGGCTTCAAAAGCGACAGCAGCGCGCGACTTGATCATCAAACTTCTCCGACGGGTAAAAACAAGGTTTGCAGTGTAGTACAGTGCCAATTGGCGAGTAATACGGCTAAAAGCAAAACATTAATGCTGTACAGGGATAATCGATGCACATCAATCGCTGGGAAGGTCTGGACGAATTCGTTGCGGTCGCTGAATGCGGCCAGTTCACAGCGGCTGCACAAAGGCTTGGGGTTTCCTCGTCACATATCAGCCGCCAGATCGTGCGCCTTGAAGAACGACTGCAAACCCGTTTGCTTTATCGCAGCACGCGCAAGGTCGCGCTGACAGAGGCTGGTCAAACGTTTTTACATCACTGCCAACGTTTGCAGGACGGCCGCGAAGAAGCACTGCGCGCTGTAGGCGATCTGGCCAGCGAGCCGAAAGGGTTGCTGCGCATGACCTGCGCTGTGGCTTATGGCGAGCGCTTCATCACGCCCCTGGTGACACGCTTCATGGACCTGTATCCGCACTTGCGGGTCGACATCGAGCTGAGCAATGAAACGCTCGATCTGGTGCATGAAGGGATGGATCTGGCGATTCGCCTGGGCCGGCTACAGGATTCGCGCATGGTTGCAACCCGCCTCGCGCCACGGCAAATGTATCTGTGTGCTGCGCCTTCCTACATTGAACGCTACGGGCGACCTCACAGCCTGTCGGAACTGAATCGCCACAACTGCCTGGTCGGGGGCAGCGATACCTGGCAGCTTCAGCAGAATGGCCGTGAGTTTTCTCAGAGAGTGCAAGGCAACTGGCGCTGCAACAGCGGTCAGGCGGTTCTGGATGCCGCGCTACATGGGGTTGGCTTGTGTCAGTTGCCAGACTATTACGTGCAGAAACACCTCAATGACGGAACGCTGGTTTCATTGCTGGAAGCCCATCAACCGCCCAATACTGCCGTTTGGGCGCTCTATCCGCAGCAAAGGCA
Source organism: Pseudomonas sp. ICMP 3272 (assembly GCF_001466905.1). Taxonomy (NCBI): domain Bacteria; kingdom Pseudomonadati; phylum Pseudomonadota; class Gammaproteobacteria; order Pseudomonadales; family Pseudomonadaceae; genus Pseudomonas; species Pseudomonas sp. ICMP 3272. The sequence continues at coordinate 56,161 of NZ_LKEK01000001.1, forward strand.
CCTGTCGCCCAAGGTACGCAAGCTGGTGGACTACCTTAAAGAAGGATTGGCGATGCGTGATGAGTACCGCCAGTAGCTAACGGCCGATCTCAGTGCGGCGTTGACGCAACCATTCAAGATCCTCGGGGCGAGTGACCTTGATGTTATCGGACCGCCCTTCGACCAATCGCGGCGACTGCCCCGCCCACTCGATCGCCGATGCCTCATCGGTGATATTCACGTTCGACACCAGGCTGTCCGCCAGGGCGCGATGCAGGGCCCCAAGACGAAACATCTGCGGCGTGAATGCTTGCCAGATCAGGCTCCGGTCGACGGTTTCAAGCACGCGACCACTGCTGTCGGCACGCTTGAGGGTATCGCGGGCCGGTACGGCCAGCAGGCCGCCAACCGGGTCGTCAGCCAGCTCACCGAGCAGATTATCCAGATCACTGCGCGCCAGATTAGGACGCGCAGCGTCATGCACCAGCACCCAGTCATTGTCACTCGCGCCCTGCGCATGCAGGTACAGAAGCGCATTGAGCACCGAGCCTGAGCGCTCGCTGCCGCCATCCACCCGCTGAATGCGAGTGTCTTTAGCGCAGGGCAATGCAGCCCAGTAAGGGTCGTCCACAGCCAGACTGATCACCAGTCCCTTGAGCCGGGGGTGATCGAGAAAGCAAAGCAGGCTGTGTTCAAGAATTGTCAGGCCGCCCAGTTGCAAATATTGCTTGGGACGGTCAGCTGCCATGCGAGCACCAATGCCCGCTGCAGGTATCACTGCCCAGAAGGCAGGAAGAAAGTCTTTCATTGCACCAACTTGATTATTGCGCGAGCTGGTAAAGGGTTTCGCCGTCCTTGACCATGCCGAGTTCATGTCGGGCACGTTCTTCGACGGTTTCCAGACCTTTTTTCAACTCCATGACCTCGGCATCAAGCACGCGGTTGCGCTCCAGCAGCACCTCATTCTCAGCGTGCTGGTCGGCAATCTGCTGAGTCAGGCTGGCCACTTGCGCAAGGCTTCCGTTACCGACCCAAAGGCGGTACTGCAAGCCAGCCAGCAACAGGAGCAGGACGAGGAACAACCAGTTAGGACTGCGCATTGAAATATCAGGTACCCAGTAAAAAAGACAGCAGAGCCAACGTGAACAACAAACGACTGAGGGCATTGAGCCTGACATAAGCCAGGCTCAATCACTCCAGATTACTGCGGAGCGTCAGCATCGGAGCTGCACAGGCAAGTCAGGTGACTCGAATCTGTACAGCACTCTGCGTCTTTTTACCATCTATGGCTCAACCGCGAAACTCGGCACGACCACGATACGCGGCCTTGGAGCCCAATTGCTCCTCGATGCGCAGCAGTTGGTTGTACTTGGAAACGCGGTCGGAGCGGCACAGCGAACCGGTTTTGATCTGACCGGCAGACGTGCCCACAGCCAGGTCGGCAATGGTCGAATCTTCGGTTTCGCCGGAACGGTGAGAGATGATCGCAGTGTAACCGGCAGCTTTGGCCATCTGAATGGCTTCCAGCGTTTCAGTCAGGGAGCCGATCTGGTTGAACTTGATCAGAATCGAGTTGGCAATCTTCTTGTCGATGCCTTCTTTCAGGATCTTGGTGTTGGTCACGAACAGGTCGTCACCGACCAGTTGGACTTTCTCGCCGATCTTGTCGGTGAGAACTTTCCAGCCATCCCAATCAGACTCGTCCAGACCGTCTTCAATGGAAATGATCGGATGCTTGCGCGTCAGCTCGGCAAGGTATTCGGCAAACTCGGCGGAGCTGTACTCGCCCTCTTCGCTGAGTTTGTACTTGCCGTTCTTGTAGAACTCGCTCGCCGCGCAGTCCAGCGCCAGGGTCACGTCGGTGCCCAGCGTGTAACCCGCATTGGCGACGGCTTCGGCAATAGCGTCGAGCGCGTCTTTGTTGGACGCAAGGTTGGGGGCGAAACCGCCTTCGTCACCGACAGCGGTGTTCAGGCCACGCGCCTTGAGCACTGCCTTGAGGTGATGGAAAATCTCGGTACCCCAGCGCAGGCCTTCAGCGAAGGTTTTGGCGCCGACAGGCTGGATCATGAATTCCTGGATGTCGATGTTGTTATCGGCATGCTCGCCACCGTTGATGATGTTCATCATCGGCACCGGCATGGAGTACACGCCCGGTGTGCCATTGAGGTTGGCGATGTGCGCGTACAGCGGCAGATCCTGATCCTGAGCCGCCGCCTTGGCAGCTGCCAGGGAGACCGCAAGAATTGCGTTTGCACCCAGGCTTGCCTTGTTCTCGGTGCCGTCCAGCTTGATCATCGCGTGATCCAGAGCCTTCTGGTCAACCGGGTCCTTGCCCAGAAGCAGGTCACGGATAGGGCCGTTGATGTTGGCTATAGCCTTCAGAACGCCCTTGCCCATGTAACGGCTCTTGTCGCCATCACGCAGCTCCAGCGCTTCGCGCGAGCCGGTTGAAGCACCAGACGGCGCGCAAGCGCTGCCAACGATGCCGTTATCGAGGACCACATCTGCTTCCACAGTGGGATTGCCACGGGAGTCGAGAACTTCACGACCTTTGATGTCGACGATTTTTGCCATTGTTGTAAACACTCCAAGATTGACGAAAACGACGCAGCTGGGAAAACAATGCTCGCAGTCAGACGCAGAAAAAGGCAGGTCTGAATGCGACAACCCCGTCACGAATGACGGGGAACGGCACTTTACCGGAGAACCCTGTTCAAGCGGTCTCTACGATCGGAAAACTTTTGACAAGTTCATCCAGTGACTTGAGCTGGGCCAGGAACGGCTCCAGCTTGTCCAGACGCAAGGCACACGGACCGTCGCATTTGGCGTTGTCAGGGTCCGGATGCGCTTCAAGGAACAGGCCGGCCAGATTCTGGCTGATGCCGGCCTTGGCCAGATCCAGGACCTGAGCGCGGCGGCCACCGGCAGAATCGGAGCGACCACCCGGCATTTGCAGGGCGTGTGTCACATCGAACAGGATCGGGTATTCGAACTGCTTCATGACGCCGAAGCCGAGCATGTCCACCACCAGATTGTTGTAACCGAAGCTGGAACCCCGCTCGCACAGAATCAACTGATCATTACCCGCCTCTTCGCACTTGGTCAGGATGTGTTTCATTTCCTGAGGTGCGAGAAACTGGGCTTTCTTGATGTTGATGACTGCTCCGGTCTTCGCCATCGCAACGACCAGATCGGTCTGACGCGACAGGAAGGCCGGCAACTGGATGATGTCACACACTTCAGCAACCACGGCCGCCTGATGAGGCTCGTGCACGTCGGTGATCAGCGGCACGTTGAAGGTGCGCTTGATCTCTTCGAAAATGCGCATGCCCTCTTCAAGGCCCGGCCCGCGGTAGGAATTTACCGAAGAGCGGTTGGCCTTGTCGAAGCTGGCTTTGAACACATAAGGGATACCGAGCTTTTCGGTCACCCTTACGTACTCTTCACAGACCTGCATGGCCATATCCCGGGACTCGAGTACGTTCATGCCGCCGAACAGCACCATTGGCTTGTCGTTGGCGATCTCGATCGAACCTACGCGAATTGTTTTCTGAGCCATGTGTGAAGTCCCTGTCAGGAGTTTTTCTGATGTTGAGCCAGTGCCGCCTTGACGAAACCGCTGAACAGCGGATGACCGTCACGGGGCGTGGAAGTGAATTCCGGGTGGAACTGGCAAGCGACGAACCATGGATGATCCGGTGCTTCGACCACTTCAACCAGCGCACCGTCGCCGGAGCGACCGGAAATCTTCAGGCCTGCCTCGATCAGTTGTGGCAGCAGGTTGTTGTTCACTTCATAGCGATGACGATGACGCTCGACAATCACGTCCTTGCGGTAGCAGTCGTGTACCAGCGAACCGGCTTCAAGCTGGCAATCCTGTGCCCCTAGACGCATGGTGCCGCCCAGATCGGAACTTTCGGTACGGGTTTCGACTGCACCGGTGGCATCTTCCCACTCGGTGATGAGACCCACCACGGCGTGCGCGCTGGTACGGTTGAACTCGGTGGAGTTGGCGTCTTTCCAGCCCAGCACGTTACGTGCGAACTCGATGACCGCCACTTGCATGCCCAGGCAGATGCCCAGATACGGCACCTTGTTTTCCCGTGCAAACTGGACGGCAGTGATCTTGCCCTCGACGCCGCGCAGGCCAAAGCCGCCTGGAACCAGAATCGCATCCACGCCTTCCAGCAGGCCGGTGCCCTGGTTTTCGATGTCTTCGGAATCGATATAACGCAGGTTCACCTTGGTACGGTTGGTGATACCGGCGTGGCTCATGGCTTCGATCAACGACTTGTAGGCGTCGAGCAACTCCATGTACTTGCCGACCATCGCGATGGTGACTTCGTGCTCGGGGTTGAGCTTGGCGTCGACGACCTTGTCCCACTCGGACAGATCGGCACCCTCGCATTGCAGGCCGAAGCGCTCGACCACAAAATCGTCCAGGCCTTGCGAATGCAGGATGCCCGGGATCTTGTAGATGGTGTCCGCGTCTTCAAGGGCGATAACCGCACGCTCTTCAACGTTGGTGAACTGAGCGATCTTGCGACGCGAGGACACGTCGATCGGGTGGTCGGAGCGGCAAACCAGTACATCAGGCTGCAGACCGATTGAGCGCAATTCTTTCACCGAATGCTGAGTCGGCTTGGTCTTGGTCTCGCCGGCAGTGGCTATGTAAGGCACCAGCGTCAGGTGCATCAGCATCGCGCGGCGTGCGCCCACTTCGAAACGCAACTGGCGGATGGCCTCGAGGAACGGCTGCGACTCGATGTCACCCACCGTACCGCCGATTTCGACCAGCGCCACGTCGGCATCGCCTGCACCCTTGATGATGCGGCGCTTGATTTCGTCGGTGATATGCGGAATGACCTGAATGGTCGCCCCCAGATAATCACCACGGCGCTCTTTGCGCAGGACGTGTTCGTACACACGGCCGGTGGTGAAGTTGTTGTTCTGGGTCATGGTGGTGCGGATGAACCGCTCGTAGTGACCAAGGTCCAGGTCGGTCTCGGCGCCGTCGTGAGTGACGAACACCTCACCGTGCTGGAACGGGCTCATGGTGCCTGGGTCCACGTTGATGTAGGGATCCAGTTTGAGCATGGTGACCTTGAGTCCCCGCGCCTCCAGGATGGCCGCCAATGAAGCCGAGGCAATGCCTTTCCCCAATGAAGAAACAACACCGCCCGTGACGAAGATGTAGCGCGTCATGAAAAACCCTAGAAGTCTGCGTTAAAGCGGTCAGAGCCGCCGGGGATAGCGAAGGAAGGCCGAAGCCCCCGATTACCGACAAAATTCACGGTGCACTCCCGAAACTGCTGCGTTGAAACCGACCGGCCGAAGCCAGTGTGGTGCGCGCTACATTTTAAGAATTACCCAGCAAACACTGGTTGGTAACCGGCAACTTGCGTTGTTTCAAAAGAACCAACAGAAGTTGTATCAAGAAGGGAGCGTAGTCTACCTGAAAGGGCCTTTCAGCTCAAACTTTGGTCGCTGGTCGGTACAACCCAGTGCAAACGCCAGCTTTCATTGGGCGAACCGTCCAGTCCAGGCAGGTTGGCGACGGCCAGCAGGTCATTATCGCAGTAGAGCAGCGGCAATCTGCCGCGCAGAAAAACCGGTACAGCCTGCTCATTTAGCAGCCGTTTTAGATCACGACTGCCGCGTCCGCCGAGGAGCATCAGCTCTCCTCCCTGCCGGTAGCGGATTTGCAGAGCGCCACACGGCGCATCACCTTCAAGGCTTACCCAGCCATTGCCCGGCAAGTGCAGCGGTGTGCGGCAGTCGGGCCAGTCTGTTACCCGGTGACAGTCGCGTCCCCAGTCAACCGGCACCCACCAAAGGCAGCCCTGCGCCCTGTGCAGCTCGCCATCGGCAAGCCGCCACAGCGGACGGGCATCCTGCGCCGCGTCGCGCAATGCCTCCCAGCCAGCCCAGTGATCGGTATCCGGCAGCCGCGTCAGCGGCGCAAGCCAATGGCGCAGTGCATTGCGCTGCCTTGCTGCGGACAGCACGGCAAGCGGGCCAATGCTCAGCACGGGCAAGCCAAGCCAGGCAAATGGCGTCGTGGCTTGGGCACTGGCCAGATCCTGCACGGCAAGCTCGTCCAGCAATTGCTGTGCTTCGCCAAGGTGGCCCGCAGTACGCGCCAGACTGGCCGCTGCCTGAGGCCATCTGGAGGTCAGCAATGGCAGCACGTCACTGCGCAAGAAGTTGCGCGAGAATCGGGAGTCGTCGTTGCTCGGGTCTTCGACCCAATTCAGGCCGTGCTGATGCGCGTAGCCTTCAAGTTCGGCACGAGACACTGCCAGCAGCGGTCGCACCAGATGCCCACGCCCCAGAATTCGCTGATCGGGCATGGCAGCCAGACCGCGTACACCAGCGCCGCGCAGCAGGCGGAACAACAGGGTCTCGGCCTGATCGTCACGGTGCTGGCCGGTGAGCAATACATCCCCCTCAGCCAGCCTGCCAGTGAAAGCGGTGTAACGCGCCTGCCGGGCAGCCTGCTCGATGCTCGCGCCAGGATCGACGCTTACCCGAACCAGCTCAAATGCCACACCCAGCGCCTGACAAACCTGCCGACAATGTTCAGGCCACGCATCGGCAGCGGCCTGCAGGCCGTGATGAACGTGGATGGCGTGTAAGACAGGCAGGGTTTCGCATTTGGCCAGTTCAGCCAGAAGATGCAACAACACCGTGGAGTCTAGGCCACCGGAAAAGCCGATATGCCAGGTTGGCGCGTTGCGCCAGGGAGCCAAAGCCTGAAGGAGCCTTGCAGGAAGGTCATGACCGCTATATGTGGAGGTGGTCATTGGTGTTTCTCACCGGACTTCGCTTATTCACGCACTGATCGGTCCAGTGCTCAAGCCAGCCCTTTCGCGAACAAACGAAGCGTCGCGCGGTTCGCTCCCACGTCCTTTGGGCAGAAGCCCGCAAGACGTGGAAACAATCGGGGCGACGCAGCTTACAGACCGTAGCTCATCAGACGGTCATAACGACGGGCCAGCAGCTCATCGTTATCGAACGCCTTGAGCATCGCCAACTGGCTGCTCAGTTCTTCACGAATCAACGCAGCGGCAGCAACCGGGTCGCGATGTGCACCGCCCAGCGGCTCGGCGATAACCTTGTCGACGATGCCCAGACCTTTCAGGCGATCAGCGGTGATACCCATCGCTTCAGCAGCATCCGGTGCCTTCTCGGCGGTTTTCCACAGAATCGACGCGCAGCCTTCCGGGGAGATTACCGCGTAGGTCGAGTACTGCAGCATGTTCAACTGGTCGCATACGCCAATCGCCAGCGCACCACCGGAACCGCCTTCACCGATAACAGTAGCGATGATCGGGGTCTTGAGACGGGCCATCACACGCAGGTTCCAGGCAATTGCCTCGCTCTGGTTACGCTCTTCCGCATCGATACCAGGATAAGCGCCCGGCGTATCGATAAAGGTCAGGATCGGCATCTTGAAGCGCTCGGCCATTTCCATCAGGCGGCAAGCCTTGCGATAGCCCTCGGGACGCGGCATGCCGAAGTTGCGACGAACCTTCTCGCGCACTTCACGACCTTTCTGGTGACCGATAACCATGACCGGCTGGCCGTCGAGACGGGCAATACCGCCGACGATTGCTGCGTCATCGGAGAAATGACGATCACCGTGCAGCTCATCGAACTCGGTAAAGATGTTTTCGATGTAGTCCAGCGTGTAGGGACGACGCGGATGGCGTGCCATGCGCGCGATCTGCCAGCTGGTCAGGTTGCCGAAGATGCTTTCGGTAAGCGTCTTGCTCTTGTCTTGCAGCCGGGAGATCTCGTCGCCGATGTTCAGCGAGTTGTCGTTACCCACCAAGCGCAGTTCTTCGATTTTGGCCTGCAAGTCCGCGATAGGCTGTTCGAAATCAAGAAAATTCGGGTTCATAGGCATCCGTCTTGGGTCGACGGCCAAGAGGCCGGCCGGTTGATCCGTCTGCGCCTTTCCTGTTCGGAACAGGCGCGGTCAGGTCGAAATTAAAATTCAGGGTTGAGCGCAAGTCGAGCCTGCGACGTTCAACGATACTGGAGAAAGACGTTCTCACGTCCGAACTGGTCACGCAGAGCTTGAATCAAGCTGTCAGCGGGATCAATCCGCCATGCTTCTCCCAATTGCAGCAATGCACGGGCGTCCTGCCCCGTGTAGTCCACTGTGATCGGACAGGCACCGCGATGGCGCTTGCACAGATCACCCAACCAGCGCAGCCGGTCGCCCTTGAGTGCTTCGGCGCGTACCGTCACTCGCAGGCTCTCGGCCAGATTGGTGCGCGCATCTTCGATACTCATGACCCGCTTGGCGCGCAACCGCAGCCCCCCGGAGAAGTCATCATTACTGACTTCGCCTTCGACCACCACCATAGCATCGGTCTGCAGCAGTGATTGAGCCGAATGAAACGCTTCGGCAAACAGTGATGCTTCAATGCGTGCAGAGCGATCGTCCAGGGTAATGAACCCCATCTTGTCGCCCTTCTTGTTCTTCATTACGCGCAAGGCAATGATCAGGCCGGCCACCGTCTGGGTGTCTCTGGCGGGCTTGAGGTCGATGATGCGCTGACGAGCGAAGCGGCGAATCTCGCCTTCATATTCATCGATCGGGTGACCGGTCAGGTACAGGCCCAGGGTTTCCTTTTCACCGCGCAGACGGTCCTTGAGGCTCAGCTCGCGGGTCTTGCGATGATTGGCGTAAACATCGGCATCCGCTTCAACGAACAGGCCGCCAAACAGGTCTGCGTGACCACTGTCGTGGCTGCGCGCGGTCTGCTCTGCCGCCTGAATCGCTTCTTCCAGCGCGGCAAGCAGCACCGAGCGGTTACGATCAATGTTGGCCTGATAGGCCTTGGGTTCCAGTTCGAAGTACGGCCCGAGACGATCCAGCGCACCGCTGCGAATCAGACCGTCCAGGGTTCGCTTGTTGACCCGCTTGAGATCGACGCGGGCGCAGAAATCGAACAGGTCCTTGAACGGCCCGTTCTGACGCGCATCGGTAATCGCCTCGACCGGCCCCTCGCCCACCCCTTTGATGGCACCAAGCCCGTAAAGAATGCGGCCATCATCGCTTACCGTGAATTTGAACTCCGATGTGTTCACGTCCGGCGCGTCGAGGCGCAGCTTCATCGTGCGCACTTCTTCGATCAAGGTCACGACCTTGTCGGTGTTGTGCATATCCGCCGACAATACCGCAGCCATGAACGGTGCCGGGTAGTGAGTCTTCAGCCAGGCGGTCTGATATGACACAAGTCCGTAGGCAGCCGAGTGGGATTTGTTGAAGCCGTAACCGGCGAATTTCTCCACCAGATCGAAAATGTTACCGGCCAGGTCCGGATCGATGTTATTGGTCTTGCAACCCTCAATGAAACCGCCGCGCTGCTTGGCCATTTCCTCGGGCTTTTTCTTACCCATTGCGCGACGCAGCATGTCTGCACCGCCGAGGGTGTAACCGGCCATGACCTGCGCGATCTGCATCACCTGTTCCTGATACAGGATAATGCCGTAGGTCGGTGCCAGTACCGGCTTCAGTCCTTCGTACTGATAATCGACGTGCGGGTAGGACAGCTCGGCGCGACCGTGCTTACGGTTGATGAAGTCGTCAACCATGCCCGATTGCAGCGGGCCGGGGCGGAACAGCGCCACCAGTGCGATCAAGTCTTCCAGACAGTCGGGCTTGAGCTTTTTGATCAGCTCTTTCATGCCGCGCGACTCTAGCTGGAACACAGCCGTGGTTTCGGCGCGCTGCAGCAGCTGATAGGTCGGCATGTCGTCGAGCGGGATGAACGCGATGTCCAGCGGCTCTTCGTTGACCTTGGCGCGGTCGCGGTTGATGGTCTTGAGCGCCCAGTCGATGATGGTCAAGGTGCGCAGACCGAGGAAGTCGAACTTCACCAGCCCCGCCGCCTCGACATCGTCCTTGTCGAACTGGGTTACCAGGCCGTCACCGGCCTCGTCGCAATAGATCGGCGAAAAGTCGGTCAGCTTGGTCGGGGCAATCACCACACCACCGGCGTGCTTACCGACGTTACGCACAATGCCTTCGAGCTTGAGCGCCATCTCCCAGATTTCCGCAGCTTCCTCATCCACCTTGAGGAAATCGCGAAGAATCTCTTCCTGCTCGTAGGCTTTTTCGAGGGTCATGCCGACTTCGAACGGGATCATCTTCGACAGACGATCCGCCAGTCCGTAAGACTTGCCCTGCACCCGCGCCACGTCACGCACCACCGCCTTGGCCGCCATGGAACCGAAGGTGATGATCTGGCTAACCGCATTGCGACCGTATTTCTCGGCCACGTATTCGATCACCCGATCACGGCCGTCCATGCAGAAGTCGACGTCGAAGTCAGGCATGGAAACCCGTTCCGGGTTCAGAAAGCGTTCGAACAGCAGATCGTATTCCAGCGGGTCGAGGTCGGTGATCTTCTGTACATAGGCAACCAGCGATCCGGCACCCGAACCACGACCCGGCCCCACCGGTACGCCATTGCTCTTGGCCCACTGGATGAAGTCCATCACGATCAGGAAGTAACCAGGGAAGCCCATCTGGATGATGATATCCAGCTCGAAATTCAGCCGGTCGACATACACCTGACGCTTGGCTTCGTAATCTTCGGTGGTGTCCTTGGGCAACAGGACGGCAAGACGCTCTTCGAGGCCATCGAACGAAACCTTGCGGAAATACTCATCGATGGTCATGCCATCGGGAATCGGGAAGTTGGGCAAAAAGTGAGTGCCCAGCTTGACGTCGATGTTGCAGCGCTTGGCGATCTCGACGGTGTTTTCCAGCGCCTCGGGCAGGTCGCTGAACAGCTCGGCCATTTCTTCCGGGCTTTTCAGGTATTGCTGATCGCTGTAGTTATGCGAACGACGCGGATCGTCCAGCGCCCGGCCTTCGCCAATACACACGCGAGTCTCGTGGGCTTCGAAATCAGTCTGCTTGATGAAACGCACATCGTTGGTCGCAACCAGCGGCGCACCGTGACGTTCGGCCAAGGCAACAGCGGCATGCAAGTGCTCTTCGTCATTGTTGCGATTGGTGCGCTGCACTTCGATATAGAAACGATCGGGAAATACCGCCATCCATTCGCGCAGCAGTTCGTCCGCCTCGCCGGGGTTGCCGCCGAGCAACGCCATGCCGATCTCGCCTTCCTTTGCAGCGGAAAGCGCAATCACGCCTTCACTGGCCTGCGCGACCCATTGGCGCTGGATGACGATCTGGCCGTTGCGCTGGCCTTCGATAAAACCACGGGAAATCAGTTCGGTCAGGTTCCGGTAGCCCTGGGCATTCATGGCCAACAGGCTGATGCGACTGAGCGCAGCGTCTTCATCCCTGCCCGCCAGCCACAAGTCGACACCACAGATCGGCTTGATACCAGAGCCTTGCGCGGCCTTGTAGAACTTGACCAGCGAACACATGTTGTTCTGGTCGGTCACCGCCACGGCAGGCATGTTCATGCCGGTCAGCGCCTTGATCAACGGTTTGACCCGGACCAGACCGTCAACCAGCGAGTATTCGGTGTGCAGGCGTAGATGAACGAAAGAAGCCGGCATGGTGATCCTATAAAACGCGAAAATACAAAAAACGAAGGGCAGGATTGTAACGGGCCCGGGATGAAACGTCAGTCCTGCAATAAACCGACTGGCAGCGGGATCGACCCGCCGATCATTATGGATGCTCGCGCTTCATGGGCTGCACGCACAGGTGCAAAGGAGCGTCGATGAATAGGCGTAGGCCCCAACCGGGCCAATGCCTCCAGGTGCACCGGGGTAGGATAACCCTTGTGCCCACCGATGCCATAACCCGGATAGATGAGTTCGAACGCTGCCATTTCCCGATCCCGGCTAACCTTGGCGAGAATCGATGCGGCCGCGATGGCAGGCACCTTGGAGTCGCCTTTTACAACCGGCGCAGAAGGCACTGACAACTGCGGGCAACGGTTGCCGTCGATGAGCGCCAGCTTCGGCGTGATACTCAACCCCTCGACGGCACGTTTCATGGCCAGCATCGTGGCGTGCAAAATATTCAATTCGTCGATTTCTTCAACTTCAGCCCGGGCAATGAACCAGCACAGGGCCTTCTCCTGAATTTCGACGTAGAGCTTTTCGCGCCGGGCTTCAGTCAGCTTCTTTGAGTCGTTGAGCCCGAGAATAGGCCGGGCAGGGTCGAGAATGACTGCCGCCGTCACAACCGCTCCGCACAGCGGGCCGCGGCCTACCTCATCAACACCTGCTACCAGATCCTCGACGAGTGTGAAATCCAGACCTGTTTGCATGATGGGCGACCTCACAGTGAAGACGACTGGCCGAGCAGGCTCAACACCGCATCAGCGGCCTGATTGGACGCATCTCGGCGCAAAATACGGTGAATGGCATCAAAGCCTGCGGTTTGCGCCTGACCGTCGTCGATCAGCGGCAGCAGCGTCCGGGCCAACGCTTCGGGGGTGGCGTCATCCTGCAGCAGTTCTGGCACCAGCAGGCGCTGGGCAAGCAGGTTAGGCAGCGACACGTAAGGGCTTTTGACCATCCGCTTGAGTATCCAGAAGGTCAGCGGCGCCAGACGGTAGGCCACCACCATCGGTCGCTTGTAAAGCAGGGCTTCCAGGGTCGCGGTGCCGGAGGCGATCAGTACCGCATCGCATGCGGCCAGCGCCACATGTGACTGACCGTCGAGCAGCGTGACTGGCAGATTGCGGCCTTGTAACAATTGCTCTATCTGAACCCGCCGCTGAGGGCTGGCGCAAGGCAGTACAAAACGCAGGCCAGGACGCTGCGCGAGAAGAAGCTCGGCAGCATCGAAAAACAACCCGCCCAGACGCCCTACTTCGCCGCCCCGGCTGCCCGGCATCAGCGCAACAACGGGCGCTTCCTGAGCAAAACCAAGCCCAGCGCGGGTCGCGGCGCGATCTGACTCCAAAGGGATGGTGTCTGCCAGCGGATGACCGACAAAGCGTACCGGTACGCCCTTCTCTTCATAGAAACGGGCTTCGAATGGCAACAATGTCAGCATCAGGTCACAGCCTTCACGAATCTTCAGCACACGCTTCTGACGCCAGGCCCAGACTGACGGGCTGACATAGTGCACGGTCTTGATCCCCGCGCGGCGTAGCTGAAGTTCGATATTGAGTGTGAAGTCGGGGGCATCGATGCCGATGAAGACGTCCGGCTTTTCCTTGATGAGGGTCTCTACCAGAAGCTTGCGCCGGGCCAGCAGCTCACGCAGCCTGCCTAGCACCTCGACCAGCCCCATCACCGACAGGCGCTCCATCGGGAAGTAGGACTGCATGCCCTCAGCCTCCATCAGCGGGCCACCCACGCCGATAAAACGGATATCGGGATGGCGCACCTTGAGGGCACGCATCAGGCCGGACCCGAGGATATCGCCGGATGCTTCACCAGCGACCAGAGCGATACATAATGGCTTGGTCATGATTAGCGAATGATACCGCGGGTCGACGTCTGGATAGACTGAAGGAATACGGCCACTTCAGGGAACTGCGCCGCCGGCTCAGCAAGGTCGGCCGCCGCCTGCGCGATGGTCAGCCCCTGACGATAGACCGTCTTGTAGGCTCTGCGCAGCGCATGAATGGCTTCTTCGGAAAAACCACGACGGCGCATGCCTTCGAAATTCATACTGCGCGCCTCGGCAGGGTTGCCAAACACCGTCACGAACGCCGGAACGTCCTTGCCAATGGCCGTACCCATGCCGGAAAAGCTGTGCGCACCGATGTGGCAGAACTGATGCACAAGGGTAAAACCGGACAGGATGGCCCAGTCATCGACATGAACGTGGCCTGCCAGTGCGGTGTTATTGACCAGAATCACGTGGTTGCCGATCACACTGTCATGGCCGATGTGCGCATAAGCCATGATCAGGTTGTGATCGCCGAGCGTGGTTTCAGCACGGTCCTGAACAGTCCCGCGGTGGATGGTCACGCCTTCACGGATCACGTTGTGATCGCCGATGACAAGACGGGTTTCCTCGCCCTTGTACTTCAGATCAGGCGTGTCTTCGCCCACCGATGAGAACTGGTAGATGCGATTGTGCTTGCCGATCCTGGTTGGTCCCTTGAGGACAACATGAGGACCGACGACTGTACCCTCGCCAATTTCCACACCGGCTCCGATGATCGACCAAGGGCCAACCTCCACGTTGTCGGCCAGAATGGCCGTCGGATCGATGATTGCGCGAGGGTCAATCAAACTCATAGTTTACGTTCCGCACAGATGATTTCGGCAGAGCATACCGCCTTGCCGTCAACTGTAGCCTTGCATTCGAATTTCCAGATCTGACGCTTGCTGCTCAGGAACTTCGCTTCAAGAACCAGCTGGTCGCCCGGCAGAACCGGTTGACGGAAACGCAGTTTGTCCGAGCCCACGAAATAATAGAGCGTACCGTCTGACGGCTTGGAGTCGAGCATCTTGAACGCAAGAATACCCGCAGCCTGTGCCATTGCCTCGATGATCAACACACCCGGCATGATGGGATGCTCAGGGAAGTGGCCGTTGAAAAAAGGCTCGTTGACGCTGACATTCTTGTAGGCGCGAATGTTCTTGTTCTCGATATCCAGCTCGGTCACGCGGTCCACCAGCAGGAACGGGTAACGATGAGGCAGATATTCGCGAATTTCTTTGATGTCCATCATTTCGAGGGGAAGCCTGTAGTAAAGATTAGGGGTGCGTCGCGACTGCGCAGCACCCCTCTACATCAAGGAGGCAGTTTATCGACTGTGCACGCTTGATATTAAAAAGGTATCAGCCATCAGATGAGCGATTATCGGAGCAGGTCACTGTCTCTACAGCCTTTTCGAGCTTTTGCAGACGCCGCGCCATGTCATCGATCTTGCGCAGACGGGCTGCGCTCTTGCGCCACTCGGCAGCGGGCTGCATTGCCGTACCCGACGAGTAGGAACCCGGCTCGGTAATGGAATGCGTCACCATCGTCATGCCGGTGATGAAAACACCATCACAGATTTCGATATGCCCCACCAGCCCTACACCGCCGGCCAGCATGCAGTGCTTGCCGATTATGGTGCTTCCGGAGATGCCGACACACGCAGCCATCGCTGTGTGATCGCCAACCTGTACGTTGTGGGCAATCTGAATCTGGTTATCCAGTTTCACGCCGTTGCCAATTCGCGTATCGGCCAAAGCACCGCGATCGATCGCCGTGTTGACGCCGATCTCGACGTCATCACCCAAGGTGACGCCACCGATTTGTGCAATTTTCTGCCAGACACCCTTCTCATTGGCAAAGCCGAAACCTTCACCGCCCAGCACCGCGCCCGACTGAATGACCACACGCTTGCCGATGCGCACATCGTGATAAAGCGTTACACGCGGTGCCAGCCAGCCACCTTCACCAATTTCGCAACGAGCACCGATGAAGCTGTGCGCACCAATGGTGACACCGGCTGCAATACGGGCACCGCTCTCGATAACTACGAAAGCGCCAATACTGGCGGCAGGATCAACCTGAGCATCGTCGGCAATCACTGCCGTCGGATGAACGCCCGCCACGCTTTTGGGCTTGGGGTCGAAAAAGTGCGAAATGCGCGCATAGGCCAGGTAAGGATCCGGGACCAATAGCGCATCTCCGGTGTAGCTGTCGGCATCTGCGGGCTTGAGCAGCACGGCAGCAGCCTGGGCATCAACCAGAAATTTACGGTATTGAGATTTTGCCAGGAAACTGATTTGACCAGGGCCGGCCTCTTGTAAAGCGGCCAGCCCGGTGATGTCCTTGTCCTTGTCGCCACGTAGCGTAGCGCCAAGGAACTCGGCCAATTGGCCGAGCTTGATGGTTATGCTCATGGTTACTTCAGCTGGTTCATGCGCTCGATGACCTGGCGAGTAACGTCGTATTGAGGCTTGACGTCAATCACTGCACCGCGCTCGAAGACCAGATCGAAACCACCTTTCTTGATGACTTCTTCAACAGCCTGATCCAGCTTTGGCTTCAACTGCTTGAGCATTTCACGGTCAGCAACTGCCTTGGCTTCGTTCAGTTCCTTGGACTGGAACTGGAAGTCCCGAGCCTTTTGCTTGAATTCAAGCTCCAGACGCTCGCGCTCAGGCTGAGCCATCTTGTCGCCGCCGCTGACCAGACGGTCCTGAATACCCTTGGCGCTGCTTTCCAGGCTTTTCAGCTTGGTCAGTTGCGGACCGAATTTTTTCTCGGCATCAACAGCGTATTTCTTGGCAGCGTCAGATTCCAGCAAGGCCATCTGATAGTTCAGTACAGCAATTTTCATGTCGGCAAATGCAGGGCTTGCAACCAGAACGGTTGCCAGCAGTACCAATTGAGTCAACTTACGCACAATACAACTCCTACAAAATTCGTTGCGTTATCAAAGATCAGACGCTTAGAAAGTCTGACCCAGGGAGAATTGGAAGACCTGTGTTTCTGCTTCGTCGTCCGGCTTCTTGATCGGCATCGCCAAGGCGAAGCTCAAAGGACCGAGCGCAGTGATCCAGGTGACACCGATACCCACAGAGCTGGCCATGCCGGAAAGGTCGATGTTGTTGCATTCGACGTTTTTACCACTGGCTGTCTTCCTGCTGGAATCGCAGTTTGTATCAAATACGTTGCCGACATCCCAGAACACGGAGGTGCGCAGGGAACGCTGGTCCTTGACGAATGGCAACGGGAACATGACTTCTACGCCACCCTGCACCAGGGCATTACCACCGAACGGCAGTGGATCCTGGTCCGGATCAGCCAACGTGCCGGGTTTTGAACCGTTACTCGGCGTACTACGCGGACCGAGCGTGCTGTCCTTGAAGCCACGAACCGAGTTGAAACCACCGGCATAGTAGTTCTCGTAGAACGGCAGACCCGAGGTCGAACCGTAGCCGTCACCGTAACCCAGCTCGGTGTGTAGACGCAGGGTGTAGTTATCGGTGATCGGGTGGAAGTACTGAGCACGGTAATCCAGCTTGAAGAACGACAGGTCGCTGCCCGGCAAGGTGGATTCAAACACCAGGCTTTGCGAGTGACCACGGGTCGCCAGTACGCCTTTGTTCAGAGTCGATTCAGACCAGCCAATCGAGCCCTTGAAGTTCAGGTACTTATCGCCTTCTTTTTCGACAAAGTCGAAGATCTCGTCAACGGTGTACTTGCCGGTCTTGATCTCATCCTGCTGCACGGTCAGGCCGTAGGTCAGGCGCGAGGTCTCGCTGATCGGGTAGCCGAGGTTGATACCGGCACCCAGGCTATCCACTGCGTAGCTTGCAACATCAACGTCAAGGTCATCGTAGTTGGTGGTGCGGTAGAACGCGTTGTAACCCAGGCTGACACCGTCCGGCGTGTAGTACGGATCGACGTAGCTGAAGTTGTAACGGCTCTGATATTCGCTGCGGGTCAGGCCGATGCTGACCTTGTTACCGGTACCGAGGAAGTTGTTCTGGCTGATCGAACCACCGAGGATCAGACCGGCGCTTTGCGCGAAGCCGACGCTGGCGGTGATCGAACCGGACGCCTGCTCTTCAACGGCGTAGTTCACATCGACCTGATCGTCGGTGCCTGGAACAGGTGGCGTCTCGACGTTGACTTCCTTGAAGAAGCCCAGACGGTCCAGACGGGTTTTCGACTGGTCAATCAGGTAGGTCGAAGCCCAGCCGCCTTCCATCTGACGCATTTCGCGACGCAGCACTTCGTCTTCCGACTTGGTGTTGCCGCGGTAGTTGATGCGGTTGACGTAGGCACGCTTGCCGGGATCGACCACGAAGGTGATGTCAACCGTGTGGTCTTCGTTGTTCGGGGTCGGCACGCCGTTGACGTTGGCGAAGGTGTAGCCTTCGTTACCCAGACGACGGGTGATCAGCTCGGACGTGGTGGTCATGACCTTACGCGAGAACACCTGACCCGGCTGTACCAGCAGCAGGGACTTGACCTGGTCTTCAGGAACCTTCAGGTCACCGCTGAGCTTGACCGACTTGACGCTGTATTTTTCGCCTTCGTTGATGTTGACCGTGATGTACACGTTCTTCTTGTCCGGCGTGATCGAGACCTGGGTCGAGGCGATATCCATGTTGATATAGCCGCGATCGAGGTAGTACGAACGCAGACGCTCAAGGTCACCCGACAGCTTTTCACGGGCGTACTTGTCATCATTCTTGAAGAACGACAGCCAGTTGCTGGTCTTGAGCTCGAACAGGTCGGTCAGGTCTTCGTCGGAGAAGACCGTGTTGCCCACCACGTTGATATGCTGAATGGAGGCGACGGTGCCTTCATTGATGTTGATTTTCAGGCCCACGCGGTTGCGCGGCTGTGGAACGACCTCGGCGTCAACCTCGGCAGAGTAACGGCCCTGGGCAACGTATTGGCGTTGCAGCTCGTTACGTACACCTTCAAGGGTTGCACGCTGGAAAATTTCACCCTCGGCCAGACCGGACTGTTTCAGCCCCTTCATCAGGTCTTCGGTGGAGATGGCCTTGTTGCCTTCGATTTCGATACTTGCAACCGAAGGACGCTCGACGACGTTGATGACGAGTACGTTGCCATCGCGACCCAGCTGGATATCTTGAAAGAAACCGGTTTTGAACAGCGAACGGGTAGCATCGACCAAACGACCATCGTCCGCCTGCTCGCCTACGTTCAGCGGCAACGCACCAAAGACACTGCCGGCGGATACCCGCTGGAGGCCGTTGACACGAATATCGGAGATGGTGAAGGACTCGGCGTGAACTTCAGCGATCATCAGTGCGGAAAGAACCGCAGTTAGCAGCAGACGTTTCATGAAGTCCTTTCTTATTCCAACTGGCAATAAACAAACTGCCGCAAAATGCGGCAGATTCGCAACTCGGCAAAGCGTTACAGTCGGCCCAGATCGTTGACCAGCGCGAGCAACATTACGCCCACCACCAGACTGATACCGATCTGCGCCCCCCAACCTTGAACCTTTTCCGAAAGGGGACGACCACGCGCCCACTCGATCAGATAAAACAGCAAATGCCCCCCGTCCAGGACGGGAATGGGCAGCAAATTCAGAACACCCAGGCTAATACTCAGATAAGCGAGGAAGTTCAGAAAATCTCCGATGCCCGACTGGGCCGAAGCGCCCGCCACTTTAGCAATGGTTATCGGTCCACTCAAGTTTTTTACCGAGAGCTCGCCGAACAACATTTTCTTCAGTGAGTCCAGGGTCAGCACACTCATGTTCCACGTGCGCTTTATCCCCTCGCCCATCGCGGCGAAAGGACCGTAGCTGACCTCGCGCAGCATTTCCGGTGGCCAATCGACAGCTTTGACGCCAGCCCCCAGATAACC
Source organism: Pseudomonas sp. ICMP 3272 (assembly GCF_001466905.1). Lineage (NCBI taxonomy): Bacteria > Pseudomonadati > Pseudomonadota > Gammaproteobacteria > Pseudomonadales > Pseudomonadaceae > Pseudomonas > Pseudomonas sp. ICMP 3272. The sequence continues at coordinate 75,413 of NZ_LKEK01000001.1, forward strand.
CGCGGCCGCCTTGCCTTCGCCTTTCGCGGCGAGGGTTACAGGGACGTCCATTTGTACACCGTCACGCTCGATGCGCAGCGATACTTTTGCCTCAGGGCGCTCGCGCACCCGGTCAACAACCTGCTGCCACTCATTGAGCGGCTGACCGTCCATCGAAATCAGGCGATCTCCGGTTTTAAGCCCGGCACTCTGCGCCGGACCTTTCGGGTCGATCTCTGCCAGCACGGGCAACAAGGCCGGGCGCCACGGACGAATACCCAGCGACTTGATCGGATCAGGCTCTTCAGCCCCCCTGAGCCAGTCATTGAGTACCAGTTCACGAGACGTGTCGACCGTCGAACCCTGATCCCTGAGCTTCAAAGCGATGGTGCCGCTTTCACCCAGGCGGCGGACCAGTTGCAGATTCACCCCGGCCCAGCCCGACGTCGGCTCGCCATCGACTGCGACGATTTCCTGCCCGGCAGTCAGACCCGCCTGTTGAGCGATGCTTCCGGACTCGACGGCGCCGATAACCGGACGAACCTGTTCGCTGCCCATCATCGCCAGCACCCAGAAAAACGCGATGGCCAGCAGGAAATTGGCTGTCGGGCCTGCGATCACGATTGCGATACGCTGCCCGACGGTCTTGCGATTGAACGACTGGTCGGCAAGCTCGGGCGGGACATTGCCTTCGCGCTCGTCGAGCATTTTGACATAGCCACCCAGCGGAATTGCAGCGACCACATACTCGGTGCCCTGACGATCACTCCAACGCAGAAGAGGCGTGCCGAAGCCCACTGAAAAACGCAGCACCTTGACGCCACAACGCCTGGCCACCCAGAAGTGGCCGAATTCGTGGAAGGTCACCAGCACGCCCAACGCAATCAGGGTGCCGAGAATCATGTATAAAGCGCTCATCAGCCTTCTCCGGGTACCGACTGGTCGGCCAGTGTGTTAATCATCGCAGACTTCAAAAGCTGCCGTTGACGCACCACATCGACCCTTTCATTCAAATCCTGACGGGTCATCAGATCGCTATCGCCCGTTTCTTTCAAGCCATTGGCCCGCGAGCAAACGCGCTTTTGCATCCGCGGCAAACACCGCGTCGAGCCCTTCGACCGCAGTCACAGGCTCATGATTCAGAACCTCCTCGATAATACCGGCGATTTCCAGGTAACGGATACGCCCATCAAGGAATGCAGCGACGGCCACTTCATTGGCTGCGTTAAGCATGGCAGGCGCACTGCCTCCAGCCTCTGCCGCGTGACGCGCCAGCCGCAGGCAGGGGAAACGCTCCTCGTCGGGCTTCTGAAAATCAAGCTGGCCGATACGGAACAGATCCAGAGGCGCAACACCAGAGTCTACACGTGCAGGCCAGGCCAGTGCATTGGCGATGGGCGTACGCATGTCGGGATTGCCCAATTGAGCGAGTACAGAGCCATCAACATAATCGACCAGCGAGTGGATCACGCTCTGCGGATGGATGACCACCTCGACCTGATCCGGACGTGCGTCGAACAGCCAGCAGGCTTCGATCAGCTCAAGACCCTTGTTCATCATGGTCGCCGAATCAACGGAAATCTTGCGACCCATCGACCAGACAGGATGCGCGCAGGCCTGTTCGGGCGTCACATTCTGCAACTGTTCGAGCGGGGTTTCGCGGAACGGTCCGCCCGAGGCCGTCAACATGATCCGCCGGACACCCACAGCACCAAGCCCGCGAGCAAAATCGCCGGGCAGGCACTGGAAAATCGCATTGTGCTCACTGTCGATGGGCAGCAGCACTGCGCCGCTCTGCCGAACAGCCTGCATAAACAGGTCACCGGACATGACCAGCGCTTCCTTGTTGGCCAGCAAGACCTTCTTGCCCGCCTCGACCGCAGCCAGGGTCGGGCGCAGACCGGCAGCGCCGACAATGGCGGCCATGACTGCGTCGACGCGCGGGTGCGCGGCTACTTCACACAGACCACCCTCGCCTACCAGTACCCGGGTGTCGAGCCCGGCCGCAGCGAGGTCGTCCTGCAATTTACGGGCGGCGACCTGATCGGGAACCACAGCGTATTGCGGGGTATGCCGGACGCACAGGGCCAGCAACTCATCGAGACGACTGAAGCCCGTAAGCGCGAATACCTGATAAAGAGAAGGATGACGTGCGACGACATCCAGAGTGCTCAGACCGATAGAGCCTGTGGCACCCAGAATGGTGATGTGTTGCGGCCCACTCACATGACACCCCAGTCAGCGGCCCAGAGCAGAACCGCAAATACCGGAATGGCCGCAGTAAGGCTGTCGATACGATCCAGCACGCCGCCGTGCCCAGGCAGCAGGTTGCTGCTGTCCTTGACCCCTGACTGGCGCTTGAACATGCTTTCAGTCAGGTCGCCAATTACGGAGATGAACACAATCACAGCAGCGCCAAGCAGCCCGGCGATGAACTGAGCAACGGTCCAGTCGCGAGAAACACCCACAGCGGCCGTAATGCCCAGACTGACTGCCAGACCGCCGTATACGCCTTCCCAACTCTTGCCCGGACTTACCTTGGGGGCCAGCTTGCGCTTGCCGAACGCCTTGCCGGAGAAATAGGCACCAATGTCGGCAGCCCATACCAGCACCATCACCGACAGAATCAGCCAGTTACCCAGCGGCCACTGCTTGATCAGCACCAACCCCTGCCAGGCAGGCAGCAAAATCAAAAGACCGATCACCAGCTTGCAGGCCGCGCTTGCCCAGTGGTTGCTGGAGTCCGGATAGGTAAGGACCAGAAAGGTCGCCACGCCCCACCAGATGACGGCTGCGACGAGCACCCAGGGATCCAGCCCTGGCAGCAGATACATGAGGAATAGCAGAATTGCGACCACAGCCGCATAACCGATGCGCATCGACTGCGCAGCAAAACCTGCGAGCCGCGCCCATTCCCAGGAACCCAGCACGACAACCACCCCGATGAACAGGGCGAAGTACATGCCGGTCAGCAGGAAAAAACCGCACAAGGCGATCGGCAACAAAATGAGTGCCGTGATGATCCGTTGTTTCAGCATTAAGCCCGGGCCCCAGCCTCTACCTGTTCGCTGGTTTTACCGAAGCGACGTTGGCGAGAAGCGAAATCTGCCAGCGCGGCGCGCATGGCATCGTGTTTGAAGTCCGGCCAGAACAGGTCGGAGAAGTACAGCTCGGCATAGGCCAGCTGCCAAAGCAGGAAATTACTGATGCGGTGTTCGCCACCGGTGCGGATGCACAAGTCCGGCAACGGCAGATCGCCCGTTGCCAGACAGGTCTGCAGCAGCTCGGGAGTAATATCCTCCGGCTGCAGGTGCCCGGCCTGAACCTCGCGCGCCAGCCGCTGGGCAGCCTGTGCGATGTCCCACTGCCCACCGTAGTTGGCAGCGATCTGCAGCACGAAACGGCTGTTGCCGGATGTGCGCACTTCCGCCTCGCGCATTGCAGCCTGCAGCTCGGGATGAAAGCGCGAGCGATCGCCAATGATCCGCAGGCTGATGTCGTTCTCGTTCAGGCGCTTGGTTTCGCGGCGTAGCGCCGTGAAGAAAAGCTCCATCAGCGCACCAACCTCTTCGGCCGGGCGCTGCCAGTTTTCACTGGAGAACGCGAACAGTGTCAGCACCTCGACCCTGGCTTCGGCACACACCTCGATAACGGCACGCACAGCGTCGACGCCCGCCTTATGGCCAGCGACGCCTGGCAGCAGGCGCTTCTTGGCCCAGCGATTATTACCATCCATGATAATCGCGACATGGCGCGGTACCGAAGACGGCACGGCCGGTTTTATCTTTTCCATGAAAGCGTCCGAAACCTTAAACAGCCATCAGATCAGCTTCTTTCTGCTTGACCGCAACTTCGATTTCCGCAACGAACTTGTCGGTCAGCTTTTGCACGTCGTCAGCCGCACGACGCTCTTCGTCTTCGCTGATTTCCTTCTCCTTGACCAGATCTTTCAACTGGCTCAGGGCGTCACGACGAATGTTGCGTACAGCGACACGAGCGTCTTCAGCGGCATCGCGTGCCTGCTTGGTGAAGCCCTTGCGGGTTTCCTCGGTCAGGGCCGGCATGGAGATCAGCAGCAGCTCACCCAGGTTAGTCGGGTTGAAGCCCAGACCGGAGCTCTGGATAGCCTTGTCGACAGCGGCAAGCATATTACGCTCGAACGCCACGACCTGAAGAGTGCGCGAGTCCTTGACGGTCACGTTGGCAACCTGGCTCAGCGGCGTGTCGGCACCGTAATAAGGAACCATGACACCACCCAGAATGCTCGGGTGCGCCTTGCCGGTGCGGATTCGGGTGAACGCGTGGGTCAGCGACTCCAGACTCTTCTGCATGCGGGTCTGAGCGTCTTTCTTGATTTCATTGATCATTGTTGGGCTTCCTCGATCAGGGTCCCTTCAGCGCCACCATGGACGATATTCAGAAGGGCACCCGGCTTGTTCATGTTGAAGACGCGCAATGGCATCTTGTGGTCGCGACACAGGCAGATTGCGGTCAGATCCATCACGCCCAGCTTGCGATCCAGCACTTCATCGTAAGTCAGATGATCGAACTTCTCGGCATTCGGGTCCTTGAACGGATCTGCGGTGTACACGCCATCCACCTTGGTGGCCTTGAGCACTACATCGGCGTCGATCTCGATCGCACGCAGGCAGGCAGCCGAATCGGTCGTAAAGAACGGATTACCCGTACCCGCAGCAAAAATCACCACTTCCTTGGCGCTGAGATGGCGCATGGCCTTGCGGCGATCATAATGATCGGTCACACCCAGCATGGAAATGGCCGACATCACGATGGCCGTGATATTAGCGCGCTCCAGCGCATCGCGCATTGCCAGGGCGTTCATCACAGTGGCCAGCATGCCCATGTGGTCGCCGGTTACCCGATCCATACCCGCAGCACTCAAGGCCGCGCCACGGAAAAGGTTACCGCCGCCGATCACCAGGCCGACCTGAACACCGATACCGACCAGCTGGCCGACTTCCAGCGCCATACGGTCCAGCACCTTGGGGTCAATGCCGAACTCTTCCGAGCCCATGAGGGCCTCACCGCTGAGCTTGAGTAGAATGCGTTTATAGCGAGCCTGATAACCACTGCCCTGCTGAGCCATTGCGAATCTCTCCTGCGGCGTTTTCTGAAAAAAATCTGTGCCGGCTATTTCAAGCCTGCGCTTACTTTAGCTTGACGCTCTGCGAGCGTCGGGAGAATGCAGCCTTGTGAGCACAATCTCCAAGGAAAATTTCCTTTTCTCTTTCGACAAAGAGGCCGCACGCGTGAGCGGGCAGCCTCTTTGGGGCGACAGTTGAAAAACCGTCTTACTGCTTGGCAGCAGCCAGCTGTGCAGCCACTTCGTCAGCGAAGTTATCAACTGGCTTCTCGATGCCGTCGCCTACTTTGAAGTAGGTGAAGGAAACGATTTCAGCACCGGCTTTCTTGGCCAGATCACCGACCTTGACTTCCGGGTTCTTGACGAAGGCTTGCTCGACCAGGCTGGCTTCTGCCAGGAACTTGGTGATACGACCGCCAACCATTTTCTCAACGATGTCAGCCGGCTTGCCTTTGATCTTGTCTTCGTTCAGTTGCAGGAAGACATTCTTCTCGCGCTCGATCGCTTCGGCAGACACTTCCGAAGGGAACAGGAACTCGGGGTTGCTTGCCGCTACGTGCATGGCGATATCTTTGGCCAGCTCGACGTCGCCACCCTTGAGGGTAACAACTACGCCGATCTTGTTGCCGTGCAGGTAAGTACCTACAACATCACCTTCGATACGCTTCAGGCGACGGATGTTGACGTTTTCGCCAACCTTGCCGACCAGTACCAGACGTGCAGCTTCCTGAGCTTCGATCAATGGAGCGGCATCAGTCATCTTCTCAGCGAAGGCTTTTTCGACGCTTTCAGCAACGAAAGCCTTGAAGTCGTCTTGCAGGGCCAGGAAGTCGGTCTGCGAGTTGACTTCGATGATGACAGCGGCTTTACCGTCGTCCTTGATGGCGATAGCGCCTTCAGCAGCCACGTTACCTGCTTTCTTGGCGGCCTTGATGGCGCCGGAAGCACGCATATCGTCGATTGCTTTTTCGATGTCGCCGCCAGCCTTGGTCAAGGCCTTTTTGCAATCCATCATGCCTTCGCCGGTACGCTCGCGCAGTTCTTTGACCAACGCTGCAGTAATCTCTGCCATTTCAAAATCCTCTTGGATAGGTCTTCAACCATTCCACCCGGTTCGCCGGGCGTGCAATTCTTGAAAAATCAGGGTGGCAGCAACACATGACAGCAAGGTCATGGCTACAGACCGACAAATCATTTCCTAGGTGGCAAAAAGGGGGCTAAGCCCCCTTTTCGCGTACTGAGTAAACGCCAGGCGTTTGTACTCAGCCTTCTACAGCAGCTGCAGCTGGAGCTTCTTCGACGAATACGTCGGTGCCGCCAGCAACATTGTTACGGCCACGGATAACAGCGTCAGCCATCGAACCCATGTACAGCTGGATGGCGCGAATGGCGTCATCGTTGCCCGGGATGATGTAGTCAACGCCTTCCGGGCTGCTGTTGGTATCGACAACGCCGATAACCGGGATGCCCAGCTTGTTGGCTTCAGTGATCGCGATGCGCTCGTGATCAACGTCGATAACGAACAGTGCGTCTGGCAGACCGCCCATGTCCTTGATACCACCCAGGCTGCGATCCAGTTTTTCCAGATCACGGGTGCGCATCAGGGCTTCTTTCTTGGTCAGCTTGGCGAAAGTACCGTCTTCGGACTGTACTTCCAGCTCGCGCAGACGTTTGATCGACTGACGGATGGTCTTGAAGTTGGTCAGCATGCCACCCAACCAGCGATGGTCGACGTACGGCGAACCGCAACGTGCTGCTTCTTCAGCAACGATCTTGCCAGCGGAACGCTTGGTGCCGACAAACAGAATCTTGTTTTTGCCCGAAGCCAGGCGCTCAACGAAAGTCAGAGCTTCGTTGAACATAGGCAGGGTTTTTTCAAGGTTGATGATGTGAATCTTGTTACGCGCGCCGAAAATGTACTTACCCATTTTCGGGTTCCAGTAACGGGTTTGGTGACCGAAGTGCACACCGGCCTTCAGCATATCGCGCATATTGACTTGGGACATGATAGTTCCTTGATAAGTCGGGTTAGGCCTCCACGTATCCCAATGACCAACCAATGGCATCTGCCAAGGGCACCCAGGTCATCGTGTCGACACGTGTGTGGGTTTGTGCTTCAAGGACGGACCTTGGAAAGCGGCGCATTTTATATCACAAAAGGGAAGAGAACGGAACTCCCATAAAGTGCTTGTTTTGCGGTGACTTTGCAGCTTCATGGACAGCCTATAGAAGGAAGCGATGATTACCCGGCACTGGCGGTCTGATAGAATTGCGCCTTTGCGCACCAACCGCGTGCCAGCCACGCCGAGAGATTCTGTATGACCATCACCCTCAAAACCCCGGAAGACATCGAAAAGATGCGCATCGCCGGTCGCCTGGCCGCCGATGTACTGGAAATGATAGCGCCTCACGTAAAGCCCGGTGTGACCACCGAAGAGCTGGACCGCCTCTGCCACGATTACATCGTCAACGAGCAACAGGCGATCCCTGCCCCGCTGAACTACAAAGGCTTCCCCAAGTCGATCTGCACCTCGATCAATCAGGTGGTCTGCCACGGCATCCCGAGCGACAAGAAGCTGAAGAACGGCGACTCGCTCAACATTGACGTTACCGTCATAAAGGACGGGTACCACGGAGACACCAGCAGAATGTTCCATGTCGGCACCGTTCCGGTATGGGCCGAGCGCCTGTCGAAAGTGACTCAGGAATGCCTGTACAAGGCCATCGAAATCGTCAAACCCGGCACTCGCCTGGGTGACATCGGCGCGGTTATTCAGAAACACGCTGAAAAGAACGGTTTCTCCGTGGTTCGTGAATTCTGTGGTCACGGCATCGGCAAGGTGTTTCATGAAGAGCCGCAGGTCATGCACTTCGGCGAGGCCGGAACCGGTATCGAGCTGCAGGAAGGCATGACCTTCACCATCGAGCCGATGATCAACCAGGGACGCCCTGAAACCAAGATTCTTGGCGATGGCTGGACGGCGATCACCAAGGACCGCAAGCTCTCGGCGCAATGGGAGCACACGCTGCTGGTAACCGCCGACGGTTACGAAATCTTCACTTTACGCAGCGACGACACTATTGCACAAAAAGCCCCCTGACCGGAGGCTGCACGACTGAACACCCGACCCGACGTGAGGAATACTGCTCCATGCCGCAAGTAGATCCAGACTTGTTCGATCGTGGCCAGTTCCAGGCCGAACTGGCCTTGAAAGCCAGCCCCATCGCTGCGTTCAAGAAGGCTATCCGCAGGGCGAAAGACGTCCTCGATGATCGCTTCAAGTCGGGGCGCGACATTCGGCGACTGATCGAAGACCGGGCATGGTTTGTGGATAACATCCTGCAGAAGGCCTGGGATCAGTTCGAATGGAGCGAAGACGCCGATATCGCCCTGCTTGCAGTGGGCGGCTACGGGCGCGGCGAGCTGCACCCGTACTCGGACATTGATCTGCTGATCCTGCTGGACAGTGATGACCACGAAGTTTTTCGCGAACCTATCGAGCGGTTTCTGACGCTGCTCTGGGACATCGGCCTGGAGGTCGGGCAAAGCGTGCGCTCTGTCAATGAATGTGCGCAGGAAGGCCGTGCCGACCTGACTGTCATCACCAACCTGATGGAAAGCCGCACCATCGCCGGCCCCGAGCATCTGCGCCAGCGCATGCTGGAAGTCACCAGCACCGAGCACATGTGGCCTAGCAAAGAGTTCTTCCTTGCCAAGCACGCCGAACAGAAAAAGCGTCATCACAAGTACAACGATACCGAATACAACCTGGAACCCAACGTCAAGGGATCGCCCGGCGGCCTGCGCGACATTCAGACCATTCTGTGGGTTGCGCGACGCCAGTATGGCACGCTGAATCTGCACGCACTGGCAGGCGAAGGCTTCCTGCTGGGCAGCGAAAACGCCCTGCTCGCCTCCTCTCAGGAGTTTTTGTGGAAGGTGCGTTACGCGCTGCACATGCTGGCGGGACGCTCCGAGGACCGGCTTCTGTTCGATTATCAGGTCCGCATCGCAGGCTTGCTGGGCTATGAAGACAACGATGCAAAGCTGGCCATAGAGCGTTTCATGCAGAAGTATTACCGCGTGGTCATGAGCATCGCCGAACTCAGCGATCTGATCATCCAGCATTTCGAAGAAGTGATTCTTTCCGACGACAGCGGCACAGCACAGCCGATCAATTCGCGCTTCCAGCTGCACGACGGCTATATAGAAGCCACCAACCCGAACGTCTTCAAGCGCACCCCATTTGCCATGATCGAGATCTTCGTGCTCATGGCCCAGCATCCCGAGATAAAGGGCGTGCGCGCCGACACCATTCGTTTGCTGCGTGAACATCGGCACCTGATCAACGATGATTTCCGTAACGATATTCGTAACACCAGCCTGTTCATCGAGCTGTTCAAGTGCGAGATAGGCATTCATCGCAACCTGCGCCGAATGAACCGCTACGGCATTCTCGGGCTGTATCTGCCGGAATTCGGCCATATCGTCGGGCAGATGCAGCACGACCTGTTCCACATCTATACCGTCGATGCGCACACGCTGAATCTGATCAAGCACCTGCGCAAGCTGCAATACACCGAAGTCTCCGAAAAATTTCCGCTGGCCAGCAAAATCATGGCTCGCCTGCCAAAGCCGGAGCTGATCTACCTGGCCGGGCTGTACCACGACATTGGCAAGGGCCGCGGCGGCGATCACTCTGAGCTGGGCGCAATAGATGCACAGGCGTTCGGTACGCGCCATCATCTGCCCGACTGGGACACCCGCCTTATTGTCTGGCTGGTGAGCAACCATCTGGTCATGTCGACCACCGCACAGCGCAAGGACCTTTCAGATCCACAGGTCATTCACGATTTCGCCCAGTTCGTTGGCGACGAAGTGCATCTGGACTATCTGTATGTGCTGACCGTTGCCGACATCAACGCGACCAACCCGACCCTCTGGAATTCGTGGCGCGCCAGCCTGCTGCGCCAGTTGTACACCGAGACCAAGCGCGCCTTGCGCCGTGGCCTGGAAAACCCGGTTGATCGCGAGGAGCAGATCCGTCGCACCCAGACCGCAGCGCTGGACATCCTGGTACGTAACGGCACCGACCCTGACGATGTCGAGCAACTCTGGTCAGCGCTGGGAGACGATTATTTCCTGCGCCACACCGCTGGCGACGTCGCCTGGCACAGCGATGCCATCCTGCAGCAGCCAGCCGACGGCGGCCCGCTGGTGCTGATCAAGGAAACCACACAACGGGAATTCGAGGGCGGCACGCAAATATTCATTTACGCCCCGGACCAGCATGATTTCTTCGCTGTGACCGTGGCGGCGATGGACCAGTTGAACCTGAACATTCATGACGCGCGCATTATCACGTCCAGCAGCAAATTCACCCTCGACACCTATATCGTCCTCGACAACGAAGGTGGTTCGATCGGCGACAATCCGGAACGCGTTCAGGAAATCCGCAACGGCCTGACCGAAGCGCTGCGCAACCCGGATGATTACCCGACGATCATCAAGCGCCGCGTGCCTCGCCAGCTCAAGCATTTTGCTTTCGCACCGCAAGTCACCATTCACAATGACGCCCAGCGCCCGGTGACGGTACTTGAACTACTGGCACCTGACCGCCCCGGCCTGCTGGCGCGCATCGGCAAGATCTTCCTGGAGTTCGATCTGTCATTGCAGAATGCCAAGATTGCGACCCTGGGCGAACGCGTGGAAGACGTGTTCTTCATCACCGACGCGAACAATCATCCGCTGTCCGACCCACAGTTGTGCAGCCAGTTGCAGGACGCAATCGTCAAGCAACTGAGCGTCAACTCAGAGCCCGGCCATGACTTGCGGATCAGCATATGAGCACTCGGCCAAACGAATCGACTCAACGCAGCCCATTGAGGAACACCCCACATGAATAACGCGATGCAACTGCTTCAGCCTTACCCTTTCGAGAAGCTGCGCGCCTTGCTGGCCGGCGTAACGCCCAACCCGGAAAAGCGCCCTGTTGCATTGTCGATTGGTGAGCCTAAGCACCGCTCACCCGATTTCGTCGCCAAGACACTGGCAGACAACCTCGATCAGATGGCGGTTTACCCGACCACGCTGGGTATCCCGGCGCTGCGCGAAGCCATTGCCGGCTGGTGCAACCGTCGATTCGGCGTACCACAGGGCTGGATCGATCCGGCACGCAATGTATTGCCGGTCAATGGCACACGCGAAGCGCTGTTCGCCTTCACCCAGACAGTGGTCAATCGTAGCGATGACGGCCTGGTGATCAGCCCGAACCCGTTTTATCAGATCTATGAAGGCGCCGCCTTTCTGGCCGGAGCCCAGCCTCACTACCTGCCATGCCTGAGCGATAACGGTTTCAACCCCGATTTCGACGCAGTCAGCGCGGACACCTGGAAGCGCTGCCAGATCCTGTTCCTGTGCTCGCCGGGTAACCCGACCGGAGCACTGATTCCGGTTGAAACCCTGAAAAAACTCATCGCCCTGGCCGATGAACATGACTTTGTCATTGCTGCGGACGAATGCTACAGCGAGCTGTACTTTGATGAGCAGACCCCACCGCCTGGCTTGCTCAGCGCCTGCGTCGAGCTGGGTCGCCAGGATTTCAAGCGTTGCGTGGTGTTCCACAGCCTGTCCAAGCGTTCCAACCTGCCAGGCCTGCGTTCAGGTTTTGTGGCCGGTGATGCCGACGTTCTCAAGGCCTTCCTGCTGTATCGCACGTATCACGGCTGCGCCATGCCGGTACAGACTCAACTGGCCAGCATCGCTGCCTGGAATGACGAGGATCACGTACGCGCGAACCGGGACTTGTACCGTGAAAAATTCGATGCCGTGCTCGACATCCTCGCGCCAGTGCTCGACGTCCAGCGCCCGGACGGGGGTTTTTACCTATGGCCGAATGTCGGCACCGATGATGCTGCATTTTGCCGAGACCTGTTCATCGATCAGCATGTGACTGCAGTACCGGGTTCATACCTTTCCCGCGAAGTGGATGGCGTCAACCCGGGTGCCGGCCGGGTTCGCCTGGCGCTCGTGGCACCTTTGGCCGAGTGCGTCGAAGCCGCCGAACGTATCCGCGCATTCCTGAGCAAATAAAAAGCCAAGCTTCAGGAATACAGCCCCGCCGCCTGCGTTGTGCGGCGGGGTAATTAGTTACCACCTGCTACACCCTGCACAAACGTACCTTCAACCTTCATTTTTCAGGCTTCCTGAAAGGAAGCGAACTACGATGAAGGTCAACCCCATGTCCGCACCCACCACACAGGGCATAAAGCTGCCTGCATCCTGCGCCATGCGCAGTGCAACGAATCATCAAGCCTCGTACGAAACCGCCATTCGCGAAAACCCAACCAACGCGGCAATCACTCCCACTTACGAATCAGAAACAGGCTATGACACCGAGGAGTCAACGCGCATGGCACGTCTTCTGGTGTCGTTCAGCAAATACTGGGCACGCGGTCGGACTCTGAAAATTCTTTTCCAGAAAGACCCTCCTGCCATTCTGACGACACCCATCGTCGACGCTGCGAAGAAGTGGCTGCCTCACATAAGTCTGAAATTCGAGTTTGTGACAGGCGGGGCCAGCGATATTCGAATCGGCTTCAACGAACATCTGAACTGGAGCGCCATAGGCACTGATGCCCTGTTGGCCGAGCAGAATGAAACCACCATGGAATTCAACGTCAAGGAGCTGTACACGGCAGAGCTGAAACCCATGCCGGACTTGACGCGTATCGTGCTCCATGAATTCGGGCACGCCTTGGGAGCAGTTCACGAGCACCAGCATCCTCAGGCAAACATCCCCTGGAACGAATCGCTTCTACGCCCCCTGCTTTTGCAATCCGGATTGACTGACGAAGAAATCAATACCAATTTTTTCGACAAGTACGAAGCTGCTGATTTCTACCATTCGGCTTACGACCGTGATTCTGTCATGCATTACGATATTCCCAACGGCCTGACCCTTGGCGACTTTGAAATTATCAACACAGGCAAGACGCTCAGCCCTGACGACATCGAAGTGATGGGCTCCATATACGGGGACCGGAAGAACTCAAAGTTTGAAACGCGGTGACAGGACATCGCAAAGAAAATACTGATCGTCAGGCAGTGACGCGCAAGCAGTGCCTGCAGGGCGCTGGCCGACAGCCCTGCGGAACTCGCCAGTAACCGGATTTGAGCCATCGCGCCACGTACTTCACCCCGTGTGGCGCGATGGCTTTACAGCGATACCGGTCACTGTCGTGTTCGCAATTTTTCCGCAACCCACCCGACCGCCCAGCTTACCGGGTCATGGGACTGCATGGGCAGCAACGGCTTTCCTTCACGGGCGGCCAGCCTGCCTTGCGTCTCAGCCTCACCATGAATCCAGATCGTACTTTGCTTGAACCCCTCGGCACGTTGACGTTCCCTGTAATAACGTTGCCGGACAAGCGCTTCTTGACGCTTTCTCTCTTGTTCAGACATAACGCACCCAGCCTTTAAATGGAAAGCAATAATTGCCCGCCCGGGCTTGCCACTCAAGCGTGGAAGGGTGAAGTTTTCTTAATGACAGTTAGGGTTATTATCTAGTTTTTGTTCAGTCTTTGTACCAGCGCTGTCACAACACGATGCGGTCTGACGTGGCATAATACCCGGCTAAATTGCGAGGAGAGAAAGTGGGGAGTATCGAGCAAGATCAGCCACCCCACCCCAAAACGATGACTTACACTCTATTTGGCATCAAAGCCTGCGACACCATGAAGAAGGCCCGCACCTGGCTCGACGATAATTCCGTGAGCTACGATTTTCATGACTACAAGACACAGGGCATCGACCGGGAACACCTCGCGCAGTGGTGCAATGAACACGGCTGGCAGGTCGTGCTGAACCGCGCAGGTACTACCTTTCGCAAGCTCGATGACGGACAAAAGGCCGATCTCGATCAAGCGAAAGCCATAGAACTGATGCTCGCGCAGCCGTCCATGATCAAGCGTCCGGTGCTTGATCTGGGCAATAAAACCCTGATCGGCTTCAAGCCCGACCTGTATGCAGCGGCTTTACAGTAAGCCAGAGCGCTACTGAAAGCCCCTTGATAAAGCCAAGAGGTATTTACATGTCCACTACCCTGTTCAGCCTGGCCTTCGGCGTCGGCACTCAAAATCGTCAAGGCTCATGGCTCGAAGTATTTTACGCTCAGCCGCTGATCAATCCTTCCGTAGAACTGGTCGCGGCCATCGCGCCTGTTCTGGGTTACACCAACGGCAATCAGGCAATCACCTTCAATGTCGACCTGGCATACAAGCTGGCCGAGGCGGTCAAATCCGTGGACGCGACCCAGGCCGCGCTGCTGACTCGTCTGGCGGAAAGCCAGAAGCCGCTGGTTGCCACCCTGCTGGCTGAAGACGCAACCCTGACGTCGACTCCAGAGGCTTACCTCAAGCTGCACCTGCTGTCGCATCGCCTGGTCAAGCCACACGGCCTGAACCTGGCAGGTATCTTCCCGTTGCTGCCAAACGTAGCCTGGACCAGCCAGGGCGCGGTCGACCTCGCCGAACTGGCCGAACGTCAGCTTGAAGCACGCCTTAAAGGCGAACTGCTGGAAGTGTTCTCGGTCGACAAATTCCCGAAAATGACCGACTACGTCGTACCGAGCGGCGTTCGTATCGCTGACAGTGCTCGCGTACGTCTGGGCGCTTACATCGGCGAAGGCACCACCGTCATGCACGAAGGCTTCGTCAACTTCAATGGCGGCACCGAAGGCCCGGGCATGATCGAAGGCCGCGTTTCTGCAGGCGTATTCGTCGGCAAGGGCTCTGATCTGGGTGGCGGCTGCTCGACCATGGGCACGTTGTCGGGTGGCGGCAACATCATCATCAAGGTTGGCGAAGGCTGCCTGATCGGTGCCAACGCCGGCATCGGTATCCCGCTGGGTGATCGCAATACCGTGGAATCGGGTCTGTATGTGACAGCCGGCACCAAGGTCGCGCTGCTCGATGAAAACAACGAACTGGTCAAGATCGTCAAGGCACGCGAGCTGGCAGGTCAGAACGACCTGTTGTTCCGTCGCAACTCGCAGACCGGCGCAGTGGAATGCAAAACCCACAAGTCGGCCATCGAGCTGAACGAAGCACTGCACGCTCATAACTGATGCTGTGTGCGGGTTCAAGGCTGCGGACTTGAACCCGCCTCCACACGCTGGACGAACAATGCCCCTCATTTCTCCCTGGCGTGGCGACTTCCCCGCTATCGCCGCCCTGCAACGGCAAGGCCAGACCTATCTGGACAACGCCGCCACCACGCAAAAACCCCAGGCGCTGATCGATGCCCTGACTCATTACTACGTCAACGGTGCCGCCAACGTGCATCGTGCCCAGCATCTGCCGGGCGCACACGCCACCCAGGCGTTCGAAGCCAGCCGTGGCAAGGCCGCGCACTGGCTGAATGCTGGCGAGAGCGGACAAATCATCTTTACCCACGGAGCCACTTCTGCGCTCAACCTGCTGGCCTATGGGCTGGAGCATAGTTTCACTGCGGGCGACGAGATCGCCATTAGCGCACTGGAACATCACGCCAACCTGCTGCCGTGGCAGCAACTGGCTCAGCGCCGCGGCCTGAAACTGGTGATACTGCCACTCGATCCCGATGGCGTGATCGACTGCCATGCTGCGGCCAGCCTGATCGGCCCTCGCACGCGCCTGCTCGCAGTCAGTCAGTTGTCCAACGTGCTCGGCACCTGGCAGCCGCTTGCCCGCCTTATCGCACTGGCGAAGGCGCAAGGTGCGCTCACGGTGGTGGACGGATCACAAGGTGTGGTGCATGGGCGCCATGATGTACAGGCACTGGGCTGCGACTTTTATGTATTTTCCAGCCACAAGCTTTATGGCCCTGAAGGGCTTGGTGTGCTGTATGGACGCAACGACGCGCTACCGAGCCTGACGCACTGGCAGTTCGGCGGCGAGATGGTGCTAACCACCGATTATCAACACGCGAAATTTCGCCCGGCACCGCTGGGCTTTGAAGCGGGCACCCCGCCCATCGCCAGCGTGATCGGTTTGGGCGCTACGCTGGCTTACCTGGAAAGCCTTGATCATCAGGCGGTCGCGGAACATGAAGTAAATCTGCACCGTCGCCTGCTTGAAGGCCTGCAAAGACGTGAAGGTATTCAGGTATTAGGCTCACCCGACCTGGCACTGGCCAGTTTCGTCGTGGACGGCATACACAGCGCCGATCTGGCTCATCTACTGACCGAACAGGGTATTGCCGTGCGCGCTGGTCGTCACTGCGCGATGCCACTGTTCGATACGCTCGGCCTGCCCAGCGCAATTCGTGTTTCGCTGGCGCTCTACAATGATTCAGATGACTTGCTGCGGTTTTTCAGCGCACTGGATCAGGCACTGGAGCTGCTTCGATGAGCCTTCCCGCATTGGCGCAGACCGCGCTCGACAGTTTTTCCCAGCCACAGAGCTGGGAACAGCGTGCACGCCTGCTCATGCAATGGGGGGATCGCCTCCCCTCGTTGAGCGATGAAGAAAAGACGGGCGACAATCTGGTACACGGCTGCGAAAGCAAGGTCTGGCTGACCGGCGAAGTCAGCGCAGGTGCCTGGCTGTTCCGGGCCAGCAGCGACGCCCGGCTGATTCGCGGTCTGGTGGCGCTGCTGCTGGCCCGCGTTAACGGTCTGTCGGCCCCGGAGCTGGAAGCCGTGGACTTGCCTGACTGGTTCAGTCAGTTAGGCCTTGGTCGCCAGCTCTCGCCGTCACGCAGCAACGGCCTGAATGCCGTACTGCAGCAGATGCGCAAGCTGACTCAAGCCTGATCGGGCGTTGCAACCGCTGGCTTGACCCGCTCTGAAGGCCGTCGCGCACCTGCAACCAGCTTGTCCACTGCACGCGTGGCGGCGACCATGCCGAACGTGGCAGTGACCATCATCACCGCGCCGAAGCCGCCTGCACAGTCGAGCTTTACGCCCTCACCGACGAACTTCTTTTCCAGGCAAATGCTGCCATCAGGCTTGGGGTAGCGAAGTTGCTCGCTGGAAAACACGCAAGGCACGCTGTAGTGGCGGTTCGGCGTGCGTGAAAAGCCATAGTCGCGACGCAAGGTGGAACGTACCTTGGAGGCCAGCGGATCGTTGAACGTGCGGTTCAGGTCGGCGATCTGAATCAGGGTCGGATCGATCTGCCCACCGGCCCCACCGGTGGTGATCATCTGGATCTTGCGCCGTTTGCACCACGAAATCAGTGCTGCCTTGGCGTTGACGCTGTCGATACAGTCGATCACGAAATCCATGTCCGGGGTGATGCACTCAGCCATCGTATCGCGGGTCACGAAATCAGACACCGCATGCACGATGCAATCAGGATTGATCGCGCGAATCCGCTCGGCCATCACTTCGACCTTCGGCCGACCGACTGTGCTGTCCAGTGCATGCAATTGGCGGTTGCTGTTGCTGACACAGACGTCGTCCATGTCAAACAGCGAAATCTCGCCGACGCCACTGCGCGCCATGGCTTCGGCCGCCCACGAGCCCACGCCGCCGATACCGACCACCGCCACATGAGCCGCGCGCAGGCGCGCCAGCCCGTCAATGCCGTACAAACGGGCGATGCCAGCGAAACGTGGATCTTCTGCGCTCATGATCAATACCTCAAAAACCGGCGCGCATTATAGGGGTTTGTCGGGGGTTAAGGCACCCGGCTTGTCGCCCCGTCGAAATCAGGGCTGACGGGGCAGAAACTATCTCGGGCCTCTCATATAACCCCTTTCGCTCCGCACAAAGCCTCTACAAACATATTTGTCCGAGCCGCGAGCAAATAAGAGACGAGACTTCCGGTCCGGGCCTGAGATTCTGGATAGCCATGCTGTTCGCACAATTAATCCCTTATCTGGCAGCCATCATTATTGCCGTCCTGTCTGCTCGCACGACCCGCCCTCCCCTGTCGACTGCTTGACCTATCCACAGCGCACAATAAACGACGGCCCCAGGTCGTCGTTTTGCTTTAAGATATCCGCCTTTTCGCGCCCAAAGTCTTGCTACCGGAGTTCTGTACATGACTGCCCCTACCGACCTGTCGCCCACCCTTCAACTTGCCTGCGATCTGATCCGCCGCCCGTCAGTGACGCCGGTCGATGCGGACTGTCAGGCAGTGATGATGCAACGCCTGGGCAATGCCGGCTTCAAGCTGGAGCCCATGCGTATCGAAGACGTCGATAACTTCTGGGCCACTCACGGCACTACCGACGGCCCGGTACTGTGTTTCGCAGGTCATACGGACGTGGTTCCTACCGGTCCGGTGGAGAACTGGCAGAACGACCCGTTCGATGCGTTGATCGACGAGCACGGCATGCTCTGCGGACGCGGCGCAGCAGACATGAAAGGCAGCCTGGCAGCCATGCTCGTGGCCGCCGAGCGCTTTGTAGCCGATCACCCGAATCACAAGGGTTCGGTGGCATTCCTGATCACCAGTGACGAAGAAGGCCCGGCGCACCACGGCACCAAGGCTGTCGTCGAACGTCTGGCAGCGCGCAAGGAGCGTCTGGACTGGTGCATCGTCGGAGAACCTTCGAGCACTACGCTGGTGGGCGATGTGGTCAAGAACGGGCGTCGCGGCTCGCTGGGCGCCACCCTCACCGTGCGCGGCAAACAGGGCCATGTGGCTTACCCGCATCTGGCGAAGAACCCTATTCACCTAGCAATGCCGGCACTTGCCGAACTCGCCGCAGAGCACTGGGACCACGGTAACGATTTCTTCCCGCCGACCAGCTTCCAGATCTCCAACCTGAACGCCGGCACGGGTGCAACCAACGTCATCCCGGGCGATCTTGTAGCGGTTTTCAACTTCCGCTTTTCGACCGAGTCGACCGTCGAAGGCTTGCAGCAGCGTGTCGCCGCTATCCTCGACAAGCATGAGCTGGACTGGCATGTGAACTGGGCGCTGTCCGGCCTGCCGTTCCTGACCGAGCCGGGCGCATTGCTGGATGCCGTGTCGTCCAGCATCAAAAGCGTCACGGGCCGCGACACCAAAGCCTCGACCAGCGGCGGAACCTCCGACGGCCGATTCATCGCAACCCTGGGTACGCAAGTGGTTGAGCTGGGCCCGGTCAACGCAACGATCCATCAGGTCAACGAGCGGATTCTGGCCAGCGACCTCGATGTGCTGACCGAGATCTACTACCAGACCCTGGTCAAGTTGCTCGCCTGATGCTGACCTGCCCGATCTGCTCTGCGCCGCTCAGTACCGCCGACAACGGCGTGGTATGTCCGGCCTACCACCGCTTCGACCGTGCACGTCAGGGGTATCTGAACCTGTTGCCGGTGCAGCACAAGAACAGCCGCGACCCCGGCGACAATCAGGCCATGGTCGAAGCACGGCGGGACTTCCTCAACGCCGGGCATTACGCCCCGGTAGCCCGGCGGCTGGCTGAACTGGCCGCCGAGCGCTGCCCCGCGCACTGGCTGGACATCGGCTGCGGCGAAGGTTATTACACAGCGCAAATAGCCGAGGCCTTGCCCCACGCCGACGGTTATGCGCTGGACATCTCCCGCGAAGCCGTGAAACGTGCCTGCCGTCGTGATCCCAGGCTGACCTGGATGGTTGCCAGCATGGCCCGTGTACCCTTGCCGGATGCCAGCTGCCAGTTTCTGGCCAGTGTGTTCAGCCCGCTGGACTGGCTTGAAGCCAAACGCTTGCTGACGCCAGGCGGCGGACTGATGAGGGTTGGTCCGACCAGCGAACATCTCATGGAGCTGCGTCAGCAGCTTTACGATGAGGTCCGCGATTATGCCGACGACAAGCACCTGTCTCTGGTGCCACACGGCATGCAGTTGCAACACAGCGAAACCCTGCGCTATACGCTGAAGCTGATCGACGGCCAGTCCCGTGCCGATCTGCTGGCCATGACGCCTCACGGGTGGCGCGCCAGCGCCGAGCGACGGACTGCCGTCATTGAGCAATCAGGACCTTTCAAGGTCACCGTTTCCATGCGCTACGATTATTTCGTGCTGCAATAAGCATTCAACAGAGGCACCCATGCGCCAACCCGATATCGAGATTTACCTGAAAGACGAAGACGTCGACCACAAGGCCATCGCCCAATGGCTGAGCGTCGCCCTGGGCCCGTGCAGCGACTGGAACCAGAAAGGCCAGACCTGGAAGTGCAAGGCCGGCAATGTGACCGTAACCTGGCTGCCCAGAGCAGTCGGCAAATGGAACAGTCTGCATCTGGACAGCGATCAGACCCCGTGGGAAGACGACATCGCCTGCGCCCGTGCGGCATTCAAGGCCTTGAACGTCGAAGTACGTTGCGCCCCGGGCACTTGGGTTGAAGAAGAAAGCGACGAGACTGCCGACCGCTGGATACGCGTGAGTGCCGACGGCGAGGAAGAAATCACCTGGCGCACTTCGTAAGCCTTTCGCAGCGACGGTATCAGGATGTGCCGTCGCGGCTCTCGAAGGTGGCCGCTCAGTCTTTACTCTTCTACAGACACCAGGCTTTTTGCCGATCGCTTCGGGATACGTCACACTGACACCCATCTCGGGCAGTCGCCCGTCCCTTACTCAGCAGAAGCCGTATGACCCGTTCTCCGTTCCGTCGTCTTGTGTTCGGCACCCTGCGCCGATTGTTGTATCTCTGGGTGCGCTCGGAAACCATCAATCAGTCGTCTTTTACGCTCAACCTGGACCGTAGCCGTCCGGTGTTCTATGCCCTGCAGTCGCCGTCTATAAGCGATCTGGCGGTGATCGACACAGAATGTCGCAAGGCTGGCCTGCCTCGCCCCGTATTGTCGGTAGCGGTCGGCAACCTGATAGAGCCAGCTGCATTCTTTTACCTGACCCCGGCACCTGACTGGCTTGGCCGCCAGGACAAGCGCGGCGCACCGCCGACACTGGAACGTCTGGTCGCAGCCGTGAGCCAGAACCCCGGCGAAGATGCGCAGATCATCCCGGTCAGCGTGTTCTGGGGCCAGTCGCCAGACCGCGAGTCCAGCGCCTGGAAACTGTTGTTCGCCGACAGCTGGGCGGTAACCGGCCGGTTGCGCCGTCTGGTCAGCATCCTGATTCTGGGCCGCAAGACCCGTGTACAGTTTTCCGCGCCCATTCACATCCGCGAGCTGGTGGGTGAAAACAAAGGTTACGAACTGACCCTGCGCATGACCCAGCGTCTGCTGCGCGTGCACTTTCGCAACCTGAAAAGCGCGGTCATCGGCCCGGACGTTTCGCACCGGCGCACGGTGGTCAAAGGACTGCTGGACGAGCCGCTGGTCAAGCAGGCGATCATCGAAGAAGCCGAACGGGAGAACATCACCCAGGACAAGGCACGGGACCGGGCGCTGAGCTACGGCAACGAGATCGCCTCGGACTATACCTATTCCGTCATCCGCTTCATGGAAGTCGTCCTCAGCTGGTTCTGGAACAAGATTTACGACGGCATCAAAGTCAGCCACATCGAAGGCGTGCAGGAAGTGGCGCCAGGGCATGAAGTCATTTACGTCCCTTGCCACCGCAGCCATATCGATTACCTGCTGCTGTCCTATCTGTTGTTTCGCAACGGGCTCACGCCGCCGCACATCGCTGCCGGCATCAACCTGAACATGCCGGTCGTCGGCAGCCTGCTGCGCCGTGGCGGGGCGTTTTTCATGCGCCGCACATTCAAGGGTAACCCGCTGTATACAGCGGTTTTCACCGAGTACCTGCACACGCTGTTCATCAAGGGTTTCCCGGTCGAATACTTTGTCGAAGGCGGTCGCTCGCGGACCGGGCGAATGTTGCAGCCCAAAACCGGCATGCTCGCCATCACCCTGCGCAGCTTCCTGCGCAACTCGCGGATGCCGATTGTGTTCGTTCCGGTGTACATCGGCTATGAGCGCGTGCTGGAAGGCCGTACTTATCTGGGCGAATTGCGCGGAGCGACCAAGAAGAAAGAGTCGATCTTCGACATCTTCAAAGTCATCGGTGCGCTGAAGCAGCGTTTCGGCCAGGTATCGGTGAACTTCGGCGCCCCCATCAAGCTGGCCGAATTCCTTGACGGCGAACAACCGGACTGGCGCGAACAGGCGCTGGCACCGCAATTTCGCCCGGAATGGCTGAGCGAAACCACTCATCGGCTGGGTGAGCGTGTGGCCCAGCACCTGAATGAAGCCGCCGCCGTCAATCCGATGAACCTGGTTGCTGTGGCCTTGCTGTCAACGCAAAGGCTGGCGCTGGACGATCAGGCCATGGAGCGTGTTCTCGACCTCTACCTGACGTTGCTGCGCGCCGTACCTTACTCACCACACACCACATTGCCGGAAGGCGACGGGCGCTCACTGATCGAGCACGTCAAAGGCATGGACCTGCTCGCCGAACAAAAAGATGCACTGGGCAAAATTCTGTACCTCAACGAACAGAATGCAGTCCTGATGACGTACTACCGCAACAACGTCCTGCACATCTTTGCCCTGCCCTCACTGCTGGCCAGCTTTTTCCAGAGCTCGTCGCGCATGAGCCGCGACCAGATTCTGCGCTACACACGTGCGCTGTATCCATTCCTGCAATCGGAACTGTTCATTCGCTGGCCGCTGAGCGAGCTGGATGAGGTGGTCGATCAATGGCTGGCTGCGTTCGTCGAGCAAGGCTTGCTGCGCTTCAAAAAGGACGTCTATGTGCGTCCGGAGCCCAGCTCCCGCGAGTTCGTGCTGCTGACCCTGTTGTCACGGGCCATCGCGCAGACCCTGCAGCGCTTCTACATGGCAATCGCCTTGTTACTCAACAGTGGACAGAACACATTGAGCGCCGAACAGCTGGAAGACCTGTGCACGGTCATGGCCCAGCGCCTGTCTATTCTGCATGGCCTTAATGCACCAGAGTTCTTCGACAAGAGTCTATTCAGGCACTTCATCCAGACCTTGCTGGACCTGGGCGTGCTGCGCAAGGACAGCGCCGGCAAGCTGAGCTATCACCCGATGCTGGGCGAACTGGCAGAAGGTGCGGCCAAGCGGGTGTTGCCGGCCGAAATCCGTCTGTCGATACGGCAAGTGGCGTTACACAGCAATGAAGAAGAGCAGGATGCGGGAAATGGTGAAGGGGTAGCGTAGGGCTTTTCCGCAATTAGCCGGGGATCTTTAGACACGTGTTTTATGCTCCCCGGCCGCTGCTAAGGTGTGGTTTGTACCCATGACTGGTACTCATCACACTCAATAAGAAATTGAAATGTCCAGCGAACCCCTGGTAAGTGAAGCCCGCGAAAAACAGATTACCCAGCAAGTGCCATTGCCGTTTGAACTGGGCTATGCCGCAGGACCAGAGCGGTCTGAAGATCAAGGTCATTCAAGTGAACGGTTGATTGTTCTTCGCTGCAAAGGCTTTCATCAACGGCGCGTTTTCAGCGCGCCGTTGATGTTTTTGTTGCTGCGCACCGCATCATTTCCATCGGCACTAAACAGCACTGTTTCCTTTCGGGCTTCGGGTGGATACCGCAAGTTCCTGATACGCTTGATCCCGTACCCACTTCTCACAAGGACGCTCTCATGCCTCGCTTTTCGTTCACCTTCGCTGGTCTATGCGCCGGTCTGCTGCTGTCGGCCAACGTCTTCGCCCTGTCGCTGAACGACCTCTCGCAATCGGATGCGACCGGTGGTCTCAAAGACGCGCTGACCCAAGGCGCACAGGTCGCGGTCAAACAGCTCGGTGTTCCCGGCGGTTTCAGCAAGAATGAAGCGGTGCGTATCGAGCTGCCAGGCAAACTCGGTCAGGTCGCGAAAAAAATGAAAATGCTCGGCATGGGTGCTCAGGTCGATCAGCTGGAAACCAGCATGAACCAGGCCGCCGAAGCTGCAGTGCCTCAGGCTCAGGCGTTGTTGGTAGACGCCGTGAAAAAGATGAGCGTGACCGACGCCAAGGCCATTTTAAGCGGCGGGAAGGACTCGGCCACCCAGTACCTCAACAGCACCAGCCGCGAACAGATCCGCGCCAAGTTCCTGCCTATCGTCAAGAAATCCACCGATCAAGTCGGTCTGGCACAGAAGTACAACGCATTCGCTGGCAAGGCGGCGGCATTTGGCGCGCTGGACAGCAAAAATGCCAACCTTGAAAGCTACGTGACCGAACAAGCGCTGAACGGGCTGTTCGAGATGATTGCAAAACAGGAAGAAAGTATTCGCGCCAACCCGGCGGCGGCCGCTACAGGCCTGGCGAAGAAGGTATTTGGCGCGCTTTGAGTGCAGGGTGCGCCTGTACTCACGGGCGCATCTGCGTTTGATTCGGGCTCAGGCCGTCTACGCTACAGGCGCTATGCACCGCTATCGTCTGTGACTGCCTTAGGCTTCAAGGCCTTCTTCGGGTAGATGTCGTAGCGGCTGGATTTTCCATCCAGCGCATAACCTGGCTTGGGCCCGTCAATGCACGGGGCCTTGCGCGGGCGTTTGACCACAACACGGTGAGTGGCAAGCGCAAGAGCCGCTTCCAGCAACGCAGGCGCATCCATGTCATCGCCGACCAGAGGCCGGAACAGGCGCATTTCCTTTTTGACCAGAGCGGTTTTTTCCCGATGCGGGAACATCGGGTCGAGGTAAATGACCTGCGGCGGCTCCGCTGTCCAGCCACGAATGATTTCAATGGAGTTGCCGGTCAACAAATGCATCCGGGCAACGATCGAACCCACATCACGATCATCGCGTCCGCGCGCCAGACCGTCTTCCAGCAGTGCAGCAATAATCGGCTGACGCTCGATCAGGCTCAGCTCACAACCAAGACTCGCCAGCACGAACGCATCCTTGCCCAAACCTGCCGTGGCATCCAGCACGCTGGGACGAACGCCTGGCTGAATACCGACGGCCTTGGCAATCATTTGCCCGGTGCCACCGCCAAACAGACGACGATGTGCCACTGCACCCTCGACAAAATCAACTCGCACAGCGCCAGGCGCATCGTCGCCCAACTGCTGCAATTGCAGGCCATCGTCGGTTGATTGCAAGGCAAAATCAGCTTCCGCGTCGTGCAACGGCAGGCCCAGACGCTGCGCCCAACGCTCCGCCTGCTCCTGTCCTGCGACCGCGAGCGCTTCGACCCGGATACGACTGCCTGCTTGCTGCTCAATCATTGCGTCTACACACTCAAAAATTGTTAATGATCGGCAAAGTCTGCCGATAACCAAGTATCCGGCATTTTGCCAGACCCAAGGCCAGTACTGATCGCTATGTCAGAGATTGTTCAATCATCCATCGGCTATTTGTCGCACTCAGGCGACTTTAGCGTTCGCAACAGCCGCACACTGGGTGGTGTGACGCAGCTGTGGTCGGATGCATTTGCCCGAGCGATGGCGGATCAGGTCAGCGAAAGCACTCCAGTGCCGGTGCACCCGACGGCCGTTGAAGTGGATGTTGAAACAGGCGAACCGGTCGCTGGCGCAAAAACCCTGAGTAAGATTGTCGAGCAACGGGCCTGCCCGGTCACCGACACCGAGGTCAAACCACCTGAGCCGCTGTTCCTGCCAATTGCCGAGTTCGACCTTGACTTGCTGCCGCCGCCTGCCGAGCCCTTCAGCATGGCTGAGCTGATTGAACAACAACGTCATCTGGAATTCGAGAGCCACTGGGTACGCCCTACCGTTCTGAACCCGTACAGCGACAGCGTCAACCCGGGCCCCGGCCCTCAACCGCGCCCATTGCACCTGCCAATCGCCGAATTCGAATGGGAACTGGCCGACAAGCCTGCCCTGCCCCTGGATGAGCAGACCATTGCTGCCCAACAACGCCAGTTCGACTACGAGAACGGCTGGGCTCGCCCGCTGATCCTGCAGAATCTGCGGATGGCGGCATAAGCCCCAACGCTCTTCAGGCTCGCTACCTACACACCGACCAGCGCCCCATGTCGACGTGAAAATGATCGCGATGCGCCGCGTTGTATTCAGGCCCGAGCACCGTACTGAAGTTTTTGCAGGCGCCGTCACGTAACAGCCTCAGAAAACGCCCCTTGTCCCCTTCGTCGTCCCAATCCTTAAGAACCCCGATGCGCTGACCGTCTGCGAGGCGAAAACCTGCCATATCCAGTGCATTGGCGGTCGCGTGCTGACTTAGTCGGCCGTTGGCGCGGTTGTAGATGTTGCGGCAGGCAAAGCTGCCCAAGTGATCTATCCGCGCTACCCGCTGGCCGAAAACCGCTTGGGCAGCGGGCTGCAAGGTGTGGACATCGAACAGCGCATAGGCCACCGCCAATGGGCAACTGGCCAAAAAGCTGCTGCTCAACGCCACGTCGCCGCCCTGAATGCGCAGGGTATTTTCCAGAGGGCAGCGAGCAGAAGGTTCACTGTCGGCCTGACGACTGAAACGCAGCCCGGACGTACTCAGCACCTGGTCGCACAGCGCAGGGTCGTTCTGCAGTCGTGACAGCTTGTAAGACGTCAGAAAGTTGGGCTCGGCCCGCACATCCAGCGGCGCCCAGGGGTTCCAGCGCGCAGGTACATCGACCCAGCCGCGCCAGACTGCGAACGCCCCCATTGCACAGATCAGCAGGAATACCAGAAGCACACGCATGCTCAGCCCATGCCCCAGACAACAGGGGTGAATTTGAAGAAGGGTTTGTAAATGGCAAGCAAACAGCGCAGTTGCGAATCCATTAGCGGGCTCTCCACAAGGTCGGGCTCTGTCAACCCACACCTGGAAGACCTCAGAGCAAGCCCAACTGTTCCACCTGAGGCCCGCGATCCAGCTCGAACAATGCCGGCAAGCCAGGCAATCGCGCCATTAGTTGCTGGTGAAAGCGCATGGCCTGCTCGGCAGCCTTGATGTTGTCAGGGGTGTGCAGGAAGACATAAGGCGTGCGCCCCTCTTCGATCCACACGGCGACCTTTTCCACCCACTGCACCAAAAACTGATCATTGGCCTCCAGGTCAGGACCGCCGATGAAACGGACCTGGGGAAACAGCGTCAGCGCAGCAGGACGAGGCGGCACCTTGGGCTTTTTCGATTGCGCGTGCAGGACTGCGGGATCGCTCGAGACACAGCTGAACAATGCCCGGGAGTCGAGACAGATGCGCTCGACGCCTCGATCCAGCAGCAGGCGATTGAGCATGCGCTCTTCATCACCCTTCATGAAAAACGCGATGTTGCGTACTTCTACGGCGAGCGGCACATTGAGTTCATCAAGAAAACCGGCCAGCTCGGCCAGACGCTGCGGTGTAAAGCTGGCGGGCAACTGCAGCCAGAACGGTGCGATCCGCCCACCCAGAGGCGCAAGCAGACGGATGAATTCCTCAGCGGCGCCCACCTGCTCACGAAGGTCGCCGTTATGACTGATGTCTTTATGGAATTTGGCGGTGAAACGAAAATCATCGGGCATCGTTTCTGCCCAGCGCTGCACTGTAGTGGCGGCGGGACGGGCGTAAAATGTGGTGTTGCCTTCGACAGCGTTGAATACCTGAGTGTAGAGATTCAGGAAATCATTCGGGCGGGCATCTTCGGGATACAGCGAATCGCGCCAGGCGTTTTCACTCCATGACGGACAACCTAGGTAGTAAGGCAGGCGAGACACGGTCAAACGTGAAGATCGAGCCCCGATACTTCAAGGTCCCAATCGACAAAGCTGGCGGTGGTCAGGTAGCTGGCCAGCGCGTGAGCGACACGAGAGCTCATGGAGCGCGGGAAAATGATGTCTTGTGGACGCGCAGGCACGTTGGCAGTGCTGCCAATCGGTGAATCACCCGCATCGCGACGAGCCTGCGCCGGAGGCGGCGGCAACTCGGCATCAACTACGACTTCCTCGAAAGAACCTTCAACGGTCGAAGGCGTCTTCTGCGGCTTTCGCTTGATGGGGTAAGAGCGTGATGAGGTTCCGTCTATGCGCATCAATTATATACTCGGCGTCGATAGTGGCAATTTAGCGTTACTGCCTTGTAGTTCGCAAATTGCTTAACGATAACTAGACCACACATATTGCAAATTGTTTTCGCCAAATGAGATTAAAGACCATTCAGACGATAAACGGTAGATGGCGAATTGATATTTTTCCAGCTATAGACGGAATAGTATGACTTGGACAGGCACGACAGCAGAACACTGTGGCGTGCCTTGAAGCCAATCACATCAACGCGCTTTGGGCGTTGCAACCTTATCGCGCAGATAGACCGGCTGGGCGTCGTCTGCCGGCAGGGCTTCGCCACGCGCCCAGGCGAAGGACGCCAGCGTCAGCAAGTCCTGCGCATGGGGCAGCATGCCTGCGTCATGACCGGCCAGACTGACCGGGATGCGCTCGGCATAGCCCCAGCCAGTACCGGCTCCAAACCATTGTCCACTGGTGTGCGCAGGCAGTGTCGCCAACTCGGGCGCCATGACCGCCTCGTTGCCGAGCAGACGCATCTCCCCGGCTGTCTCGTGATAGCAACCCCAATACACCTCATCCATGCGCGCATCAATGGCCGATGCCACCTGGGACACGCCATGCTCACGAAAGGCACGCTGGGCCAGCACGGCAAGATTGGAAACAGGCAATACCGGGCGCTCCAGCGCGAACGCCAGACCTTGCACGACACCAATGGCAATGCGCACGCCGGTGAAAGCGCCAGGGCCGCGCCCGAACGCGATGGCATCCAGCGCCGACATCGCAATGCCCGCCTCGGCCATCAGGCTTTTGATCATGGGCAGCAGCCGCTGGGCATGCAGGCGCGGGATCACCTCGTAGTGGCTCAGCACTTTGCCATCGTGCAGCAAAGCGACCGAGCAGGCTTCAGTGGCGGTGTCCAGGGCCAGCAAGGTGGTCATCGGTGTTTCCGTCATGGTCAGGGTGAAAAAGTGCAGCAGTATAAATGACAAATGGCCCGCAAGCGGGCCATTTATTGTTCAGACTGAAAGTCTTACTTCAGGGCTTCCAGTACTTTTGCAGTGATCTCTTCAACCGAGCCGACGCCAGGAATATGGCTGCACTTGGGCTTGCCATCCTTCGCTTCCAGCTTGCTGTAGAACTCGACCAGCGGCTTGGTCTGGGCATGGTAGACCGACAGACGATGGCGCACGGTCTCTTCGACGTCGTCCTTGCGCTGCAGCAGCGGTTCGCCAGTCACATCATCGATACCCTCGACTTTCGGCGGGTTGAAGATGGTGTGATAGATGCGACCAGAGCCTTCGTGAACCCGGCGGCCCGACATGCGCTTGACGATTTCTTCGTCATCAACGGCGATTTCCAGCACGTGGTCGATTTCCAGACCTGCTTTCAACAGGGCTTCGGCCTGAGGAATGGTGCGCGGGAAGCCGTCGAACAGAACGCCGTTCGCACAATCCGGCTGGGCCAGACGATCCTTGATCAGACCAATGATCAGGTCATCGGAAACCAGACCACCCGAGTCCATGACGCTCTTGGCCTTCAGGCCAAGCTCGGTTTCAGCCTTGACTGCAGCGCGCAGCATGTCGCCTGTCGAAACCTGCGGGATGCCGAACTTTTCAGTGATGAATTTTGCCTGAGTACCTTTACCGGCCCCGGGAGCTCCTAGCAGAATCACGCGCATCGTCATGCTCCTCAAAATTTTTATAGTGAAATCAACGGATTCGCCTCGGGGGCCAATCTAAAAATAATCAGGCCAACAGGCCGAAAGGCTGATCAAGATACACAGCCGACCGAGGCCGCACAAGCCGCCAAAAGTCGCATTAACCGCGTGCGCACCGGCTTGCGCGCCCCGATTGTCGAGCGGCGTGATCTGTATCAACGTTTCCGGCAGGCCAGCCCGCAAACCCGGCATTGCCAATGCCGGGCCAAAACGGCCCGGCAATTAAAGTAATGCGCGTGTTCAACCAGTGTTACGCAGACCGGCAGCGATCCCGGCTACAGACACCAGCAGCGCCAGTTCCAGAGGGCTGTCCAGACTGGCTTCGCGACTGCGGGAGCGGGACAACAGCTCGGCCTGGAGCAAATGCAACGGGTCGAGATAGGTGTTGCGCAGACTGATGAATTCCAGCGTTTCAGGGCTATGCGCCAGCAGTTGCTTCTGCCCGGTCAGCCCCAGAACCACATTGCACGCCTGCGACAATAGGTCGCGTAATTGTGCGCCTAAATGTTGCAGCTCAGCACTGACCAGACGCTCGTCATAGAGTCGGGCAATGTCCGAATCGGCTTTGGCGAGGACCATTTCCAGCATGTCGATGCGGGTTCTGAAGAACGGCCACTGTTCGCGCATCTGCGCCAGCACCGTACCCTCGCCGCGCTCCAGAGCCTTGCTTAGCGCAGCTTCCCAACCCAGCCAGGCGGGCAACATAAGACGCGTCTGCGTCCAGGCGAAAATCCACGGAATGGCGCGCAGGCTTTCCACGCCACCTTCGCGGCGCTTGGCCGGGCGACTGCCGAGTGGCAAACGCCCCAGTTCCTGCTCGGGCGTTGCCTGACGGAAATACTCGACGAACTCAGGGTTCTCGCGCACTACCGCGCGATAGGCACTGACCCCGTCAGCGGCCATCTGGTCCATCATTGTCCGCCACGCTGGTTGCGGAGGCGGTGGCGGCAGCAGGGTCGCCTCCAGCACCGCTGCCAGATAGAGATTGAGGTTCTGTTCGGCGATGTCCGGCAGGCCGAATTTGAAACGAATCATTTCCCCTTGCTCGGTGGTCCGGAAGCGCCCGGCTACCGAACCTGGCGGCTGCGACAGAATCGCCGCATGCGCGGGACCGCCACCACGACCAACCGTACCGCCGCGACCGTGGAACAGCAGCAGTTCGACCTGCTGCTCGCGACAGATCTCCACCAGCTTTTCCTGCGCGCGGTACTGGGCCCAGGCCGCCGCCGTAGTGCCCGCGTCCTTGGCCGAGTCGGAATAACCGATCATGACTTCCTGCGGGCCGTGCAGACGCGAGCGATAGCCCGGCAAGCCGAGCAGCGTCTCGATCACCGGCCCGGCGTTATCGAGGTCAGCCAGGGTCTCGAACAACGGCACCACACGCATCGGCCGTTGCAGCCCGGATTCCTTGAGCAGCAACTGCACGGCCAGCACGTCGGATGCCGAACCTGCCATCGAAATGAC
Organism: Pseudomonas sp. ICMP 3272; assembly: GCF_001466905.1. Classification (NCBI taxonomy): domain Bacteria; kingdom Pseudomonadati; phylum Pseudomonadota; class Gammaproteobacteria; order Pseudomonadales; family Pseudomonadaceae; genus Pseudomonas; species Pseudomonas sp. ICMP 3272. The sequence continues at coordinate 106,450 of NZ_LKEK01000001.1, forward strand.
GTAAGAGCCCAGCGAAGCTGCCGGAGCTGCTGCCACTACCCTGCAGGTTGCCAGCACTTCTGCGGTGTCGGCTGCCGGTTTGAAGTAGCTTGGCAGCAACGGTCTGCGGTTGTTCAGTTCGCGCAACAGAAAGTCGATGCGGGTCTGCTCGTCCCACTCCTCGTAGCGACCCAACCCCAGATAATCGGTAATTTCAGTCATCGCGGCACAGTGGCGACTGGAGTCCTGGCGGACATCCAGACGCACCAGAAACAGGCCGAACGTGACGGCACGGCGCAGGCAATCCAGAAGCGGCCCGTCGGCAATCACGCCCATGCCGCACTCATGCAGCGACTGGAAGCACAGCAGCAGCGGGTCCAGCAGCTCGCGGTTGTCTCGCAGCACCGCTTCAGGCGCAGGCAAGGCCTCGCTCAATGAGGCATTGGCCCAATTGCGCGTCGCGCGCAGGCGCTCACGCAGACGCTTGAGTTCTGCCCGATAAGGCTCGGCACTGTCACCGACGCTGGCCCGCAAGGCGTCGCTGGCCTGCTGCATCGACAGCTCTGCGGCCAGGTTATCCACATCACGCAAATAAAGGTCAGCCGCCATCCAGCGCGCCAGCAACAACACTTCACGGGTAACCGCGGCCGTGACATTCGGGTTGCCGTCACGGTCTCCGCCCATCCACGAGGCAAAGCGGATCGGCGCGGACTCCAGAGGCAAATGCAGGCCGGTGGCTGCGTGCAATGCATGGTCAGCCTTGCGCAGGTAATTCGGAATGGCGTGCCATAGGGAGTGCTCGATAACCGCAAAACCCCATTTGGCCTCATCAACCGGCGTGGGCCGGATACGCCGGATCTCTTCGGTATGCCACGCCTCGGCGATCAGACGCTGCAAGCGCGAGGTAATCTGTGCGCGCTCGGTGCTGTTGAGGTCACGATGATCGAGCGCGGCCAACTGCGCAGCAATCGCGTCGTATTTCTGAATGAGCGTGCGGCGTGCCACTTCGGTGGGGTGAGCTGTCAGCACCAGCTCGATTTCCAGCTTGCTCAGCTGACGCGCCAGAGCTTTAGGCGTGTGACCTTCCGTTTTCAGGCGGTCAAGCAGCTCGGGCAGCACCCGCGACTCAAACGGCAGAGGCTGGGTATCGTCACGACGATGCATGAGCTGATACTGCTCGGCAATATTGGCCAGGTTGAGAAACTGATTGAAAGCGCGGGCCACAGGCAGAAGTTCGTCATCACCCAGCCCGTCGACACTGGCGCTGAGTTGCTCGGCACCTTCTGCAGAACCGCGCCTGCCCGCCTTGGCGCCCTTGCGAATACGTTCGATCTTGTCGAGGAATTCAGCGCCTCGTTGCTCACGAATCGTGTTACCCAACAGCTCACCCAGCAGGTGAACGTCTTCGCGCAGACGCGCATCGATATCGGCCATCGTTCCTCTCCCGGTTTTTGTCTGGGCTCAGTTGCGTACCCGCAAAACAGCGCGGGCGTACGTGAATTCAAATCCGCATGCCAACAGTGCACCAAAAGCCTGCGATTGGACAAATGGTTCAACAAAAAGCCGCACCTCAGTGCCTGATTAATTCTGCATCGACGTCCGTTCACATGTCGACCAACATGCTGACCGCTTTCTGAAGCCCCCTGAAAATTCCTGACCACGCAGTAGATATTTATCTGAACTATTCAAAAACCGCGCAGGTCGGAGCCTTTAACCATTACAGGAAAGCCCGAAAGGCAGCAGGCGGTTGTACGACCTCATGCCCGGACTTGATGCAACAACTGTCATGGATAACCACGTTCGGAGTCAGACAATGGAGTTGATCACCATGAACACCTTAACTGCCAAAACCAAGTTCAAAGGCCTGCGCGGTCTCAAGCTGGCTGCGCTGGCGCTCGGTAGCACCTTTATCCTCGCCGGTTGCGCAGGTAACCCGCCATCCGAGCAATATGCAGTTTCGCAATCGGCCGTCAACAGCGCTGTCAGCGCCGGCGGTACCGAATTCGCAGCGGTGGAAATGAAGTCGGCTCAGGACAAGCTCAAAGAAGCTGATCTGGCCATGCAGGATCACAAGTACGACGAAGCTCGCCGTCTGGCTGAACAAGCCGAGTGGGACGCTCGTGTAGCAGAACGCAAATCTCAGGCCGCCAAGGCTGCCAAGGCTGTGCAGGATGCTCGTCAGGGCGTCAACGAACTCCGTGAAGAAGGCCTGCGTCAGGTGCAGTGATTGCCCTGAACCCTTTCTGTTTTCATGAATTCGTAACTGATTAAAGGACGACAATATTATGCGTAAACAATTGATGATCCCTGCTCTGCTGGCCATGAGTGTTGCCCTGGCAGCCTGTGCAACCAAGCCAAACCCTAATCTGGAACAGGCTCGCAGCAACTTCACCGCGCTGCAGACCAACCCGGAAGCCACTAAAGTCGCGGCGCTTGAAACCAAGGACGCCAGTGAATGGCTGGCCAAGGCAGAACAGGCTTTCCGTAACGATGATGACGTCAAGAAAGTTGACCAACTGTCTTACCTGACCAACCAGCGCGTAGAACTGGCCAAGCAGACCATTGCCCTGCGCACCTCCGAAGCGGCTCTGCAGAACGCTTCTGCTGACCGCGCCAAGGCACGCCTGGAAGCTCGTGATGCTCAGATCGCTGCGCTGAAAAACAGCCTGAACGCCAAGCAGACCGAACGCGGTACGCTGGTAACGTTCGGTGACGTGCTGTTCGACTACAACAAGGCCGATCTGAAGCCGACCGCTCAAGGCGACATCGGCAAGCTGGCTGCTTTCCTTCAGGAAAACCCTGATCGCAAAGTGATCGTTGAAGGCTACACCGACAGCACAGGTTCTGCTTCCTACAACCAGTCGCTGTCCGAGCGCCGCGCCAATTCGGTTCGCATGGCACTGGTACGTATGGGTGTAGATCCAGCGCGCGTTGTGACCATGGGCTACGGCAAGGAATATCCGGTTGCTGACAACACCAGCAACTCGGGCCGTGCCATGAACCGTCGTGTGGAAGTTACTATCTCCAACGACAACCAGCCTGTTGCACCGCGCTCGTCGATGAAATAAGCGACTGAGCCGCTGCACTCAAGCCCCGCCTGCGCATACAGGCGGGGCTTTTTAATGCCGAAAATTATCGCCGTCTTTATTGCTGTGGCGTCTGCTGGCCGACGCACCGCACCGCTTGCCTGTGGTCATCAATCAAAACGCCTGACAAACCCTTTCGCGACGTGTCGAACAGCACCAGCACGCCATCAACGCATTGCGCCACCTCGTCCGCTGGCGTCGCGGCGATCTTGTAGTCCTCGCCAGGCACGGTCTTGAGCAGGGTGAACTCACTGAGCAATAGCGCATCTTCAGGCTTCGCAAAATGCAGATAGCCGTAAAACCACAGGCAGCCGACGGTGCCGATGACTGCACCGACAGCGCTGAGGATCATGCCGTTGACGTTACGCTCGCGACTCATGGCGCTGGCGGTGTAGCTGGGGTCGGATAGTTGGGCACTTGCGCAAGGCGACGCAGGCCGTTGAAATGCGTCGGGTCGTCCAGATAGCGCAGCATCACCTGACGCCAGAGAGGGTCGGCGAACGTCTGTACGTGCTCGCCACGGGTCAATTGCAATACCCGCGGTGGAGGCGCCGCCTTGTACAGCTCGATGCCGTTGGCGAGCGGCACCAGTGTGTCGTCCATGCTGTGAAAGATCAGCATCGGTGTGCCGGCCAATCGTGGCAGGCCGTTGACGGCGCTGTCGGCCTCCGGGATCAGCCAGGACAAGGGCGTCTTCAACGGCCAGGTCAGCCACGACTTGCTCAGCGAGTTTCGCGCGACGCTGCGGTAGCTGGCCGGCACGCTGTCCAGCACCAACGCCTTGAGCCGCGAGCGCTCCTGCGGGTGTTCTGACAGGTAATGCACCGCCAGTGCTCCACCAATGCTTTGCCCCAGAACCACAAGGGGTTTGCCTTGCACTTGCGGTGCAGTGTTCAACCAGTCGAAAGCGGCCTGAACATCCTGATAGACCGCCGGCAGGCTCGGCTCGCCCTGCGACTCGCCATAACCGCGGTAATCCACCATCAGCACCTGATAACCCTGCTCGGGCAACCACCAGACGCCACCAAGATGCCAGGACAGGTTGCCGCCGTTGCCATGCAGATGCAGCACCGTACCCTTGACCGGTACACCCTCTTTCGCGGGCAGCCACCAGCCATGCAGGCGCGTACCATCGGCGGCGGTGAGGTTCACATCCTGATACTGCAGGCGCGCCTTGTCGGGTGTGAACGGAACACCTTGCTCGGGGTAGAACAGCATCGAACTGCAACCGGTGAGTGCGAGGAACAGGGTGAAGATGCCGAGCAGTTTCAAATGGGGTTTCCTTGCTGTTTTCATCGCCACATCACCGCCGTGCTGGCGCAGAGCAATGGCACGATAGTTACAAGATTATCGTTCCTCACGCTCCAGCGTGGGAATGCCGTTCTGGACGCTCTGCGTCCGATCCTGACTGTGCAGCGCGGCGCAGATTTGTGACGCGGAGCGTCACCCACTGCGTGCCAACGCGGAGCATTGGCACGATAGTCAGTTCGGCCTACAAAATATTCGAGTAGTCCGCTTCGATACGGTCCAGGCTCAGGTGGTTGAGGAAGTTGGAGAAGCACATCCAGGCCGATAGCGCGTTCATGTCACGGAACTGCTCAGGCAGGTATTTGGGTGCCACCACCAGCCCTTCATCCACCAGTTGGCGCAGGCTGCGCATGTCTTCCAGCGTGGTCTTGCCGCAGAACAGCAGCGGCACCTGTTCGAGCTTGCCCTTGCGCACGGCAAGCTGAATATAGTTGTAGACCATGATGAAGCCTTTCAGATAGGACAGGTCTTTAGTGAACGGCAAGCCGTTGGGCACCGAGCCGCGGAATACGCGACTGGCGTTGCCGTAGCTCTCCGACATGCCGAAGCCCTGCTCGCGGTAAAACTCGAACACCTGCAGAAAATCAGCACCCTGCTCGGCCATGTGAATGGCACGGGTACGATTGGTCAGCTTGCGCAAACGGCTGGGGTAGGAGGCGAAGGCGATGACTTCCATGAGAATCGCCAGGCCTTCCTGAGTGACCGTCGATGAGGGCGGACCTTTGGACAGGAACGTACAGATCGGCTGGTTTTGCCCGTTCAACGTGGTGCCGACGTGTACCAGCCCTTCGTGAACCTCCAGCGCCCGTACATCACGCTCATTGAACATCGCGTCGGTGCGGATCTTGATGTAGTCGGCACCCGCGGCCGCGTCGGCGACGATACCGTCGGACTCGAAAACCCGAATGGTCTCCTCGGCCTCACCGAACACACGATTCAAACGCGATTGCAGCAGCGAAACAGCGTCCTTGGCCGTGAGCGTTTTCGGCTCGTCCTTGAGATCACCACGCCCGGCGATGTTGTTCAGGTAATCCGAGAGCATCAGGCCCAGATCGGCCAGCGTCGGGTCACCGGCGTGAAAGGCATCGGACGCAGCGCCATACAGCTCCTGCGAGATCAGCCCGAAGTCAGGCGTGCCACGCGCTTCGAGCATACGCACCACCATGCGGTACTCACGGCACATGCGGCGCATGATCTGCCCGACCGGGTTGAACTGCCCCAGTTGACGCGTGACATCCCGCTCGATGTTCTGAAACTCTTGTTTCAAGGCAACCGAATCGAAGCCCAGCGGGCGGTTTTCGTAATAGGCACGGTCCACGGCAGGAAGCGCCTTGCCCTTGGCGGCCAGAAACTCCTTGCGAACTGTCTCATCCCATTTAACTGCATCCAGAATGCGAATCGGCGTCTGTGCAACGACGATCCGATCCGATAACGCACGAATAGTCTGTTGATACTCGTCCACCGGTACTCCTTGGCTGGCTGTTTCGCTACTGCTCGGCGGCATGAGAACACGCCACCGCTGGAAAATATCGAAATTGGCAGGGTCGTCAAGCCGTCTGAACCGCCGACCCAGAGCACGTCGAACGAAGTATAGTCACCCTCGAACCGGCTGCGGCGTCCCCAGAACCAGACGCATCTGCCGGGTCAGAATACAGAGCATTTCTTCGTCCGCCTGACGCTGTGGGCCATGCAGCAGGCCTTGATACTCAATGCGCCGGATAAGCCCCGTCAACACCTGAGCGTCCTGATAGGGCTGCAACGAACCAATCACCTGAAAGAACTGACAACTGCCCTGCAGCAGAATTTCCTGATGGGCCATCACCAGCGGGGTCAGACGCGGGTTGATCAGCGCTTCGTGGTAGAACGCCTGTTCGGCGATCAGGTAGTCGCGCCGGGTCAGCAATTGATGCCGGATATGCTCCATCACCATACGCGCAATATCGTCAGCCAGCCGAAATCGATCGGTCGGGCTGCCCGAACTACGGCTCATCATCTCACGCAGAATACCTTCAGTGTTCTGCCAAAGCCGCGCCAGGTAATCGGCACTGCGCTGTACATACTGGGCGAAGGCATCGGTCAGCAGGTCATTGATGTCCTTGAAGTAATAGGTGGTTGCCGACAACGGTACGCTGGCCTCAGCGGCCACTGCGCGATGACGTACAGCGCGCACGCCGTCGCGTACCACGATACGCATGGCCGCATCGAGAATGACCTGCCTGCGTTGTTCACTGCCTTCGCGGGCCGCCTTGCGGCCTTGATACTTGACACTTTTGGCCACCGCGCTCGCTACTCCGGCGGCCCCTTCTCTGGCAATCGTCACGACAGCTTCCTTTTTAAATCGTCCTGAAAAACACCTAAAAAAAAGCCGCCCATTGAAGGCGGCTGTTTTTTCATTGATTACGCTTGCGGGCGCATGTGCGGAAACAGAATGACGTCGCGGATCGAAGGCGAGTCGGTGAGCAGCATCACCAACCGGTCGATGCCGATCCCCTCGCCCGCAGTGGGCGGCATGCCGTACTCCAGCGCACGGACGAAGTCGGCGTCGTAGTGCATGGCTTCGTCGTCACCGGCATCCTTGTCGGCCACCTGAGCCTGGAAGCGTTCGGCCTGATCTTCGGCGTCGTTGAGCTCGGAGTAGGCATTGGCGATTTCACGGCCGCCGATGAACAACTCGAAACGGTCGGTTACGCTCGGATTTTCGTCGTTGCGACGAGCCAGCGGAGAGACTTCGAACGGGTACTGAGTGATGAAGTGCGGCTGTTCCAGCTTGTGCTCGACCAGCTCTTCGAAAATCATCACCTGCAATTTGCCCAGGCCTTCGAAGCCGAGCACCTTGGCACCGGCCTTTTTGGCAATGGCACGTGCCTTGTCGACGTCCTGCAGATCGGCAGCGGTCAGATCCGGGTTGTACTTGAGGATCGAGTCGAACACCGACAGGCGCACAAACGGTTCGCCGAAGTGGAACACCTTGTCGCCGTAAGGCACGTCGGTGGTGCCCAGAACCAGTTGAGCCAGTTCACGGAACAGCTCCTCGGTCAGGTCCATGTTGTCTTCGTAATCAGCGTAGGCCTGGTAGAACTCGAGCATGGTGAACTCGGGGTTGTGCCGGGTCGAAACGCCCTCGTTACGGAAGTTGCGGTTGATCTCGAAGACTTTCTCGAAACCACCGACCACCAGACGCTTGAGGTACAGCTCCGGCGCAATGCGCAGGAACATTTCCATGTCCAGCGCGTTGTGGTGGGTTTCGAACGGCTTGGCTGCCGCACCGCCGGGAATGGTCTGCAGCATCGGCGTTTCGACTTCAAGGAAGTCGCGCTTCATCAGGAAGCTGCGAATGTGAGCGATAACCTGCGAGCGCACACGGAAGGTCTCGCGCACGTCTTCGTTGACGATCAGGTCGACGTAACGCTGGCGATAGCGCTGCTCGGTGTCGGTCAGGCCATGGTGTTTGTCGGGCAGCGGACGCAGCGACTTGGTCAGCAGGCGAACGGTGGTCATCTCGACGTACAGGTCGCCCTTGCCGGAGCGTGCCAGGGTGCCTTCGGCAGCAATGATGTCGCCCAGGTCCCAGGTTTTCACTTCAGCCAGGGTTTCTTCAGGCAGGGTCTTGCGGTTGACATAGACCTGGATGCGCCCGGTCATGTCCTGGATCACCATGAACGAGCCACGGTTGAGCATGATGCGACCGGCTACCTTGACCGGAATCGCTGCCTCTGCCAGTTCTTCCTTGGTCTTGTCGACGTACTGTTTCTGCAGGTCGTTGCAGTAGCTGTCGCGGCGGAAGTCGTTGGGGAAGGCCTGACCCTTGGCACGGCCTGCAGCAAGCTTTTCCTTGCGCAGGGCGATCAGGGTGTTTTCTTCCTGTTGCAGGGCTTGCGGGTCGAGTTGTTGGTCGCTCATGTCTTTAAATATTCCATCACAGGTTCGCCCTCGTCTTGCAACGAGGGGCTTGAGGTGTCGGCTGACGGTTTACAGCCCTTGCTTGAGGCTCGCGATCAGGTATTCGTCGATATCGCCATCAAGCACCTTGTCGCAGTCGCTGCGTTCGATATTGGTCCGCAGGTCCTTGATACGCGACGCGTCAAGTACATAGGAGCGAATCTGATGACCCCAGCCGATATCGGACTTGGTGTCTTCGAGCGCCTGGGACGCTGCGTTGCGCTTCTGCACTTCCTGCTCATACAAACGGGCCCGCAGCATTTTCATGGCGGTGTCCTTGTTCGCATGCTGGGAACGTTCGTTCTGGCAACTGACCACGGTGTTGGTCGGGACGTGGGTGATACGTACCGCAGAGTCTGTGGTGTTTACGTGCTGACCACCGGCACCGGAGGAGCGGTAGGTATCGATGCGCAGGTCCGACGGGTTGATGTCGATTTCGATGTTGTCATCGATTTCCGGCGAAACGAACACGGCCGAGAACGAGGTGTGGCGACGGTTGCCGGAATCGAACGGGCTCTTGCGCACCAGACGGTGAACGCCGATCTCGGTACGCAGCCAGCCAAAGGCGTATTCGCCCTTGATGTGCACGGTAGCGCCCTTGATACCGGCGACTTCACCGGCAGACAGCTCCATGATGGTGGCGTCGAAACCGCGCTTGTCAGCCCAGCGCAGGTACATGCGCAACAGGATGTTGGCCCAGTCCTGCGCTTCGGTGCCGCCGGAACCGGCCTGGATGTCCAGGTAGGCGTTGTTGGGGTCCATCTCGCCACTGAACATGCGACGGAATTCGAGCTTTTCCAGCGATTCGCGCAGGCGCTCGACTTCGGCAGCGACGTCATCGACGGCGGCCTGGTCTTCTTCTTCGGCAGACATCAGCAACAGGTCTTTGGCATCGGCCAGACCCGAGGACATTTCGTCCAGGGTTTCTACGATCTGCGCCAGCAGGGAGCGCTCGCGCCCCAGTTCCTGAGCGTAGGCCGGGTTGTTCCAGACGTTTGGATCTTCGAGCTCGCGGTTGACTTCGGTCAGACGATCATGTTTGTGATCGTAGTCAAAGATACCCCCGAATGGTTTCGGAGCGCTCGGACAAATCCTTGATGCTGTTTAGGATCGGGTTGATTTCCATGGTAGGCAGCACTCGCAGGCGAAATTTTCAAAGCCGACGAGTATACCCCAGGCAAGGCCACGAAAGCAGCCCGTCGAGCAGGCGTTGTGAGGCCTATTTTACCGGCCACTGGCGGCGTCAGCCTGCCGCGACCTGATTGCGTCCGTTGTTCTTGGCCTGATAAAGCCCCTTGTCGGCATCCAGAATCAGCTGGCGGCTGTGCATCCCGACCTGCGGCGTCAGGGTAGCGACACCAATACTCACGGTAAGGCTGGAACCAGGCGTTGGAGCGATATGCGGGATATTCATGCCTGACACGCTCTGACGCAGTTTTTCAGCCAGCAGACGCGCCCCGCCTGGAGAAGTATTGGGCAGGACCATGGCAAACTCCTCGCCGCCGTAGCGCGCGGGCAAGTCCGACGGGCGACTGCAACTGTTGCGGATGGCTTTCGCCACCTGACGCAGGGCCTCGTCGCCCTCCAGGTGCCCGAAATTGTCGTTGTAAGCCTTGAAGTAGTCGACATCGATCATCAGCAGCGACAACTGCGCCTGATCGCGAGTGGCACGCCGCCACTCCAGCTCCAGGTACTCATCGAAATGGCGGCGGTTGGACAGTCCCGTCAGGCCATCGGAGTTCATCAGGCGTTGCAGCACCAGATTGGTGTCAAGCAACTGCTGCTGGCTGACTCGCAGGGCACGATAGGCCTCGTCACGCTGCAGCAGTGTCATATAGGAGCGCGAGTGGTAGCGAATGCGCGCCACCAGCTCGATGTTGTCCGGCAGTTTGACCAGATAATCGTTGGCCCCGGCCGAGAACGCGGCGCTCTTGATCAGCGGGTCTTCCTTGGTGGACAACACGATGATCGGGATATCGCGGGTCAACGGGTTGCTGCGGTACTCGCGAACCAGCGTCAGACCGTCCAGGCCCGGCATGACCAGATCCTGAAGAATCACGGTCGGCTTGATCCGCACAGCCTGGGCAATTGCCTGATGCGGGTCGGCGCAAAAGTGGAAGTCGATCGATTCGTGGCCAGACAGTCCACGCCGGACAGCCTCGCCAATCATGGCCTGATCATCAACCAGAAGCACCATGGCGGTGTTCTCATCCGGGGTCTTGATCTCATCCGTCTGCAGGTCATGCATAGTGTTTCTCCTGATCGCCGACCACAGGTGAATGCACCTGAACGGTCATTGAGTAAATACCTCGACCAAGCGAGGGGCAATGGCGGGCAGCGGACGGATCTCAACAGCAGCATCAATGGCTGCGGCCGCTTTGGGCATCCCATACACAGCAGAACTGGCCTGATCCTGGGCGATGGTCAGAAAGCCTCGCTCCCGCATTGCCTTGAGTCCCTGCGCACCATCGCGCCCCATGCCGGTCAGTAGAACGCCGACTGCCTCACCACTCCAATAACGGGTTACGCTCTCGAAAAACACATCGATCGAGGGCCTGTAGACTTCATTCACTGGCTCTGCGGTATACGCCAGCGTACCGTCCTTGAGCAAACGAATATGATGATTGGTTCCGGCCAGCAGCACCACCCCGGGCTGCGGCGTTTCGCCTTCCTTTGCCAATCGCACGGGCAAGCCGGAAGCGGAAGTCAGCCACTCTGCCATACCGGCTGCAAATACCTGATCAACATGCTGCACCAGGACGATCGCTGCCGGAAAGCTCACCGGAAGCCCCTTCAGGAGGATCTCCAGCGCCGCGGGACCGCCCGCCGAAGAGCCGATTGCAACGAGCCTGTCGCGCCTCGCCGGCTCCGATCTCGGCGCAGCCACCACGCGCTCTCGGCCGACGCGCTGACCGATCAGCCAGTCGATATTGAGTATCTTGCGCAGCAGGGGCGCCGCCGCCTCTTTGGGGTTGGGACCGCCGATGGCAGGCGTATCCACCACATCCAGCGCACCGTGCCCCATCGCTTCGAATACGCGGCGCATGTTCTGCTCGCGGTCGACGGTCACGATGACGATAGCGCAGGGTGTTTCGGCCATGATCCGGCGGGTGGCCTCTACGCCATCCATCACCGGCATGATCAGGTCCATCAGGATGAGGTCCGGGGTCAGCTCAACGCAGCGCTGCACCGCATCGGCACCATTGGACGCCACCCATATGATCTGGTGCGCGGGCTCGAAGGCCAGCGCGCGACGCAGGGCTTCGATAGCCATGGGCATGTCGTTGACTATGGCAATCTTCATCCTTGCGCGTCTCCTATCAATTCGACAACAGCGTCGAGCAAGGCATCATCGTGGAAACTGGCTTTGGCCAGATAGTAATCCGCTCCGGCGTCCAGGCCGCGGCGTCGGTCTTCTTCACGATCCTTGTAGGAAACAACCATGACCGGCAATGACTGCAAACGAGTATCACGGCGCAGCAACGTCACCAGTTCTATACCGTCCATGCGCGGCATATCGATGTCGGTGATGAGCAGGTCGAAGTCCCCGGCACGCAGGGCATTCCAGCCGTCCATCCCATCCACGGCGACCGACACTTCGTAACCGCGACCGACCAGCAGCTTGCGTTCCAGCTCGCGAACAGTCAAAGAGTCATCGACCACGAGAACCCGCTTGCGCGACACATGGTCGACCTGACGGTTGCGCCGGTCAATACGCTCAAGGCGTCCGGTATTCAGGAGTTTTTCCACCGAGCGCAGCATGTCTTCTACATCAACGATCAACACCACAGAACCGTCATCGAGCAAGGCCCCTGCCGAAACATCCTGAACCTTGCCCAGCCGCGCATCAAGCGGCATCACCACCAGCGTACGCTCACCGATGAAGCGTTCGACGGCTACGCCATAAACTGCATCACGCTCGCGAATAACCACAACCTTGAGCGCTTCGCCGGCATTCTGGGCGGGCGGCCGATTCAATAACTGACTGGCCGAGACCAGACCGACATGGCGCTCTTCATCCCAGAAGTGCTGACGCCCTTCCAGTTGCAAAATATCATCCGGCTGCAAGTCGCGCATGCGCTCGATATGGGCCAGAGGGAAGGCATAGGCTTCTCCGCCCACTTCCACCACCAGGCTACGCACCACTGAAAGCGTCAGCGGCATTTCAATCCTGAAACGACTGCCCTCGCCCGTCCACTGCTGCAGCTCGACACTGCCGTGCATCTGGCGAACCATATGCTGCACAGCATCAAGCCCGACACCACGACCGGAAATTTGCGTGACCTTGTCGCGCATGCTGAAACCCGGCAGAAACAGAAAACTCAGCAGTTCCTCCTCGCTCAACTGCGCGGCGGTTTCTGCTGGCGAAAGCTTGCGTTCAACAATGCTCTGGCGCAAACGCTCCAGGTCTACGCCGCCACCGTCGTCACTCAACTCAACGACCAGCAAACCAGCCTGATGCGATGCCTGCAGACGAATCAGACCTTCAGGGTCCTTGCCCGACGCCGCGCGTTTTTCGGGCGACTCGATGCCGTGGTCCACCGCGTTGCGCAACAGATGGGTCAGCGGCGCATCAAGCTTTTCCAGTACATCGCGGTCGACCTGGGTCTTCTCCCCTTCGATCTGCAAGCGGACCTGTTTGCCCAGCTCACGCCCCAGATCTCGGACCATGCGCGCCTGACCGTTCAGCACATCAGCGAAGGGCCGCATGCGGCAGGCCAGTGCGGTGTCATACAGCAGCTGCGCGCGCTGCGCCGACTGCCAGCCAAACTCATCCAGCTCTGCGGTTTGCTGGACCAGCACCTGTTGCGCCTGGGACAACAGGTTGCGTGCATCTTCCAGGGCTTTTTGCACATCAGCCGGGGGGCCTTCTTCGCCAAAGCTCGCACCCAACACTTCAAGCGCGCGGTCGCTGCTGCTTTGCAAGCGTTTGAGGCGCTGCATACCGGCCAGCAGCGGCTTGAGTCGCTGGGTCTCGACCAGCGATTTGCTGGACATGTCCAGCAGCCCGTTCAAACGCTCGGCAGTGACCCGCAATACACGCTCGCCGCCTTCGGCCACTCGACGTTCACGCAAGGGGGTAAAAGGTGCTTCCGGTTCCGGCGCCGACGTGGCTGCGGGCCTGGATGGCGGACGCGACTCTGCTGGCAGCGGATCAGGTGCAGGGTTGATTATTGGCTCAGCCCCTTGGGCTGAAGACTCAAGCTGCTGCATCGCGCTGGCCAGCAATGCGTCCGAAGCAGGGTCAGGCAGCGGCGTATTGACCGTGCGCGCTGCGCCAGCACCGGACGCCAGCAGCGCGTTGAGCCTTTCAACATAACTGTCGATATCGGGCTGACCGACGCTGTTACCGCCTGGCGTAGCGATACGCATCAACAGGTCAGTGCCGGACAGCAGCGCATCGATGTGCTCGGCCTGCAGCAATAGACGGCCTTCCTGGGCGCTGACCAGACAGTCTTCCATCACATGCGCAACGCTCACCCCGAAATCGACGCCGACAATGCGCGCCGCGCCCTTGAGCGAATGTGCCGCCCGCATGCAGGCTTCCAGTTGATCCGCCTGGGTCGGGTTACGCTCAAGTGCCAGCAGGCCCGCACTCAATACCTGAGTCTGCGCATCGGCTTCCAGCGTGAACAGTTCAAACAGTGAGGCGTCACGCATTTGATCTGGCGTCATGTAAGGCTCCGGTGCACCGCCGACAACAACTCTTCTTCGTCCAGCCAACGCAGGCTGCGGCCCTTCCATTGCAAAACGCCGCGAGTGAAACGGGCGTTGGCATGAGTACCGGACGCAGAAGCGGCTTCCAGCTCACGCTCGTCAATGGCGTGAATGCCGTCTACCTCGTCCACCGGCACCACGACCGGACCGCCTTCAGCGGCAACGATCAACATGCGTGGCACCACCCGTGCCGACTGGGTACTCGCTGCATTGCTGTCGAGCCCTAGCAACTCGACCAGCGATATGCACGCTACCAGAGCACCCCGTACATTGGCGACACCCAGCATCGCACGCGAGCGCTGGTGCGGCAGCGAATGGATGGTCTGGTTGGGGGCGACCTCCGAGAGACAGCGGGAGGCCAGCCCCAGCCATTCTTCACCAAGACGGAATACCAGAATGGAGCGGGTCTTGATGTCGCGCAGCAACACAGAGCCCTGAAACTGTTCATGCGACTCCTGGGCCAGCGCGTAGCGGTCCAGCAGACGGGTGGCCGCCGCGGAATAAACCGCGCAGTTGCGGCAATGGATGTGCTCTTCAAGCAACGGGCAGGAACGATCACCGTGAATACCGATACGGTTCCAGCAGTCATCGATATCCAGGGCTTGGTCATGGGTAAGACTGGAAAAACCGGACACACCCGTCATCAATGGTTTCCTTGTTTATTCGCGCCACGTGCAGCGCGGTCCTGCAAGCGCCGGGCCCCGGTACTGTCACCCTGGGCGGCCAGCAACGCCGCCAGTTGGGCCAGCGATTCGGAATGCTGCGGTTGCAGGTACAACGCCTTGCGATAGAAACCCTGAGCCTGCGCCACGCTACCTTCTACTTCGCTGAGCAGGCCCAGCCAGTAAAACACCTGTGCAACCGGCTCATGCTGTTGCAGATAGCGTTCGCAGGCAGCCCGCGCCTCGACACTTTTGCCTTCGTTGGCCAGGCCAGCAATCCTGTCGAGGAGCGCCGAAACCTCGCTATTGCCAGTGACAGCAACCGGCTTGACGATGGGCGCAAATGCTGCGGACGTTCGTGCGACAGGTCGTGGCGCAGGCGCTCTGGCAGGTGCATCAGGGACCGGGCGCGGTGCAACCGGCGCGGCTACCGGCGCCGGAGTCCGAGCCTGGACTGGAGCCGGAGCCGGAGCCGGAGCCGGAGCCGTCGGTTCGACTGGCGCATGCCGGAAGGCAAATGATTGCGCAATACCGATCGAACGCATGCCAATACCTGCCAGCAGGTTGCCCTCCGCCGGCCCGATGAACAGCAGGCCGTCTTCCCGGGTCAGCTGCTTGAGGACCTTGAACACATGTTGCTGGGTCTGCCGATCAAAATAGATCACCAGGTTGCGGCAGAAAACGATGTCATACGCGACCTGCGAAGCCAGTTTCGGATCGAGCAGATTGCCAGCCTGAAAACTCACACAAGCGCGCACACTGTCGGCGATTTCAAACCCGTCAGCGACCGGGTTGAAATACCGCTCGCGAAAACCGGTGTCGCTGCCCCGGAACGAGTTCTTGCCATAGATGCCGTGCTCGGCCTTGGCAATCGAAACAGGGCTGATATCAATGGCATCGACTTTGAACTGCCTGGCATCGACCCCCGCATCGAATAACGCCATGGCAATCGAATAGGGTTCCTCGCCGGTCGAGCATGGCAGGCTGAGAATACGCAACGGGCGCACACCGGCAAGGCTGGCTATACGTTCACGGGCCAGCATGCCCAGTGTGACGAACGATTCCGGGTAGCGAAAAAACCAGGTTTCAGGAACGATCACCGCCTCGATCAGCGCCTGCTGTTCTTGAGGCGACGACACCAGAAGGTGCCAGTACGCATCACTGTCGGGGCAATGGGCGGCCGTCGCACGCTGACGCAAGGCACGCTCGATGATCGCCTCGCCGACCGAGGTCACATCCAGCCCGATGCGCTCCTTGAGGAAGCTGAAGAAGCGTGAATCGTCGACCTTCATGGCGCGTCCTCAAGCAATTCGAGGTCGATTGGCGGCACCGGGTACAACAAATCTCGAACCGGCTCGCTCAACAGCTCCTGAACGTGAATCCATTGCAGCAGCCCCTGCTCATCCTCGCGAACCGGCCCCAGGTAAGGTGACAGGCGATTGTCCAGCCCATACGCCTTGAACTGTGACACCGGGCAACACAGCGTTTCGGTGGCCT
The DNA here is from genome assembly GCF_001466905.1 of Pseudomonas sp. ICMP 3272. Classification (NCBI taxonomy): domain Bacteria; kingdom Pseudomonadati; phylum Pseudomonadota; class Gammaproteobacteria; order Pseudomonadales; family Pseudomonadaceae; genus Pseudomonas; species Pseudomonas sp. ICMP 3272. The sequence continues at coordinate 122,639 of NZ_LKEK01000001.1, forward strand.
GCTCAAGAATCAGCCCGAGCAACTGCGCCGGATGCGCGTCGTCGTGCCGATAATGCACCAGAACCATGCGTGTGCTGGTGCGCAAGCGCGCTGACTGACCCGAGTTCAGCGCACTGATGTCAATCACCGGCACGATCTCGCCGCGATGGGCAAAGATCCCCGCCACCCAGTGCGGAGCCTGGGCAATTGCCTTGAGTTTCACCCGAGGCAGGATTTCAGCGATCTCTGTCGCGTCCAGCGCATAGCGGTCTTCGCCGATGCAAAACAGCAGAAAGAGTTTGCTGGTGGTCAGTGGCGTGCCGTTGCGCCTCGGCGATTGATCCGTCATTGGAGTGTTCAGACCTTGAATCGCGAAACGCCACCGCGCAGCCCGACCGCGACCTGACTCAACTCGTCGATGGCGAAACTGGCTTGACGTAGAGACTCGACGGTCTGGCTGCTGGCATCCGCCAGTTGCACCAGTGCCTGATTGATCTGTTCGGCACCGGTAGCCTGAGCCTGCATACCTTCATTGACCATCAACACACGGGGCGCCAACGCCTGTACTTGCTGAATGATCTGCGACAACTGCTCGCCGACCTGAGTGACCTCGAACATGCCACGGCGCACTTCTTCGGAAAACTTGTCCATGCCCATAACGCCTGCGGAAACCGCCGACTGGATTTCCCGCACCATTTGCTCAATGTCATAGGTGGCGACAGCAGTCTGGTCGGCGAGGCGGCGCACTTCGGTGGCGACCACCGCGAAACCACGGCCGTACTCACCCGCCTTCTCGGCCTCGATGGCTGCGTTAAGCGACAGCAGGTTGGTCTGGTCGGCCACCTTGACGATGGTAACGACGACCTGATTGATGTTGCCGGCTTTCTCGTTGAGGATCGCCAGCTTGGCGTTGACCAGGTTGGCAGCGCCCATCACCTGATGCATGGTGTCTTCCATACGTGCCAGCCCCTGCTGGCCGGAACCGGCGAGAATCGACGCCTGATCTGCTGCCGAAGTGACTTCGGTCATGGTTCGCACCAGGTCGCGCGAGGTGGCAGCAATTTCCCGCGAGGTCGCGCCGATCTCGGTGGTGGTTGCCGCGGTCTCGGTGGCGGTGGCCTGCTGCTGGCGGGAAGTCGCAGCGATTTCAGTGACAGACGTCGTTACCTGCACCGAAGAACGCTGGGCCTGCGCAACCAGCGCGGTCAGCTCGGTCATCATGTCGTTGAAGCCGGTTTCGACCGCATTGAACTCGTCCTTGCGGGACAGGTTCAGGCGGGTGCTCAGATCTCCGGTACGCATGATGTCCAGAATCCGCACGATCAGTTGCATCGGAGCCATGATCGAACGCATCAGCAGCAGCCCGCAGGCCGCTGCAGCCAGCACTGCCACCAGCAACGACAGGATCATGCTGACCTTGGCAGCCAGCACGGCATTGACGATATTGGCAGTGGCCTGATCAGCCAGCTGCTTGTTGGCGACAATCAGGTCGTTGAGCTGCTTGCGGCCCGTGAGCCAGACCGGGTTGACCTCGCCATAGAACTCGGCGCGCGCACCGGCATAATCGCCGCGGTCATACTTGGCGTGAACATCGGCAAGCATGCGCGAATAGGCTTCGCGGCGTTTTTCGAAAAGCGCAAAGCTGTCTCTGTCCGCGTCATCGAAGATGGACTTCTTGTAGCCGTCCATCTGCGCCTGCAGGTTTTCGTCAAACCCCTGAAACTGGTCCCTTTCCTGCTTGGTCAGCGCACGCCCCTGCCCTTCGGCAATCAGCTCCAGGGTGCGGATGTAACTTTCGCCCCATGCGCTGCGCACCAGCGTGCTGTAGTAGACACCGGGTAACGCATCAAGACGGACATCTTCCTCGCTGGACTCGATGGACAACAGTCGTGAATAAGATACAACGACCATCAACAGCATGATTGCGATGATGACGGCGAAACTCGCCAGAATCCGTTGGCGCAAGGTCCAGTTCTTCACAGTCAGCCCTCAAGAGTTCAACGACGGCATCGGGCCGTGTTCAAGAAGCGGACCGACGAGCGGTCCAAGCGGCGTGAGTATAGCCCAGCCGTCAACGGGTACACGGGGAATGAAAACCAAATCATGGCACCTGCTCATTAACCCGCTTTCCTGCCTTCTTGTCGGCACTTGTCACCACTACTTGAGCACAAGGTCTCAGGAACCTGTGCAGGCTATAAATAGTTAGCACTTGCTGTCCCGACCTCAAACGTAAGCTTTGTCGCCTGCTCACTCACGACAAGGCACTTCAATGCTGGATCAAACTTCGCCGGGCAAGGCATCTACCGCCCCGCATGTGCAACTTATAAAAGATAAAACACCCCGATGGCTGCTTGACGCAGAATCGGCAACCCATGCGGCTCTGCGCAAAACCTCCGGACGCCCCTTGCAATGGCTGACGAGCGCGCGCGCATCCAGTCCGGAGCAAGTCGATAAACTTCAGCAGCTCTATGCCGAACATCGCCAGAATGAACAAAAGGTTCGTCCGACGCTTGATCGCCTCTCGACACTGGAAGACTTTGCGCTCCCTCTTCTGACGGCGGCGATCAAGGACCGCTTCGGGCTGGACGTGGACGTCGCCCGAACCTCGCTGTTTCACGCCAGCCGGGCCAGGGTCGACCAGTCGTTCCTTGCGGCATCCCGAGACCCCATCACTCAAGCCAACATTGCCTTGAGGGCCGCCTGTCAGAGCCTGCTAAAGGCTGCACTGCAGAATTTCGAAACGTGGGAAACCGCGCCTGGCGCGATGGACTCGGACTCGGGCATCGAGGCTCAGGTGTTTTCCTCCGTTGAAATCATCGGCCCACAGATCGCCGGCCAGTCCTTGCCGATATCTGCAACCGGGTTCGCAGCAATGTGCCGCGAGCTGGACCTGGGCGGTAAATACCAGACCCACCTGGAGTCCGTCTTCAATGCACCTTCAACACCCGAAGAAACAGCGGACGCTGCGGCATCCAGGCTGCGCAAGGACTTCCTGAAACTTCAGTCATCGTCCATCCGGCTTCAACTGCAGATTGCCTCCCTGCAGAAACTGGTCAGCCCGCCATTGCAGGGCGCGTTACTGGATATTCTCGAAGGCAAGCAAAACGTCCGGCTTGATAACAGGCCGGTCACCTGCAGCGTGCTGTGCCTTGGGGATGTCGAACTTGACGGCCCGTTCGTTATTGGCAAAGACCGCGACATGGCAACTCAGGCAGAAAAAATTGTCGTCTACATTCCGGACGATCCGGTTGCGCCATTGAAGGAATACGACTCGGTCGAGGCGTTTATAAACTCGCTGCGCGACCGGATGTTCATCGATGGGTATCTGAATTTTTTCATGCGCTTCATACCGGCGCGCCATCGAAGTGCCTTGTTTGAAAAGCTGTCCGAGCGTCTGCACCCCAAAGTCAAGAAAGGGGGGTTCTTCGAGCGCCAGTGGCTGGAACGTGAAGCTGACCGAAACGCCCGGCTGGACCTGAGAGAAATCCCGCTGCAAGGTCTCTTGCCGGAGGCCCTGTACGATCGCAAACGGGCAGCGTTGAAGGACAATGCGCTGTTTCATGGCGTGCCGACAGCGGCGCAGGACCAGAAAACCTTCGACGAGCGTGTGCAGTACTTCAAGGACAAAGCCTTCGACGTCTTGAACATCGCCGCTTTTGTCGTTCCGGTATTGGGCGAAGTGATGATGGCCGTCACCGCCATTCAGCTGGCCCATGAGGTTTATGAAGGTATGGAGAGCTGGGCCAAAGACGAGAGACAGCAGGCGTTCGCCTACCTTTTCGATGTGGTGGAGAACATTGCCCTGATGTCGGCCCTTGGCGCTGCGATGACGGGAGCAGCAGGCATCCCGGCGATACAAGTGCCCGAGTTCGTAAACGGACTCAAACCCGTGGAATTACCGGGTGGAATGACTCGCCTCTGGAAGCCTGACCTGGCACCCTTTGCCCATGACGTCGTGCTGCCAAAGGGTCTGCATCCCGACGCTACAGGCCTGTACACCTGGCAAGACAAGCAATGGTTGCCACTTGAAGGGCGAACGTACTCGGTCAGACCTGAGCCGACCGGCGATGGTTATCTGATAGAGCACCCAGCCAACCCGCACGGCTATCAACCCGCCCTGCGCCACAACGGCGCGGGAGCATGGCTGCATGAACTTGATCGCCCGCTGGAGATGGAAGGTCTGACACTGTTTCGACGGTTGGGGTATTCCAGCGAAGCGTTTTCCGACAGCGCAGCCAGACGCATCCTGAAGGTCAGCAATACGCCTGAATCCGTGATGCGCCAGGCACTGGCTGATCAGCGCCGCCCACCGGCCTTGCTCGAAGACACAGCGCGCCGTTTCAGGCTGGATCAGGAAATTGATCGTTTCATAGCTCAGATGGAAGCCAACGATGCAGACGCAGCAGCGCCCCTCCAACTTGAACTGCTGAGCCATGACCCTGGCTGGCCGAACAATCGCGCTCTGGTGCTGGTGGATGCCCAAGGCAACACGCTCCAACGGTTCGTTGCGGCGCAGCAGTCTGGCGCTGCTGCCCCCCTCGACATGCATATTCGTGCCGATCAGCCAGATGCCCTGCGCCAGGTCCTGGAAAAACTGAACAACATCGAAATCCGGACTCTGCTCAACGAAGAGTTCGGTGCGGGTCAGCCGGGCAGCGCACCGCGGCTGATCGCTTTACGCGCGCAATTGATGGCGCGTGCCCGGATAACCAGAGCCTGGTTGTTCGAATCACATTACCGCGCCCTGAAAGTCACCGATACGGACGGCGCGCAAACCCTCCAGCAGGCGTTTGCCGGCCTGCCGCCGCTGGTCGTCGAGGAATTGGCCAGCCACGCCTCGCCAGCCGAGCGGATACAACTCACTACAGAGCGCCGCGTACCGTTACGAATGGCCGAAGAAGCCAGTGCCTATTTGCAGCAAGTACGGCTGGCACGGGCCTATGAGGGCCTTTACCTGACCTCGGTATCCAGCGCAGATACCGATTGCCTCGCCCTGCACAGCCTTGAAGCCCTTGCGCAATGGCCTTCAAACGTCAGGCTGGAGGTGCACAATCGCGTCTTTGGCGGCCAACTGCTCGACAGCATCGGGGCCCAGGAGGCTCCTGTTCGCAAGGTGCTGATCAAAGATGGCAATCGTTATGCGACCCGTGACGCTGACGATCAGCACCTGCACGGGCTGGACGATCTGTATTCATCCGTACTTCACGCCCTGCCCGATGCCGAGCGCAGCCAATTGGGTTTTGCCCATACCAGCCAAGGGCAGGCGCTGGCGGCTCTGATTCAGGAAACCCCTCTGCCTCGCCAGGCTCTCGCGCCACTGCTGAAAATGCAGGCGCTCAAACCCGGCTCCAAATCCCCCATGCGTCTGGCCGATGGGCGCCTTGGTTATCCCTTGAGCGGTAACGGCAGAACCGACTGGCATATGACCGATGAAAGTCTGCTGGACAAGATCCGTTTGCTGGAGCTGGAAGACGCGTTCCCCGAAGACATTCTCAGCCGCCTGCGCCACACCGGCCGGGATAATCGGGCTATCGATGAACGACTCAACAGTTTGCTGGGCGAACAAATGACGCTGCGGGCAAGTATTGACGCCTGGACCTCTGAGGTCGTGGCAATGCCCTCCATGAGTCAGGCGCATATCGATAGCCGGACGCGTATCAGTGAGGCGATCTGGAACCATTGGCGCATCAATAACCTGCCTGAAATCGGGCGAACGCTTGAGCCACTGTATCTGCAGCAGGTATCCCTGACTGACTTCCCACGACACCTGCCAGATTTTGTCTACGCGCGGGTGGGCGGACTCTATCTGGAGAATATTTCGATCGAACCCCGAGTGCGCCCGGGCGCGGAGCTTTCAACACCGATAGCCACGGATCTACCCAGACAGTTGACCAACAGCTTCGAACTTGGACACTTTCTGCAACGCTTCCCCCACACGCGCTCACTCATTCTGGTCGGCGAACCCGGCGCCGGTGCGGATCCGGAGATATCGGCCTTCCTCAACCTGCCCCAGCAGGTGTCCAGTGTGCTGCCGCAACTTACTGAACTGGGACTGATAAACCAGAGCATTTTTCTGGATCAGGCGCAGATGGAGCACTTGCGCGATATGCCTGATCTCAGGTCGCTGAACCTCAGCGGCAACCGGCTGGTCAGCTTGCTGCCCATGGACCTTGGCTGGCTGCATCTTGACCGGTTGATACTGGAACGAGTCGGCATGCACCGCTGGCCTTCCTGGCTGACGGACATAATCCCGAACAATATTCGTGAGCTGTCGGTGGCTCATAACAACCTGACCGAACTGCCGGACTGGATCCTCGACAATCCCCTCAACCCCGAGCATCAGACCCTGATCGATTTGCGCGGCAACAGCCTGTCCAGGCATACGGTGATGCACGCACGCATCAATGAGGCTGTACCCGACTGTTCGTTTCGCTTCCTCATGGACACGCCGCTCGCCGTGCAAGCCGCTATAAACATGCAATTGCGCGAAGGTGCCGAGTTATCTGCCACCCTTGATCAGTGGACACACGCCTCAAGTTCGCTGGCCATCACGAGTGAACGGACCATCGAAGCCCGCCGCGAGATCGGCAGGATACTGACTGATCACTGGCGAGCGTTCAGCCTGGGGCAAATCCACCGTCCACTGCGCCTGGAAAACCTTTCGCTGGTCGACTTTCCCCGCCAGCTGCCGGAGTTCTTCTATCGTCAGATACGCTATCTGCGCCTGAGCAGAGTCACGGCTACGGGATCTGATCTGGACCAGTTGCTGCGCCGTATGACTGATCTGAACTCACTGGAAATGAACGGGTATGTCGCACCGCTGCTGCAACTGCCTCCGGCGCTGCTTGAACTTCGATCACTTCGTTCGCTATTGCTGATTGACCAGGGAATGGTGATCGAGCAAAAGCACATCGATTTCTTCAGCCGTATTCCGACGCTTGCAAGGCTGGAACTGGATGGCAACCGGATGGGTGCGATCAGCGATCTGTCTGCCCTTAGCAATACCGCGCTCAACTGGCTATCACTTAATAACGTCGGATTAACCGAATGGCCGACCTGGGTGAATGACATGATTCCAGCACATCTGGGGACGCTCCTGCTGGAGGGCAATCTGATTACTGACTTGCCGGAGCATATTCTGGCCAATCCCGGCAGCGAATCTTCGCACACGGAAATAAGCTTGCTGAACAACCCGCTTTCCGAAGACAGCATGCGTCGAGCACACTTTTCAGAAAGCTATGGACGCTCTTTCACCTTTGACATGGACCTGCCACCCGAACTCGCAGCGATGGACTGGACGGAGCAGCATGATTCGGACTCATCGATATCAGACTACGAGTCAGAAGACAGTCGGGCATCGACTCCAGAGCCAGTGACTGCCGAACCCTGGCTGGACGACAGCAGCCCGCTCATCGCCGCGCGGCGTGCGCTCTGGGAGCAACTGGAGATCAGCGACCACAACCGAAGGCTATTGGACCTGATCGGTTCGCTGCGCCACAGTGCCGACTATCGCAATACGGCCAACCGGGCAGCACTGCAGGAGCGCGTCTGGCGAGTACTCGGCGCGGTGAGTCAGGACCCTCAACTGGGAATGACCCTGAGTGCTATCGCCGAAGAACCACTCAGGCTGTTCCGTGACAACAACACCTGCCCGGACGGCATCCTGCTGGAGTTCAACCAGATGGAGGTGATGGTGTTCACTCGTCAGTCACTGCACGATGTTGTGCCGGAGCAGCGAGGTGCATTGCTGTACAGGCTGACAACCAGGCTTTATCGCCTGTCCGAACTGGATGCTGCTGCCCGAGAGCAGACCGGGAGCCGCGATGAAGCTGAAGTCCGCCTGGCGTATCGCATACACTGGGCAAGCGCGCTGGACCTGCCCGTACCACCGGAAGGCATGTTGTATCAGGCCCACGCCGCCATCAGGCCGGGTGAGTTCGATACAGCCCTGCTTCGCGTGCAGTCCGGAGAACAAGGCGAACCATTCCTGCGCTTCGCCCAGCAGCAGGATTACTGGATCAACTATCTGCGCGAAACCCATGCTGGACGGTTCGATGCACTCGAACGTATTTACAGGACTGACCTGACCCGACTCACCGACGAATTCGAACAGCGCAACATCAGTCTGGACAATCCGGAATACGAAAAACGCATTCGGGAATTTGAAGCCAGCTTCAAGGAACAGCAAACAATGCTGATAAGGGAGCTGACCAACGCCGAGGGGCTGGAGCATCATTGATGGCATGGGCCGCCTGACACACAGTGCGCCAGGCGGCCCGGCAGCGGACGTGGCAGCTTACTCGGCGCCCCGCACCTGTGCTTCCAGTTCGGCCTTGAGACCGGGCTCCAGTTTCAACTGGCGCGCCAGCTCATCGAGATAGGCGCGCTCCATGAAATGCTCTTCATCCACCAGCATGACACTGGCGATATACATTTCCGCCGCCATTTCAGGCGTGGTCGCGGCGCGAGCCACTTCTGCCGGGTCCAGCGGTTTGTTCAACTCGCCCTGAAGCCATTGCTGAAGCGCCTGATCGCTGTTCAATTTGCTGAACTCCCCCTCGATCAGTTCACGCTCACGCTCATCCACATGACCATCGGCTTTTGCAGCGGCAACCAGTGCACGCAGGATGGCCTGGCTGTGCTGCTCGGCTTCAGCCTCGGGCAAGCGATCAATGGTTTGCGGCTCACGCTGACCGACGAGGCCCTGACTGGACTGCCAGTTGTTATAGGCCTTATAGGCCAGTACGCCCAATGCCGCCAGGCCTCCGTAAGTCAGCACCTTACCGCCCATACCGCGCGAGCGTTTGCCGCGCAGAAGGCTCATGGCACCTGCAGCCAGTGCACCGCCACCGGCGCCGGACAGCAGACCGCCAAGACCGCTCTGGGAGGTCCCTTGGCCTTTGCCGCCGCCGAGCAGGCTGCCCAGACCATTGATCAATGAATCGCTGCCCGAAGACTGCTTGCCGGATTTGCCGTTAGCCTTGTCCTGCAACATGCTTTGCCCGGATTTGAGCAACTGATCGAGTAAGCCACGCGTATTCACAGAAAGCCTCCTACAAGGTTTGTCAGATGAGTCATTGACCAACAAGTTGACAGGAAGTCACTGACTCAAGATTACCGGTGTGCTTCCGGATGTTACGATTCCCGACCAGCCCCATTCATCCAGTCATTCCCGATATCAGCGAAACACGTGCAACGCGCGGCTCTGATAAGGGGTCAATAGTGGAGCAGCCGGTACGAAAAGCAGTTAAAAAGACTGCTCGTCCAGATTGATCAACCTTAAGTACACCCATATGAACGCAAGACGCATACCGTCAGGAGCTTGCCTGAAGTGATATCGCCCACTGGTTTCCCGACAGCTAACGGCACGGCTGCCGGGATTATCCGATCAAAGGACTGGAGCCAGACACCACTCGGACCCATCGAGCGTTGGCCGGTATCGCTGAAAAACACCCTGAATCTGATTCTGAACTCGCCGGAATCGATGTATCTGCTCTGGGGACCGGAGCTGGTGTTTTTCCATAATGATGCTTATACCCCCATCCTCGGCCCGCGTAAGGATAACGCCATCGGCGCACTTATTCCGGACCTCTGGGCTGACGTGTGGGATCAGGTCGCGCCACTGGTCATTGATGCATACGCCGGCAAGCCCTGCCATTACAAGGACATGCCGCTGAGCATGGCGCGCTATGGAGAGGTGGAGCAGACATGGTGGTCATTCTCCTTCTCGCCGGTGATCGACGAGCAAGGGATGATCGTTGGCATGTTTTGCATCACCAACGAAACCACCGAGCATGTCCTCAGTCAGCAAGCGTTGCAGGACAGTGAGCGCAAACGCCTGAAACTGATCGACGATCTGGTAAATCTGGAACGACGGCAGACCGCCAGGCTGGCGCAGCGGACCCTGGAGCTGGATACATTCTGGGAGATTTCCCCGGACCCGCTGGCGATACTCGATTTCAACGGCATTTTCCTGCGGGTGAACCCGGCCTGGACAGTGCTGTTGGGCCGCACTGAACAAGAGCTTCTGGGCAGTTCGATCATGAGCCTGTTGCATCCAGATGATGTGCGTAATACCGAGGATGCCCTGCAACACGCCATCAATCATGTTTTGCCGCTGTTCGAGAATCGCTACCTGCATGTGGACGGGACCTATCACTGGTTCGGCTGGACCGCTGCGCCAGGCAATGGAATCATTTTTGCGCTGGGCAAGCACCTGACCCATGAGAAAGATCGCATCGAAGCATTGCGTATTGCCGAAGAAGCACTGATTCAGGCCCAGAAAATGGAAGCGGTCGGACAGTTGACCGGCGGTTTGGCCCATGACTTCAACAACCTGCTGATGGGCGTGACCGGCAACATGGAGTTGCTCCTGTCGAGGATCAGACAGGAGCGCTTCACGGAGCTGGATCGCTACATCAATGCAGCACTGGAAGGCTCAAGACGCGCAGCCTCCCTGACGCACCGCCTGCTGGCATTCTCGCGCCGTCAGACACTGGCCCCCAAGGCGACGGATATCGACCTTCTGGTGGCGGGCATGGATGAACTGATCCGGCGTACCGTGGGCCCTGCCATCGATATGCAGGTCATTGCGTCACGAGGGCTGTGGTCGACTCTGGTGGACCCGCATCAGTTGGAAAACTCGCTGCTCAATTTATGTATCAACGCCAAGGACGCCATGCCTGACGGCGGACAGCTGCTGATTCAGACTGGCAACCGTCATCTGAATGCAGCAGCAGCGGCGAGGTATCAGTTGCCCGCAGGTCGTTACGTGGAGTTATGCGTCAGCGATACAGGCACGGGCATGGACAAAGATGTCATGGCACGGGCCTTCGATCCGTTCTTCACCACCAAACCGTTAGGCATGGGGACGGGCCTCGGGCTGTCGATGATTTACGGCTTTGCACGGCAGTCCGGAGGCGGCGTCAACATCACCTCAAACGTCGGAGAAGGCTCGAAAGTCTGCATCCTGCTGCCGATGCATGAAGGTGAGCCTGAAGCTGTGGCACTTGAAGACAACCCTCTACAAGTGCCCGCACCTGGCATCAGCGATGAAACCATTCTGGTCGTTGATGACGAGCCCGCTGTGCGTCTGCTGATTGCCGAGTTGCTTGAAGACCTTGGCTATACCATTTTGCAGGCCGAGCGAGGCGCCGATGCTCTGACCATTCTGCAGTCAAAAGCGGCCATCGACCTGTTGATTACCGATGTCGGTCTGCCCGGCGGCATGAACGGTCGCCAGGTCGCAGACGCCGCCCGGGATGTTCGGCCCGACCTGAAAATACTGTTTGTGACCGGCTACGCTGAAAACGCGGCGCTGGCCCACGATACGCTGGAACCTGGCATGCATGTACTGCCCAAGCCTTTTGCCATTGCCGAACTGATCGGACGCGTCACCGAACTGCTGGAAGGCGAATAAAAATGAGCGCCCTGCGGCGCTCACTTATTTGCTGCTTCCTTCCGTAAACCGAACGGGCATCAATCCCGCAGATCAGACTCATGAATCGGCTGATCCCGATGTGTGGCGCGTTGGTACTGTGCAGGCCAGGTCGCCAGACGCCCGCCCAGGTCTTCATCGGCATGCAGCGGCCAGTACGGATCACGCAGCAGCTCACGCGCAAGCAGGATGATATCGGCCTGCCCGGTGCGCAGAATATGCTCTGCCTGGGCCGGATCAGTGATCATTCCTACCGTCCCTGTAGCGATTTCGGACTCTTTGCGAACCCGTTCGGCAAAACGCGTCTGATAGCCTGGGCCAACCGGAATTTCCGCGTTGGCTGACGTGCCGCCCGACGACACATCGATCAAGTCGGTACCCAGCGCCTTCAGACGGCGCGCCAACTCTACCGTTTCATCGGCGTTCCAGCCGTCTTCCACCCAGTCGGTGGCGGACACGCGAACGAACAACGGCAGCTCTTCAGGCCACACTGCGCGCACCGCTTCGGTGACTTGCAGCGTCAGGCGAATGCGGTTCTCGAATGAACCACCATATTGGTCGGTGCGCTGGTTGCTCAATGGCGACAGGAACTGGTGCAGCAGATAGCCGTGGGCAGCGTGAACTTCTACCACCTTGAAGCCCGCGGTCAGGGCGCGCCGTGCGGAATCGACAAACGCCTTGATCAGCTCCTGAATCTGCGTTTCGCTCAGTTGCACAGGCGCCGTGTGCTGCGGATCAAAAGCAATTGCCGAAGGCCCGACCGGAGTCCAGCCACCTTCATTGAGGGAAATGCTGCCGTGCTTGCCAAGCCACGGGCGCCAGGTGCTGGCCTTGCGACCTGCGTGCGCCAGCTGGATGCCAGCCACCGCACCCTGAGCATTGATAAAGCGGGTAATGCGTTGCAGCGGCTCGATCTGTTCGTCGTTCCACAGCCCCAGGTCTTCGGGGGTTATGCGGCCGTCCGGCGTCACCGCCATCGCTTCAGTGATGACCAGGCCGGCGCCGCCAACCGCTCGGCTTCCCAGATGAACCAGATGCCAGTCGTTGGCCAGGCCGTCGACACTGGAATACTGGCACATCGGCGAGACTGCAATACGGTTGCGAAGGGTCAATTGGCGCAGGGTGTAGGGTTCAAGCAGCAGGCTCATGGCAACCTCTCGTAATGAAAATTCAGGTGTCCAGGCACCGTTCATTCAATGAACAGGTTTTGCAGACAGTCTGTTGTCGACAACCCGATAGCGAGAGGGGTTCCTGCTGATTGTCAGCGTGGCGCGATGTGCACCACCATCAACTGCACGGTTTCGTTGCCACGAAACTCGTTGAGGTCAAGTTTGTAGGCCAGTTCGACCCAGCGAATGTTGGGGTTGGGCCAGATGTCACGGTCGACGCCGAACGCAATGCCATCGAGCTTGACGCTGCCGCACTCGGTCTTGAGCACCATTTTCAAATGACGCTCGCCCACCACCCGTTGTTCAACCAGTTGAAACACGCCATGGAACAACGGCTCGGGGAAGTGCTGCCCCCAGGGACCGGCATTGCGCAGTGCGCGGGCCAGTTCCAGATGAAACTCCTCGACGGCCAGCGAACCGTCAGACAGCAGACGTCCGGTCAGGTCCTGCTCGTCGAGCTGACGACGCACTTCCAGGTCGAACGCTTCGGCAAACGCCGGGAAATTCTCTTCGGGCAGCGAGAGACCTGCCGCCATGGCGTGCCCGCCGAACTTGCTGATCAGATGTGGATGACTGGCCGCCACAGCGTCCAGCGCATCGCGAATGTGAAACCCCGGCACCGAGCGAGCCGAGCCTTTGAGCACGCCCTCCCCGGCACTGGCGAATGCGATGGTGGGTCGGTGGTAGCGCTCCTTGAGGCGCGAGGCCAGGATACCGATGACACCCTGATGCCATTCGGCATCGAACAGGCACAGGCCGAACGGCATGGACTCCAGCGGCAGGTCCTTGAGCTGCGCGAGCGCTTCGCGCTGCATGCCTTGCTCGATGGATTTGCGATCCTGGTTCAATTCGTCCAGTTGCACGGCCATTTCTCGCGCCAGTGTCGGGTCGTCGCAGAGCAGGCACTCAATGCCCAGGCTCATGTCGTCCAGGCGCCCCGCCGCGTTCAAGCGTGGTCCGAGAATGAACCCCAGGTCAGTGGAGGTGATGCGCGAAGGTTCACGTCGTGCGACTTCCAGAATGGCGCGCAGCCCCGGACGGGCACGCCCGGCACGGATACGCATCAGGCCCTGATGGACCAGAATGCGGTTGTTGGCGTCCAGCGGCACGACATCGGCCACGCTGCCCAGCGCGACCAGGTCCAGAAGCTCACCCAGATTGGGCTGGGCACGCTGGTTGCTCTCGAACCAGCCGGTGTCACGCAAACGCGCACGCAAGGCCATCAACACATAGAAAATAACCCCGACACCGGCCAGCGATTTGCTGGGAAAGGTACAGCCTGGCTGGTTGGGGTTGACGATGGCGTCTGCCGCCGGAAGCTCGTGACCCGGCAAATGGTGATCGGTGACCAGTACCTGCAAGCCTGCCGCCTTGGCAGCGGCCACGCCTTCGACGCTCGAAATGCCGTTATCCACAGTGATCAATAACTGAGGTTCGCGCTGCAACGCGACTTCGACGATTTCCGGCGTCAGGCCATAACCGTACTCAAAACGGTTAGGCACCAGATAATCGACGTGTGCCGCGCCCAGCAGGCGCAGCCCCAGAACACCCACAGTGCTGGCAGTCGCGCCATCGGCATCGAAATCACCGACAATCAGCATGCGCTGGCCTTCGCGCAGCGCCGTTACCAGCAGGTCTACCGCAGCATCGATACCCTTGAGTTGCTGATAAGGGATCAACCGCGCCAGGCTTTTGTCCAGCTCGGCCTCGCAGGCCACGCCCCTTGCGGCATAAAGACGAGTGAGCAAGGGCGGCAGGTCGCCGAGAAACGGCAAGGTATCGGGCAATAGACGAGGTTCGATGCGCATGCGGGTCAGCTGATTCTCTTTGCAGTGTCGATGAATGTTTTTTCGATCGGAACCGGCGGCTGTCAGCCGCGTTCGCCCGCAAGCCATTGCAACTGGACTTCATGCTGGCCGCGGTCGTCGGTGACGAACACCGTTCCTTCACTGATCATCACATCCCACTTGATGACCCGCGGCATATCCTTGGCCAGCACTTCCAGCACGTCCTGCGGGACGGCGGCAATATTGACGTTTTTCAGGTTCTTGATCGCCGGGATGACCTTGCCTTCCCAAACACGCAAGCTGCCGTAGGCCAGCAGGCTGGTGCGTTCGGTGCGACGCGAGCACCAGGTCAGGCGGTCGGCATCCGGCTGCCCGACTTCGATCCAGTGCAAAACCCGATCATCCAGGCTTTTTTCCCACAGTGCGGGTTCGTCCACATCAGACAGGCCGCGACCGAACGACAATTGTTCGTTGTACCAGAAGGCATAGGCCAGCAGGCGCACGGTCATGCGTTCTTCGGTTTCCGAAGGATGGCGGGCAATGGTCTGTTTGACGCTCTCATACACTCCGCGATCGAGGTCGGTGAGGTTGAGTTCGAATTTGTAGGTCGTGGACGGCTGGGCCATGAACGGGCTTCTAGAGTCTGGAGGTAAGACCGCAAGTCTAACCGATGCCGGGCCTGTGAACGAACTTGCTCGCGCAGTGGATGTAATTGCTCCGACTTGCGGGCTATACAAAAATCGATAGCCTGAAACAAAATTCTGATACAGATTGGCTTTATAGACGATCTGCTCCGCGTACCTGGATCCCGGCAAGGGACTGCCGAAGCACTTGAATGTGACGCCACAGGCGCAGCGCCACTCAAAGAGCTGCCACCCTACTCCAGTTTGCTGAATCTTTTTCGAGGATGAAACCAGCGAATGTCCCTTCCTGCCTCGTACTGCACAACGGCTCGATTGATGCTCGCCCTGTCGCTGGCAGCCCTGTCATGCGCCAGCCAGGCAAGGGAGACACTGACCTGGCTGATGCGCGACATACCGCCTTCGACGATCTTTTCCGGGGTCATGCGCGGGCAAGGTGCCATTGATCAGCTCATGCCTTTGTTAACGGCACGAATGCCCGAATACGATCACGTGCTGATGCGCGTCAACCGTGCCAGGGGCCTGCAGATGCTTAACGACGGCACGTCTCTGAGTTGTGATCCCACCATGCTGTGGACTGAGGAGCGAGCCAGAACCCTGCTTTTCTCCATACCGATCGGTGCCATATTCAGCAGCGGCCTGATTGTACGCAAGGAAGACATGTCGACGTTCGAGCCGTATGTCGAGGACGGAAAAATCGACTTCGCGGCGCTGATGGCCAGCCGGACGATCAAATTGGGCATAGTTGCCGAGCGCAGCTATGGAGAACTGATCGACCATACGCTGCAAGCTGTCGACGAAGATGCGCTGGTGCTCCATTACGGTAACGATGCCACTGGCAGCCTTCTGCAAATGGAACGCCTGGGGCGCCTGCAAGCCTTTATCAGTTTCTGGCCGGAAGCGCGCTATCAGGCCATGCAACAAGGCATAAGGCCGGATGAACTGGCCTTCTTGCCGATCAAAGGCAACCCGGCCTATCAATTCGTCTATATCAGTTGCAGCGACTCACCTGAAGGCAAAAAAGCCCTCGCACAGATCAACCGCGAGATGCGTGTGTTGCGCGAAAGCAGCTTGATGGGCTTTTACGCGCAGTGGCTGGACCCCGAGCAACGGGCAAGCTACCTGGAAGACGTCAAGGCGCTGTTCGAGAAGAACTGACCACACAAAAGAAACCCCGGGCAGAGGGGGAGCCTGCTCGGGGTAAACATGACCATGATGGTCAGTACGCCAACCTTTGATCACCGGAGCACAATGATCAAACCTGACGTAATGGATAGGAGTGCGACGAGCGCGTCAGGTTCCGACATCGTTGACGCGAGTCAGATAACTGTTAAGCAACTGTTAAGCAAAAGACGGAGTGCCGACAAACGTTCGGCTGATTGCAGCATTGCGCATCGCGGCAATGACGCAGGGTTCGATTCGACCTTCGGCGACCATCAAATCCCGGCGCAGGCCGTCTACCACGTCGGTGAGCTGACGCTTGTCGCTCAGTTGGTCAGCGCCGAATGTACGCTCGATCACACAGACGCCCGCTTTATCTTTAAGCGTCACCAGACGTTCGCCCCGAGTACCCGCCGGGCCAATACTGGCCTGATAAGGAGCCAGCGCTTCGCTTAGCAGTAAGCTGATATTTTCCATCCGGATCACCACTCAACAGTTTGAATGCAAAGGTGCTAACCAATGACCGTCGGCGACAGCAGAAAGTTCTTTCTATCGCCTGATCACAGCACCGGTCTGTCATTTCGAGCATGCCTGTTGAATGTGACAAGGAAAAAACCGGAGGCCGATGGCGACGGGAAGTGGGCTTGTAGGAAAACTCAACATAATTCCGCTACACGTCCTACAAGGTGCCTATGCTATTGATCACTGCGTTAAACAATCCCGTCGTCTTTAATACCAATCAGCCTTTTTGATGGAGCCACATCTTGAGCGATTCCACTGATCGCCCGTTGCGCGTCATCGTGGCTGACGACCACCCTATTTTTCTCATCGGCCTGCGTGTCGTACTGGAACAGGACGATCTGGCTAGCGTCGTCGCCGAAGCCTGTAATCCGGACGAACTGTTACAGGTACTCGCGCGCCACACCTGCGATGTGCTGGTGACTGATTTCATGATGCCGGTCGAGTTGCAGAACGACGGCCTGCGCCTGTTGCAGCGTATCCACCGGGATTTTCCGGCATTGCCAGTGATCGTTGTAACGACACTGAGCAATGCCGGACTTTTCCAGTCCATGCTGGACCTTAACGTGCGCGGCCTGTTGAGCAAGGCCAGCCTTGCCGGAGAACTGCCTGCGGCCATCAGGGGCGTTCAGCGCGGTGAGTTTTTTGTCGCTGATTCCGTGCGCAGGGTGCTGAGGGAGGCCCGTCAGTACGGCCCTGACGCGCTGTCGCCAGCAGAAAAGCTGTCGCCAAGAGAGCTGGAGGTGTTACGCCTGCTCTCGGCGGGTCATACCGTCGGCCAGATCGCTGCGCAGCTCAATCGCAGCAAACAGACTGTCAGCGCACAGAAAGTCGCGGCCATGCGCAAGCTCGGTCTGGCCAACGACGCCGCGCTGTTCATTTACTTGCAGGAAAGCGGCATGTCCTGAGGCTGGCCGTCTGTCAGCATGGCCTGCAGATGAGACTCGCGCTCGACGGCCCAGCGCACGAACTCTGATGCGGGCATCGGACGCGCAATGAAATATCCCTGAATGGCCGGGTTGCCCAATGCCAGCAGGCTATGAAAGTCGTCAATCGTTTCGACCCCCTCCACCACTACCGACATGGACAATCTCTGCGCCATGAGCATGGCTCCAGCCACCACTGCAGACTTGCGCGCATCGTCGGCCATGCCACGCACAAATTCGGTCGGTATCTTCAACTCGCTGAAGGGCAACTGCAGGAGCCTGTCGATATTCGAAGCCCCCATGCCAAAGTCATCAATAGACAATTTGCAGCCCTGCATGCACAACCGCAGCAGGCCCTCCATCTGCCAGGTTTCCGGGCGGGCAGCGTCCTGTTCGAGAATCTCCAGGGTCAGCGCGGTTGCTGGCACGCCATGACGGGCCAGCGCCTGCATGATCTGCCCGGCGAAATCCGCTTGTTGCAGCACTTGTGGGTCAATATTGACCGCAACCGAAAGCACTTCGCCCTGCTCGCGCATGAACTGTGCAGAGAACAGCAGGGCCTGATCCAGCACACGCCAGGTCAACGCAACCGTCAGCGCCTCAGCTTCAATGGCTTCCATGAATCGTCCGGGAGCCAGCAAGCCATGCGTGGGGTGCTGCCAGCGGACCAGCGCCTCGACACCCAGCAACTTGCCCTGCAGACTGACCTTGGGTTGAAAATAGGCAATCCACTGCTCGGCAACAGACGCAACGTCTATGGGCATATTGTCTTTTGGATCAAACAACTCCACGGCAGACAGTGCCCCGAACGCACGCTTTACCGGTGACTGTGGCGCACTCCCGGCACGGCCTGGCCCGTAGGCCTCAAGCAGGTCATGGAGTACAGCGGCCGAAGCAGGTTTTTGCACATACCCCAACACGTCCAAACCCTGGCTGAGCGCCAGCTGCGCAACACCTTCCAGCACGCAGGCAGCTGAACTGCTGACAATGATCAGCGCCCTCGCCAACCCGTTTTCGGCCATAAAGCGGATCAGCTCAAGGCCGTCGGGGCCGTCCATCTGCAGGTCACAGATAGCAATGTCGACAGGACCACGGCTTTGCAGGGAAAGCCTGGCAACCTCAACGCTCTCGGCAGCCAGCACATCGAAGACCTG
Organism: Pseudomonas sp. ICMP 3272; assembly: GCF_001466905.1. Classification (NCBI taxonomy): domain Bacteria; kingdom Pseudomonadati; phylum Pseudomonadota; class Gammaproteobacteria; order Pseudomonadales; family Pseudomonadaceae; genus Pseudomonas; species Pseudomonas sp. ICMP 3272. The sequence continues at coordinate 141,412 of NZ_LKEK01000001.1, forward strand.
ATTGGCGTTGAGCATCTGGTGCAGAGCCATCAATTGGAACGGATGGTCTTCGAGAATCAGAACCTTGAGTGAGTGCACGGTCACGCCTACGGGAGTCAGAGCCAGCGGCTCAGGGGAACACTCACTGTAGCTCCTCCCGAACGCATGCCCCATAGGACATGTCCTAAACCCGGTAGCGATAACAGAATTTTTTACGCAAGTCTCAATCGCGAGCCGCCGCAATGTCGGGCACTGCCACCAATTGCAACTCGATATCAGCGCGCAGGCCGGTCATCGCAGCTTCCAGCGCCAGCCAGCGCTCAGGCACACTGGCCACACACTCAAGCCGCACACTTTCATCGAGCGCCGCGCACGCCTTGGCCAACGGTACTGCGTCAACCAGACTCGCCGCGCCCTTGAGCCGATGCAGGCAAGCGCTCAAGGTGTTCCAGTCATGTGCCAGCACCGCAGGCTCCAGCAAGGCGTGTTCATGCCTGAGATTCTTCCACAACTCGCCCAACAACCGTTGCATCTGTTGCGGGTTGGCCCGGGTCATGTTTTGCAGCGTGCTGATGTCGAACGTCGGCTCACGTACCCGATCCGCCAGCTCCTGGGCCAGACGCGCCAGGGAAAGCGGTTTGATCAGCAGACCGTCCATCCCCGCCTGCTCACACCGTGCAGCCTCGTCGCTCATTGCGTTAGCGGTACAGCCAATGACCGGGCAGCGCCGGCGCTGCTCTTTCTCTTCGATCTGTCGAATGGCTTCGGTCAATGCATAACCGCTGATACCCGGCATGTTGCAGTCGGTGATGACCGCATCGAACGGCTCTTCGCACCACCTCGACAGCGCAGCCTCGCCATCTTCGACAGCCACCACATGATGGCCAAGAAACTCCAGCTGGCGGGTCAACACCAGCCGGTTGGCCGACATGTCATCGACCACCAACAAGCGAAGGCTGCGCGTATCCACAGGTGCATCCGGGACATCGCTGGAGGGCGAAACCGGCTCGCTTACCCTGACCAGCGGCAAATCGATGTTGACCAGCGTACCCTCGCCCGGCTCGCTGTAGAGGCTAATGTCGCCCTTCATCAACTCCACCAGTTGCCGGGTGATGCTCAGTCCCAGCCCGCTCCCGCCGTAATGTGCGGCAGTGTCATCGCTGGCCTGAGTGAAGGGCTGGAATATCTGCTGTTGACGCTCGGGATCGATACCTTCGCCACTGTCCTGGATACCGATGCGTACACGCGATGAGTCATCCAGCGCCGTCACACTCACGACGATCGCCCCTTGCCGAGTGAATTTCAGGGCGTTGCCCAAGACGTTATGCAACACCTGACGCAACCTCAGCGGGTCAAGCCAGTAATCGCCCTGAGCCTGTTCGGAGAATTCCAGTCGAAGTTCCAGGCCCTTTTCCCGAGCCTGCGCTGAAAAAAGCTCGATGACGCCTTCGAAAAGAGCCTGCAAGGGTGTGACCGCCAATGACAACTGCATGCCGCCCGCTTCGATTCTGGCCAGATCAAGACTTTCGCCAATCAGTGCCACCAGCTCCGTAGCCGAGCGATAGGCGACCTGCAAGCCTTGGGACGGTGCCTGCCCCTCGCGTAAAGCGTGTGCGCATTCCAGCTCGAGCAAACCGATGATTGCCCCCATTGGCGTGCGAATTTCATGGCTCATGCTGGCCAGGAAGATACTTTTCGCCTCGTTGGCCTGAGCCGCCAGACACATTGCTTCCTGGAGCTGCTGCTCAAGCTGCTTGCGCTCGGTGATATCGACCCAGCCGCCCAGCAAACCCTGCAACTGCCCGTCGGCGGCGAAGAAAGGCACCGTCCATTGCCAGACGTCCATGCGTCTTCCGGACAGTTCGATGGTGCGATCGGAAAAGACCGGCTGGTGATTTTCCAGCAAATTCAGGTAATCGGTATGCATCTGTTCGGCCAATGCATGCGGTATCAGGTTTACATCGGTAAGGCGTCGACCATTCATCTGCTCGAAACTGATGCCCAGGCTCTGCTCGTAGCTACGGTTGCAGGAAATCAGTCGCCCCTTGAGATCGCGTACATAAATCGGATTGGGGATACCATCGAACAAGGCGTGCTTGAAGGCCAGTTGGTCATTGAGCTGCCTTTCGGCCTTGAGACGCTGGCGAATCTGCACCTTGAGCCGACTGCTCCAGACCAGCGAGACCAGACCGGTGAGTAACGCCAGGGCCAGTACCCAGAATACCCACTGCGGTATACGCCCCCAGAGCGAAGGCTGAGGCAGTGCCGAGCCCAGCCACTTCAAACGGATCGAGCGCAACTCGGCCACCGGGAACTCCTCCAGCGCCTTATTCAGAATGCCCAGCAGTTCGGGCTGGGTCTTGATCACCGAAAACCTGTCGGGTGACCATTGTCCATCGACACTGCGGGCGACCTTCAGTTGCCCGGCCGGGAACAGGTAGGCACCTACTTCATTCTGAATGGTCGCGTCGGCAACACCGCTTTCCACCAGGGCTCGGGCCTGGTCGTAGGTGTCCACCAGACGCAGCTGGATCAAGGGGTGCTCGCGCCTGATCAGGTCCTCGAGCGCATGCCGGGCAGGCAGTGCCAGCACTTTACCGGCCAGACTGTCGAGCGATACTCGGGATGAGCGCTCGGAGCGCACCACGAACATCCAGCTATTGCCTCCGAACGAATAGGTAAAGTCCAGAAACCGCCGACGCTCGGCATTTTCTGCAAGCGAGGTGTTCATCTCGGCAAGACCGACACGCAGCATTTCAATGCTCTGCTGCGTGGAAGGCACTTCCTGATGGACAAACTGCAACCCGGTCATGCGTGAGATACGGGACAGCACATCTGCGTTCAGCCCCACCCATTGGCCATTCTTGTCTTTGTAGATGTACGGCGGATGCTGTGTGGTGGCGATGGTCACGCTCGGGTGCTTGAGCAGCCAGCGCCGCTCGGCACCGGTAAGGCGAATGCGTTGCCCCTCCACGTCAGCGCCCAGCCCCATGGTCCAGCGGCCGAGCACTTCACGACCGATCGACGGTTCAATGCTGTCCAGCGCCCGATTGATGAAGGTCAGCAAGCGCTGCTCATCGTCACGCACTGCAAAAGAAAACCCTACCGGAGGCAACCGGCTTTCGAACTTGATCTGCAATCCGAGATAAGGACGCAGGGCGGTGTAGGCCCGGACAATCACTTCGTTGCCGATAAAAGCGTCGACCTCGCCTTGGCTCAGGGCCTCCAGAGCACTGTAGAGGTTAGGCGCGATAATCAGCTCGCTGTCAGGATAAACGCGGTGAGCGACGTCCGAGTCGGCATAGCCATCAAGCAGCACAACCTTCTTGCCGGCCAGGCTTGGCGGCGGGCTCAGATCGTTGCCACGACCGACGACAACAGATCGGTCAGGCATGTATTCGGTTGAGAACGACAGTCCTTTCACGCCCCGCTCAAAGCCATTGGCGCTGGTCAGCAGGTCTATCTTGCCGTCGCGCAATGCCTCGATGGCCTCGTCACGCCTGGCAAACCCGGTCACCTGCACCGGAATGTTCAACTGGTCGCTGACCAACCCCAGATAGTCGGCACTGATGCCCTGATAACGGTTGCGGTCACTGGTGATATCAATCGGCTCGTAGTCGGCAATCGCAATACCGACCCGAAGCACCTTGCGTTGATCGAGCCAGGCACGATCCTGATCTGCCAGGGCCAGATCCGCTGAAGCCACGAAAGGGGCTGTCAGGGTAAACGGCAAGCTTTGCGCCGCATCGACCGCCCCGACAAAAACCAGTGCCAACCACATGCATGCCATGCGCCATGCGCGGCCTCTCAATGTGCTGTCTGCCTCCCTGACTACGCTTTGCATGCTTGCCTGCTTCACTACAAATGACCCAACTCTATGGTTCGAAAACCAGCGAAGTTTGGCACGTAGAAACAGAAAGGCCCGCCAAGTGGCGGGCCTAAAGTTGTTACACGACGCTTCTGTCAGAGCGGTTTGCCGCGATTGCCATGCTGGCTGACAAACGCCTGTATGGCTTTCAGGTCATTTGGCAGCACAGTGCAGCGCTCGTCACGCTCGAACAAATCAGACAAATGTGCAGGTAGCTCAAGCGCTTTTCCTACACCGGCCTTCTCCACTGCCTCCGGAAACTTGACCGGATGCGCGGTACCCAGAATCACCATTGGCGTGTCCAGGCTGCGACGGCATTCGCGAGCAGCCTTCACCCCGATAGCGGTATGCGGATCAAGCAGTTCGCCGGTGCTGGCAAACACTTCAGCAATGGTCGTGCAAGTGTCCTCGTCGCTGACCGCCAGCGAATCGAACAGCTTGCGGGTTTCAGTCCAGCGCTCTTCTTCGACACTGAAACCGCCACCCTGCCTGAACGTGCTCATCAACTCGGCAATGGCAGAGCCGTTGCGACCGTGCATATCGAACAACAGGCGTTCGAAGTTCGACGACACCATGATGTCCATGGAAGGCGACAACGTCGCGTGCAGGGTTTCCTTGACGTACTGATTGCCGCTCATGAAGCGGTGCAGAATGTCGTTGCGGTTGGTGGCGACAATCAGTTGATTGACCGGCAGCCCCATGTTGCGGGCCAGATAACCGGCAAAGATATCGCCGAAGTTGCCGGTCGGAACCGAGAACGATACCGAACGTGCTGGCCCGCCCAACTGCAGCGATGCATGGAAGTAGTAGACGATCTGGGCCATGATTCGCGCCCAGTTGATCGAGTTGACGGCGACCAGACGCGTGCCCTTCAGGAAGCCCTGATCGGCGAAGCTGGCCTTGCCCATTTCCTGGCAGTCGTCGAAGTTGCCTTCTACTGCAATGTTGTGGATGTTGTCGCCAAAGATGGTGGTCATCTGCCGGCGCTGGACATCCGATACCCGATTGTTCGGGTGCAGAATGAAGATGTCGACGTTGTCACAGCGGCGGCAGCCTTCGATGGCTGCAGAGCCGGTGTCACCCGAGGTAGCGCCGATGATCACCACACGCTCGCCACGCTTGGCCAGCACGTAGTCCAGCAAGCGACCGAGCAATTGCAGCGCGAAGTCCTTGAACGCCAGGGTAGGACCGTGGAACAGCTCAAGTACCCACTCGTTGCCATTCAACTGACGCAACGGTGCCACTGCACTGTGGGCGAAGACACCGTAGGTCTCTTCAAGAATCTTCTTGAAATCGGCATCCGGGATGCTGCCAGCCACAAATGGGCGCATCACCCGAAAGGCAAGTTCGTGATACGGCAGACCGGCCCAGGAAGCGATCTCTTCCTGAGTGAAGCGTGGCAGGTTTTCCGGCACATACAGACCGCCGTCGCTGGCCAGACCAGTCAACAGCACGTCTTCGAAGTTCAGGGCCGGCGCCTGGCCGCGAGTACTGATATAGCGCATGGGATCAAACCTTTGATTTGAGCTGAAAGCCTCAAGCCTCAAGCTCAAAACGACTGGCGTCTGACTTTGAGCTTGCAGCTGACGGCTCGCAGCTGATGTTAATTAAGATGTTCTACGCGAATACGAACCACCGGGCCAACCACGTCCTGAAGAGCTTCCAGGGCCTGAATGGCGTCATTGATGCGCTGCTCCACAACACGGTGCGTCAACAGGATCATCGGCACCAGGCCATCGTGCTCTTCGACTTCCTTTTGCATGATCGACTCTATGTTGATACCGCGCTCGGACAGGATGCTCGCCACCTGGGCCAGCACGCCCGGGTGATCCTTGGCCTGGATGCGCAGGTAGTAGGCGCTTTCACAGGCTTCGATCGGCAGAATCGGGTGCGCGGACAGCGAATCGGGCTGGAAGGCCAGATGCGGCACGCGGTTTTCCGGGTCGGAGGTCATTGCCCGCACCACGTCCACCAGATCGGCCACCACGGAGGAAGCCGTAGGCTCCATACCGGCACCGGCACCGTAGAACAGCGTCGAGCCGGACGCATCGCCATTGACCATCACCGCGTTCATCACGCCGTTGACGTTGGCAATAAGACGATCGGCCGGGATCAGCGTCGGGTGTACGCGAAGTTCGATACCCTGGGCCGTGCTGCGTGCAACGCCCAGGTGCTTGATGCGATAGCCCAGCGCCTCGGCGTAATTCACGTCGGCGGTGGTCAGTTTGGTGATGCCTTCGGTGTAGGCCTTGTCGAACTGCAGCGGGATGCCGAAGGCAATGGAGGCCAGAATGGTCAGCTTGTGCGCTGCATCGATACCCTCAACGTCGAAGGTCGGATCGGCCTCGGCATAACCCAGCGCCTGGGCTTCGGCCAGAACGTCCGGAAAGGTACGGCCCTTCTCGCGCATTTCGGTGAGGATGAAGTTGCCAGTGCCGTTGATAATGCCTGCAACCCAATTGATACGGTTTGCCGACAGCCCCTCACGGATGGCCTTGATGACCGGGATGCCACCAGCGACAGCCGCCTCAAAGGCTACGATTACGCCCTTTTCACGTGCCTTGGCGAAAATCTCGTTGCCGTGAACTGCGATCAGCGCCTTGTTGGCGGTCACTACGTGCTTGCCGTGCTCGATGGCCTTGAGCACCAGATCACGGGCGATGGTGTAGCCACCGATCAGTTCAACAACGATGTCGATTTCAGGGTTGGTCGCAACGGCAAACACATCACTGGTAGTAGGCGTACCGGCAATCTGGCAGTTGGGGTTTGGTGTACGAACCGCAATTTGCGCAACTTCGATTCCTCGCCCGGCACGGCGGGCGATCTCCTCGGCGTTACGCTGAAGTACGTTGAAGGTACCGCCACCGACAGTACCCAGCCCACATATGCCTACTTTGACCGGTTTCACTGATGAACTCCCCGAAAAACAGCCGATGCTTGATCAGCCGTGAAATCCGCCGCACGTTGCCATGCGGCTACAAATGTGAAGAGGCGCCAAAAGCACAGCCTCGTGTAGCGCATGCTTATATGAAGCATGCTGATGTGACAAAGCGTTATTTGGCGCCCATTGCCAGTTTGGCAACCTGAGCAGCAGGCTGATAGCCCGGAATCACCTGACCGTCGGCGAGGACAATCGCCGGGGTGCCGTTGACGCCGATCGACTGACCCAGCTCATATTGCTTGCTCACCGGATTGTCGCACTTGGCGGCCTTGATGTCCTTGCCGTCTACCATGCGGTCCATGGCACTTTTACGGTCCTTGGAACACCACACGGCCTGCAACTGCTCGTCACCCGGAGAACCCAGGCCCTGGCGCGGGAATGCCATGTAACGGACTTCAACGCCCATTTTGTTCAACTGGCCGACTTCTTCGTGCAGTTTGTGGCAATACGGGCAGGTAGTGTCGGTGAATACCGTGATGTGCGATTTGGTCTCGCCCACCGCCGGGTAGATCACCATTTCGGAAAGCGGAATGGCATTGATGGTCTTGGCAATGGCCAGTCGCTCGGTCTTCTCGGTCAGGTTGACCGGCTTGCCGTTCTGCACCTGGAACAGGTAGCCCTGAACCACGAACTGGCCGTCGGCGCTGGCGTAAAGCACGCGACCGCCCTTGAGCTTCACTTCATAAAGGCCATTGAGCGGGCTCGGCGAGATGCTCTCGACCGGCAACTGCAATTCCAGCGAATCGAGGGTCTTGCGGATGGCCTGATCAGGGGCAGCATCAGCCAGGGCAGACATACTGAATGTGCCGGCCAGCAGTAAAGCGGCGGCAGCGAAAATCTGGGGCAAACGCATGGAAACTCCTATGACGACGGGCAGACTGGCGGCGGTCGAAAAAAGGGGCGCCAGCCTTGATATGCGAAACCGGCAAAGCCTACCACATAAGGCTCGCGGGGCCGACTCGGAGCGACGTAAGAAGCTTCGCAAAATACGTCGTGAGTCAACCGCGTGGATGGTGCTTGGCATGCATCTCCTGCAACCGCGCGCGCGCCACATGGGTGTAGATCTGGGTCGTCGAAAGATCGCTGTGCCCCAGCAACATCTGCACCACCCGCAAGTCAGCGCCGTGATTGAGCAGATGTGTGGCAAAGGCATGGCGCAGGGTGTGCGGTGACAAGGATTTGCCGATGCCCGCAACCGTTGCTTGATGCTTGATACGGTGCCAGAAGGTCTGACGGGTCATCTGGTCGCCGCGGGTGCTGGGGAACAGTACGTCGCTGGGTTTCCCGCTCAGTAGCTCGTCGCGGGCACCGCGCAGGTAGCGCTCTACCCAGACGATGGCCTCTTCGCCCATGGGTACCAGCCGTTCCTTGCTGCCTTTACCCATCACCCGCAGTACGCCCTGGCGCAGGTTGACCTGTTCCAGGGTCAGGCTGATCAGTTCGGTCACGCGCAGGCCGCAGGCATACAGCACTTCCAGCATGGCACGGTCACGCTCGCCGATGGGCTCACTCAGGTCGGGTGCTGCCAGCAGCGCTTCGACGTCGGCTTCGGAGAGTGACTTGGGCAATGGCTTGCCCAACTGAGGCATGTCGATCTGCAGGGTGGGATCGACGGAAATCAGATTTTCGCGCAGCAGGTAGCGGTAGAAGCCACGTGCGCCGGACAGGAAACGCGCCGTGGAGCGCGGTTTGTAGGCATTTTCAACGCGCCACGCAAGATGATCGAGGATGACCTCGCGTCCGGCACTGGGCAGATCAACGTTGCGCTCCTGCAGCCAGCCGTTGAACAGCGCCAGGTCGCTGCGGTAGGAATCGCGGGTGTTATCGGACAGCCCCTTTTCAAGCCAGAGCGCATCCAGAAACCGGTCAATCAGCGGGTGGTCGATGGCAGCCATTTCAACTCAGTATGTGCGTGATACGCCGAAGACGAATTTTCAAACATCAGATAGCAAAAAGGCAGCCCGAAGGCTGCCTTTTTTATGCATCGAAAAACTGTATCAGGACAGTTTTTCCTTGATGCGCGCTGCTTTACCGGACAGGTCACGCAGGTAGTACAGTTTGGCCTTGCGAACGTCACCGCGACGTTTCACAGCCATGCTGTCGATTTGCGGGCTGTAAGTCTGGAAAGTACGCTCAACGCCAACACCGTTGGAGATTTTACGAACAGTGAAAGCACTGTTCACGCCACGGTTACGCTTGGCAATTACAACGCCTTCGAATGCTTGCAGACGAGCGCGGTCGCCTTCCTTCACTTTAACCTGAACGACGATGGTGTCGCCTGGTGCAAAGGTAGGGATCTCTTTGGTCATCTGCTCTGCTTCGAGGGCAAGAATGATTTTGTTAGTCATGCTGGTGCTCCTAAGGTAATCCGTATGGATCGACCATCGATACGTTAACTATCGTCCCGCTCGCGGATGTATTCCGCCAGCAGCTTCTTCTCTTCTCCAGAAAGCGAGCGGCTTTCCAGAAGATCAGCGCGTCGTTCATAGGTCCGCCCAAGGGACTGCTGTAAACGCCAACGCCGGATGTGCGCGTGATTGCCACTTAGCAACACGTCGGGAACACGCTGATCCGCATACACCTCAGGTCGGGTGTAGTGCGGGCAATCCAGCAGACCGTCCGTGAAGGAATCTTCCTCCGCGGAGTCCACATGCCCTAAAGCTCCAGGCAGCAGCCGCGTAACCGCGTCAATCAGGACCATAGCCGGCAGCTCGCCACCGGAAAGAACATAGTCACCAATCGACCACTCTTCATCGACATGAGCATCAATAAAACGCTCGTCAATGCCTTCATAACGACCGGCGATGAGGATAATCGCTTCCTCCTGCGCCAGTTCGCGTACCGCAGACTGATTCAGCTGGCGGCCTTGTGGCGACAGGTAAATAACCTTCGCCGCATCCCCTGCCGCTTGCCTGGCCTGAACCAGAGCATCTTCGAGGGGCTTGATCTTCATCACCATGCCCGGACCACCGCCAAATGGGCGATCATCCACAGTGTGATGGCGATCAGTGGTGTAATCCCGCGGATTCCAACAAGTCAGCTGCAACAGCCCTTGTTTCACCGCACGGCTGGTAATGCCGTATTCGCTGATGGCGGAAAACATCTCGGGAAACAGACTGATGACTTCTATGCGCAGGCTGGCCATGGCATTCAGAAGTCCGCGTCCCAATCCACCTTCATCTCGCCAGCAGCCATATCGATTGCCAACACGCATTGCTCCGTATAGGGCAACAGGCGTTCACGATCATCCAGGCTACCCGCGCAGGGCTTTACAACCATTACATCGTTCGAGCCGGTTTCGAGCAGGTGATCGATTTTCCCGAGCAGTTGCCCGAGTTGGTCGATGACCTTGAGGCCTTCAAGCTGGTACCAGTAGTACTCGCCATCGTCCAGATCAGGGAACAGGTTACGCGGCACGCAGATTTCGTAACCGGAGAGAAGACGAGCTTCTTCACGATCATCGAGACCTTTGAGCTTTGCGACCAGAAACTTGCTTTGCAAGCGTCCGCTGACCAGCTCCACCTGTTTCTCAACGCTGCCTTCGCGCCGAAGCGTCCAGGTTTTGTAGTCCAACAGGTTTCCAATCGGATCAGTAAAGGAAAAGACCTTCACTTCGCCGCGAACGCCATGAACCGAGTAAATCTTGCCAATGACGATCAGATCGTCGGCAGATGCAGGCGTCGCGTTCATAAGACTCAGGCCGCGGCCTTGGTCTTGTTGTGCTCTTTGAGCAGCTGGGCAACGCGCTCGGAAGTTTGTGCACCAACGCTCAACCAGTAGTTGACGCGTTCTTCGTTAACGGACAGACGGATTTCCTGACCACGGGCAACCGGGTTGAAGAAACCAACCTGTTCCTTGTGGGAACCGTCACGAGCGTTGCGGCTGTCGGTTACGGTCAAGTGGTAAAACGGGCGCTTTTTGGAGCCGCCAAGGGCAAGACGGATGGTTAGCATTGAACATCGTTCCTGTAGTCGGTGCTGCAAATCTAAGATGCACAGCGGGCATAGGTGCCCGAAAGGCCGCATATTCTAAGGAATATCCCGACTTTTGCAAATGTCTTTTTCCGGCGCCTATCGGCATGCCTTCCAGATTTGCGAGGGAGCTGTCGGTATGACAGCAGGTAAAAGCCCGCATAACGCGGGCTGACCGGGGGTCGCCCCCCGTGTGGGACGCGTGCAAAGAGGCTTGCACGCGACGCAATTACATTTTTGGCATGCCGCCGCCAGGGAGCATTCCGCCCATGCCGCGCATCATTTTTGCCATTCCGCCCTTGGCGGAGAACTTCTTCATCATCTTCTGCATCTGTTTGTGCTGCTTGATCAGACGCCCGATGTCCTGCACCTGGGTACCCGAGCCCATTGCAATACGGCGCTTGCGCGAGCCGCTGATAAGGTCCGGGTCACGGCGTTCGCCAGGCGTCATCGAGTTGATGATGGCTTCCATCTGCTTGAACTGCTTCTCGGCCGCGCCCTGGGCATTGCCCATCTGCGCAAGATTGACGCCGCCGATGCTTGGCAGCTTGTCCATGAGACCGCCAAGGCCGCCCATGTTTTTCATCTGCTGCAACTGATCGCGGAAGTCTTCGAGATCGAAGCCTTTGCCTTTCTTGAGCTTTTTCGCCAGTTTGTCGGCTTTATCCTTGTCGAGGGTCTGTTCAGCCTGCTCGATAAGGCTGAGCACATCGCCCATGCCAAGGATTCGCGACGCGATACGGTCTGGGTGGAAAGGCTCCAGCGCCTCGCTCTTTTCGCCCATACCGATGAACTTGATCGGCTTGCCGGTAATTGCACGCACCGACAGGGCCGCACCACCGCGTGCATCACCGTCGACCTTGGTGAGGATCACACCGGTCAGCGGCAGTGCATCGCCGAAGGCCTTGGCGGTGTTGGCCGCATCCTGACCGGTCATGGCATCGACCACGAACAGCGTTTCAGCTGGCTTGGTCGCAGCATGCAGCGCCTGAATCTCGCCCATCATCTCGACATCGACGTGCAGACGACCGGCGGTATCGACGATAACTACGTCAATAAACTTGAGCTTGGCTTCTTTAATGGCCGCCAGGGCGATGTCGACCGGCTTCTGGCTGATATCGGAGGCGAAGAACGTCACACCGATGTCGTTGGCCAGGGTTTCAAGCTGCTTGATGGCGGCAGGACGGTAGACGTCGACCGACACAACCATCACGGTTTTCTTCTTGCGCTCTTTAAGGAAGCGCGCCAGTTTGCCGGCGGTAGTGGTCTTGCCCGCACCCTGCAGGCCCGCCATGAGGATGACGGCAGGCGGCGTGACATTGAGCACCAGATCTTCGTTGGCAGCGCCCATCAGGCTTTCGAGTTCGGCCTGGACGATCTTCACGAACGCCTGGCCTGGTGTCAGGCTGCGCGACACCTCGGTGCCGACGGCGCGCTCCTTGACGTTGTTGACGAAGTCTTTGACCACCGGCAAGGCGACGTCGGCTTCAAGCAACGCCATACGCACTTCGCGCAAGGTATCTTTGATGTTGTCCTCGTTCAGCTTGGCCTTGCCAGTAACATGGCGCAGCGTCTGCGAGAGGCGGTCAGTCAGGTTTTCAAACATGCGCGATCCTTTCAGGCTCTCGTCGAACCCCGGTTGATGCGGCCCGGCCCGTAATGCAGAAATGGCGCTCGGCGAGCCTGCGGCTTGAGCAGGTCGCGGATTATAGCGAAGACTCCGCCGCACGGACACCACGCAGTCTGCTTCTGTGGTCTTTCGTGATTTGCCGGTTCTATGCCAAACTCAACGTCTTTTCAGGCCCGTCCATCAGGATCTATGTCCCCTTTGCCACCCAGCCTGCTTCCCAGCCTCGCCGCCGCCGTTCTGTACGCCGCTGCGACCGTCTATCAGAGCCTGCGCCTGAGCCAGGCCGTCAAGCCCGACAAGCGGCTGCTTTGCCTGCTCGGTACGCTGGCGGTGATCGCACACGCCACCGGTCTGTTTTCCCAACTGACGCATTCCGTCGGCCTGGGTCTGGACTTTTTCAACTCGGCCAGCCTTATCGCCGCGTCAGTGATCGTTGTGACCCTGATCGCCACGTCACGCATTCCGGTGGAAAACCTGCTGGTGCTGCTGTTCCCATTGGGAATGGTCACCGTGATGCTCGCCCAGTTCGCCCCCAGCGGCACCGTACAGCCGATCATGGAAGAACCCGGCATCCTGAGCCATATCCTGCTGTCGCTGCTGGCTTACGGGATGTTCACCATTGCCGTATTCCAGGCGTTGCTGTTGCTGTTGCAGGACTACCGGCTCAAGCACAAGCACCCTTCCGGACTGATCAAGAACTTCCCGCCGCTGCAAACCATGGAAAGCCTTTTGTTCGGCTTTCTCTGGGCTGGCTGGACACTGCTTTCACTGTCGCTGATTTCCGGCTGGCTGTTCGTTGAAAACCTGTTTGCCCAGCATCTGGTGCACAAGACCCTGCTGGCTTGCCTGGCCTGGGTCGTGTTCAGCGTACTGCTGTGGGGGCGCAATCGCCTTGGATGGCGAGGCCACAAAGCCATTCGCTGGACCCTGGGCGGCTTCTGCCTGCTGATGCTCGCCTACTTCGGCAGCAAGCTGGTACGCGAATTCATCCTGCACATCTGACGGGCCCTGATCATGGATAATCTGCCCCTTGGCCCACTGCTTGGCGTCCTCGCCCTCCTTATGCTCTGGGCTGGTCTGCTGACGTCAGTCGAAGCCGCGCACCATCAACTCAAGGCAATGCGCGCCGCCAGCCGCTCGGACAAGGCTGCGCCGCTTCCCGAGCTGGCGTTCAACCTGAACAGCCTGATCCTGGGCAATACGCTGATCAGGGTGTTGATCACCGTAATCGCAACACTGATTGCTGCCAATTACTGGCTCTACAACGGCCCGACCGTGGCATGGCTGGGCACCGTGAGCGTCATGCTGGTGTTCGCCGAATACATACCGCGCCGCCTGGCGAACCGTCACCCTGTCTCGACACTGCTACTGGGCAATGGCGTACTGCGCATTCCAATGAAGATCGTCTGGCCGCTGGCCTACGTATTCAATGTGCTCGCCAAAACGCTGCTGCGCCCGTTTCTGTCACGCCACGTGCAGCAACAGGAGCAGAACTTCGAAGACGATGTGCAGAAAGCCAACCGCCACGACGTTGTTCACGAGCATTATCCGCGCGCCAGCGTGCTGTCGGGCATCCGCGCACTGGACAGCATAACGGTCAATGACATCCTGATACCGCGCAACGAGGTGGATGGCGTCAACCTTGATGATCCGATGGAGCTGATCATCGAGCGCCTGATCATTTCACGTCACACACGCCTGCCGGTCTATCACAACGACATAAATCAGGTTCAGGGCGTCATCAATACACGCGACATCAGCCACCTGCTACCCAAAGGCACACTGACCAAAGAGCAGTTGCTCGCAGTCTGCTACGAGCCTTATTTCGTTCCGGAAAGCACTCCGTTGCAGTTGCAGCTGCTGAATTTCCACAAACAGCAGCGCCGCCTCGGCGTGGTGGTTGATGAGTACGGGGAAGTGCTGGGTATCGTCACCCTTGAAGACATTCTTGAAGAGATCGTCGGCGAGTTCGAAAGCGAGCAGCGGCTGGACAATCCCCACGTCAAGCAACAGGAAGACGGACGCCTTGAGGTGGAAGGTGCTGCGTCCATTCGCGAACTAAATAAAAGCCTTGGCTGGCACCTGCCTTCCGATGGTCCGAAAACCGTTAACGGGTTGGTTACCGAAGCACTGGAAACCATTCCAGACGCTCCGGTCTGCCTGAAAATAGGGCCTTACCGGCTGGAAATTCTCGAGACCGAAGACAATCGCGTCAAGCGCGTGGCCATGTGGCAGAACACCCTCGTTCGCACCTTCAAATAGATTTCTGCCTTCAAATAGATCCCGGCGACACCCTTGCCTCTCGCCCCATTCGGGTTACTCTGCTCGACGCTTTACCCACAATCACAATAATGAATGCTTGCCGGAGCACGGTCCTTGCCGCCCGGCGAGTCGACAGTCAGGGAATCTGCATGATCAGCACCCCGCTCTCTCGCGAAGATAATGCCGCGCCCGTAAAACCGGTGAATTCGGCGACCCGCATCGCCACAGCCAGCTTCATCGGCACAGCTATCGAGTTCTACGACTTTTACGTTTACGCCACTGCCGCTGCCCTGGTGATAGGTCCTGTGTTTTTTCCGCAGACCTCAGGCACGGCACAGATGCTGTCTTCATTTCTGACCTTCGGTATCGCGTTTCTCGCCCGCCCCCTCGGGTCGGCGCTGTTCGGTCATTTTGGCGACCGGATCGGGCGTAAATCGACCCTGGTGGCGTCGTTGCTGTTGATGGGTATCTGCACCACGCTGATCGGCATATTGCCTGGTTACGCGACTATTGGCGCGTGGGCACCGATCCTGCTGTGTGTCCTGCGCTTTGGTCAGGGGCTTGGCCTGGGTGGGGAATGGGGTGGCGCTGCGCTACTGGCGACCGAGAACGCCCCGAAAGGCAAGCGAGCCTGGTTCGGCATGTTTCCACAGCTGGGACCCTCGATCGGGTTTCTGGCCGCCAATGGCCTGTTTCTGGCACTGGCCATGACGCTCACCGATGAGCAATTCCGCTCGTGGGGCTGGCGAATCCCGTTTCTGCTCAGCGCCGTGCTGGTCATGGTCGGGCTGTACGTGCGCCTGAAGCTGGAGGAAACCCCGGTCTTCGCCAAGGCCATGGCCCATCACCAACGCGTCAGCCTGCCGATCGTGGAAACCTTCAGCCAGCACTGGCGGCCCATGCTGCTTGGGGCAGCGTCGATGGTCGTCTGTTATGCGCTGTTTTATATCTCGACGGTGTTTTCATTGAGTTACGGTGTGGCCACGCTGGGCTATACCCGTGAAACGTTTCTGGGGCTGCTGTGCTTTGCGGTGCTGTTCATGGCGGCTGCCACCCCATTGGCGGCACTGGCAAGCGACCGCTTCGGGCGCAAGCCGGTACTGATTGTTGGCGGTGTGCTGGCGATTCTGTCAGGTTTCACCATGGAACCACTGTTAACCCACGGCAGCACCTGGGCTGTGGCGTTGTTTCTGTGCATCGAGCTGTTTCTGATGGGCATTACGTTTGCCCCCATGGGCGCACTGCTGCCAGAACTGTTCCCGACACAGGTTCGCTACACAGGCGCATCGGCGGCGTACAACCTGGGCGGAATCGTCGGCGCTTCGGTTGCACCCTTCTTCGCCCAGAAACTGGTGGCGATGGGCGGCTTGAGCTGGGTGGGCGGGTATGTATCTGCAGCTGCGCTGATCAGCGTGCTGGCGGTGTTGAGCCTGAAGGAAACTCGGGATAGGGAGCTATAAGCCTCAAGCTGCAAGCAAGAGCACCACACTCCTGCTTGTAGCTTGCAGCTGCACCCTTACAACTTTACGTCTACCGCTTGCGATGCTCGGGTCGCTTTGGCCCGCGCGGCTTCGATGGACTCATCGCGAGCCAGGGCAACGCCCATGCGGCGTTGACCGTTGACTTCCGGTTTGCCGAACAGGCGCAACGCGGTGTCAGGCTCGGCCAGCGCCGCGCCGAGGTTAGCGAAAGCGGTCTGAGTGGACTGGCCTTCGACCAGAATCACTGCGGAAGCAGATGGCCCGAACTGGCGGATCAACGGGATCGGCAGGCCGAGAATCGCGCGAGCGTGCAGGGCAAACTGCGACAGGTCCTGAGAAATCAGGGTGACCAGACCGGTGTCGTGCGGGCGCGGCGAGACTTCGCTGAACCACACTTGATCGCCCTTGATGAACAGCTCGACGCCGAACATGCCACGGCCACCCAATGCCTCGGTCACCGCCCTTGCAACACGCTCAGACTCTGCCAACGCTACCGGGCTCATGGCCTGCGGCTGCCAGGATTCCTGATAGTCGCCCTTCTCCTGGCGATGGCCAACCGGCGCGCAGAACGTGGTGCCACCGATGTGACGCACGGTCAGCAGGGTGATTTCGTAATCGAAGTCGATGAAACCTTCGACAATGACGCGGCCCTTGCCAGCGCGACCGCCTTCCTGCGCGTAATCCCAGGCTTTCTGCACGTCATCGGCGCTCTTGAGCAGGCTTTGCCCTTTGCCCGACGAACTCATGACCGGCTTGACCACGCACGGGAAACCGAGGTCTTCGACCGCCTTGCTGTAGTCCTCGAAGGTGTCGGCAAAGTGGTAAGGCGAAGTTGGCAGTTTCAGCTCTTCGGCCGCCAGACGACGAATGCCTTCACGGTTCATGGTCAACTGTGCCGCGCGCGCGGTCGGGATCACAGTGAAGCCTTCAGCCTCAAGCTCAACCAGAGTTGCAGTGGCGATGGCTTCGATTTCCGGAACGATGAAATCCGGCTTCTCGGCCTCGATGACTGCACGCAACGCGGCACCGTCGAGCATGTTGATCACATGGCTGCGATGAGCAACCTGCATCGCGGGCGCGTTCTCATAACGGTCAACAGCGATCACTTCAACGCCCAGGCGCTGCAGCTCGATCACGACTTCCTTGCCCAGTTCGCCGCTGCCGCAGAACAGTACGCGAGTCGCGGTGGGCGACAGTGGAGTTCCGATTTGAGTCATCTCAGGTCCTCGTGAAGCAGATATCGAGGGCTGCCTGCGTTATGCAAGCAACCGCTGTGGAGAAAGGCGCGCAATTTACCACGAAGCCCCGGCAAATTGGGGCTCAGCCCGGACAAGCATTGTTGCGCGCTCGCCAGGCCATGATCATCCAGACCAGGGTCACGCCGGCGAACTTCGATGCCAGTGCAGTGAGCACAACCGGTGCAGTCAGGGCGTCGATCATGCCGAAGAAGATAAAGGTATCCAGCGGAATACTGAGTGCCGAGCTGATCCATAACCGGTCACGCAACGGGCGTCTGGTGATACTGAACACCAGCCAGTCAATGCACTCGGAGACCGCGAACGCAGTGGCGCTGGCCAGGGCAATGGTCGGATCGCTGGTGACGTAGGAAAGCACCAGCGCCACCAGCATGGCGATGATCGCGCCATGACCAAAGCGAATCTGCACCATATCGCGCAGCACAAACACCAGCCCGCCCCAGGCAGACCAGATGATGTCCAGATGCGGCGCACTGGAGAAGGCGAAGTTGATCAGCACGACACTGCCGATGTAAGCGATGAGGAAAAGCATGGAGGGTTATACGCTTGGGGAAACGGATGGCAATGATAGCTCAACGAGCCTCAACTATCGTACGACGCAGAGCGTCGAGAACTGCATTCCCACGCTGGAGCGTGCGGAACGATCAACCCGACTATCGTGCGGCGCTCTGCGTCGCATGCCTTTCTGGACGCTCTGCGTCCTCTTGCGACGCAGAGCGTCAAGCACTGATCAGCGTGCCCCGCCCACCGTCCACATCAACCCGCTGGCCTTGGCGCGCTCGTCGCACAGCCCGAGCACAACACGGCGCTCGTCGTTGCTCATCCGGCTCCACCGGGTGATCTCGTTCACGGTTCGCTGGCAACCGGTGCATATATCCTGCTCATCGAGCGCACAAATGCTCACGCAGGGAGAACGGACCGGCTTTTCAATCGGGGTATCAGTGCTCATCACTCTTCCTGCACAACCAGGTCACGGGCGTAACGCTGGGCATTGTGTACGTAATGAGCAGCGCTGGCTTCCAGCATCTTCTTCTGCACGTCGGTGAGTTCGCGCACCACTTTACCCGGTGACCCCATGACCAGCGACCCGTCGGGAATGACCTTGTTTTCTCCGATCAGCGAATTGGCGCCGATGATGCAGTATTTACCAATCTTCGCCCCATTGAGTATGACCGCATTGATACCGATCAGGCTGTAATCGTCAACACTACAACCATGCAACATCGCGTTATGCCCAATGGTCACGCTCTTGCCGATGCTCAGGGGCGAGCCCATGTCGGTGTGCATTACCGTACCATCCTGCACGTTACTGTTTTCACCGATATGGATCAGCTCATTGTCGCCACGCAACACCGCGTTGAACCACACACTTGCCCCGGCTTCCAGCCTGACATTGCCGATCAGCACCGCATTGGGAGCAACCCAGCTCTGCGGGTCGGTCTGGACACGGGATTCCCCCAGGCGATATTTCATGCAGCTTCCTCAGGCGGGTCGTACTCATGGGTACGGATTGTTATGAACAGCACTTCTTGTGAGCAGCACTTTCTGTGGACAGCACTTCTGCTGCAGGCCAGTCAGGTTCAAGTGGTCGAGCGTTCGGGCGGATGATGCAGACTGATTTTGGTGTCGTACAGCACATTGACCAGCTCGACGATCATGATCGCGGTAAGCCCCCAGATCTTGTACCCGCCGTAACGGTAACTGGGCACGTACCAACTGCGGCCTTCGTAATCAATGCGGTGCGTGTGTTCACGGGTGTCCTGACGGAAGAACTCCAGCGGTACGCTGAACACCGCCGCGATCTCGCCGTCATTGGGCTGGTATTCGACAAAGTCAGGTATGACACCGACATACGGCGTGACTTTAATGCCATGTTTGGAGATGAGCGGGCTTAACGGGCCGACTACTTCGACCAGCCCGGGAGGCAGGCCGATTTCTTCCTCGGCTTCGCGCAGGGCAGTAAAAATCAGGTCCGGGTCGCCTGGATCGCGTCGACCACCCGGAAAAGCCACTTCACCACCATGCGTCGACAGGCCACTGGCACGCAGGGTCAGAATCAGCTCGGGTTGTTCACTGCGGGTGACAGGCACCAGAACAGCCGCCTCGGGGAATCGTCGATCCGAGTCGAGGGTTTCGGGCGTATGATTGACTACACGGCGAAGTAGCTCATCCAGCATGGGAAATCTCGATCTGTTGCCTGTCTGGCATCATGCACCAAAGCGAGGTTGCGCCCAACCCCTCGCAAGGCAACTCCTGTCACACAGAGGGTTGCCGAGCCGCAGCACGACAGGCCAAGATAGCGACTGCGTTCACTATCGACTGACCCCATGAAATTTTGCAGCCAGTGCGGCAACCCCGTTATCCAGCGTATTCCCGAAGGCGACAGCCGATTGCGGTATGTCTGCGAGCATTGCCACACCATTCATTATCAGAATCCGAACATCGTGGCGGGCTGCCTGGTGACGCTGGGCGACAAGGTCCTGCTGTGCCGCAGGGCCATAGAGCCGCGCCTGGGTTTCTGGACGTTACCGGCCGGTTTCATGGAGAACGGCGAAACCATCGAACAAGCCGCGCGGCGTGAAACCATCGAGGAAGCCTGCGCCACTCTGACCGACCTGCATCTATACACTTTGATCGACGTTCCGCACATCAATCAGGTGCATGTGTTCTATCGGGCAGAAATGGCTACTGACTCATTCGCCGCAGGAATCGAGAGTCTGGAAGTGCAGTTATTCGACGAAGCCGACATTCCGTGGTCGGACCTGGCTTTCATGACAGTCGGGCGTACCCTAGAATACTTCTTCGCGGATCGGCGTCGACAGGTCTACCCGGTTCATACCAGCGCCCTTCCCCCGTCACGTCCGTTGCTGGACACCTGAAAGTCAGGGTCGCACACAATATCGGCGCTTTTTATAGAAAGAAGCATCTTCAGGGAAATCGTAATGCGCTGGTTGTTCGCCTTCTTTTGTATGTCATTCGTACCGCTTTCGCAGGCTGCGTTTACCCAGACCATCGTGCCCAAGGGCAGCGAACAGAAAATCATCAACAATAAAGTCATCAATACCGAGAGTATTGCCAGCAAACCGATCGACAAGGTGCTGGTACTCAAGTCGGTTCGCCAGTTGCAACTGATCAGCGGTGGCGAGGCCCTGAAGACCTATCGAATCTCTTTGGGCAAGAACCCCAAGGGCACCAAACTGCAGGAAGGCGACCAACGCACGCCGGAAGGTTTCTACTGGCTCGACTGGCGCAAGCCCAGCAATAACTACAACCTGTCGATGCACATTTCCTACCCGAACATTTCGGACTCGGCACGGGCACGTCGCGAAGGCGTGAAACCGGGCAGCATGATCATGATTCACGGTACGCCGGTGGATGAAGAGTATCCGGAGTGGTACTTCCACACGCTGGACTGGACCAACGGCTGCATCGCGCTGAAGAACAACGATATGCGGGAAATCTGGGATCTGGTGAAAGACGGGACGATGATCGAGATTCGGCCTTGAATAGGCGGCTTTGCGCATTCGCGAGCAAGCTAGCTCCCACGAGACGCTCTGAACGATAGTTATCGTCCCACGCGCCAGCATGGGGAAGCATTTCCGGACGCCCCGCGTCCAACTTCAGAACTCTGCCAGCCGCCATACTTCGTAAGCAGGCGTTTCGTAGGGATGGCTCTGCTTGAGAGCCACCACCACTTGCCGAATCAGATCATCAGCCACGACCAGCTCGACCTTCCATTCCTCCACTGATTCGACCACTCCACTCTGCCCGACAAATGGCTGACTGCCATCCAGCGGGCGGGACTGGCCCTGGCCGAGCACTTGCCATGAGCAGTGATCGTAAGCGCCGATTCGCCCTGCACCAGCAGCGAATACGGCGTTCTTGACCTCGTCCACATGGCTCGGCGGAACGAAGAAGGCGAGCTTGTACACGCGCCTTAGTTAACCCAGGCCCGCGCGTTGCGGAACATGCGCATCCAGGCAGCGTCCTCGTTCCAGTCCTCGGGACGCCACGAGTTCTGCACCGCGCGGAACACGCGCTCCGGGTGCGGCATCATGATCGTCACGCGACCGTCCAGGGTGGTCATGCCGCCGATACCGCGCGGCGAGCCGTTCGGGTTGGCCGGGTAGGTTTCAGTGACCTTGCCGTGGTTATCGACGAAGCGCAGCGCCACAGTACCGGACACGTCCGCCTCAAGCAGCGCGTCGTCATTGCGGAACTCTGCGTGACCTTCACCGTGAGCGATGGCGATTGGCATGCGCGATCCGGCCATGCCTTGCAGGAAGATCGACGCCGATTCCTGAACCTGGACCATGGCCACGCGCGCTTCGAACTGCTCGGAGCGGTTACGCACGAAATGTGGCCAGAACTCGCTGCCCGGAATCAGCTCGTGCAGGTTGGACAGCATCTGGCAACCGTTGCACACACCCAGCGTGAAGCTGTCGGCACGCTCGAAGAAGCCCTGGAACGCATCGCGGGCGCGGCTGTTGAACAGTGCCGACTTGGCCCAGCCTTCACCGGCGCCCAGCACGTCGCCATAGGAGAAGCCGCCACAGGCAACCATGCCCTTGAAGTCGTTCAGGTCAACACGACCGGCAAGGATATCGCTCATGTGCACGTCAATCGCATTGAAGCCTGCGCGATCAAAGGCTGCCGCCATCTCGACCTGACCGTTGACACCCTGCTCGCGCAGCACGGCAACCTGAGGGCGGACGCCCGTCTTGATGTACGGCGCGGCGATATCTTCGTTGACGTCGAAGCCCAGCTTGACGGTCAGGCCCGGATTGTCCTCTTCCAGCAGCGCATCGAATTCCTGATCCGCGCATTCGGCGTTGTCACGCAGGCGCTGGATCTGATAGCTGGTCTCGGCCCACTGACGTTGCAGCAGACGACGCTGGCCACTGAATACCGGCTCGCCATGGAAGCTGATCGATACTTCATCGTTGTTGATCGGCTGACCGATCACTGCCACGCAGTCTTCCAGACCGGCCGCGCTGAATTGCGCCAGCACCAGCGGAGTCGCGTCCTGACGCACCTGAATGACCGCGCCCAGCTCTTCGTTGAAGAGGATCGCGCTTAGCTCGGAGACGTTGTCGGCCACACCGTCGAGGTGCAGGTTCAGGCCGCAGTGACCGGCAAAGGCCATTTCCAGCGTGCTGACCAGCAGACCACCGTCGGAACGGTCGTGATAGGACAGGATATGACCGTCGGAATTGAGACCCTGAATCACGGCGAAGAAGGCTTTGAGGTCTTCAGCGTCATCGACGTCTGGTGCGACACGACCCAGCTTGCCGTGAGTCTGGGCGAGAATCGACGCGCCCATGCGGTTCTGGCCACGGCCCAGATCGATCAGGATCAGGTCAGTGATGCCTTTGTCCATGCGCAATTCAGGCGTCAGGGTCTGACGAATGTCGACCACTGGCGCGAAGCCGGTCACGATCAGCGACAGCGGCGAAGTCACGCTCTTCTCAGTGCCTTCGTCGCTCCAGCGGGTTTTCATGGACATCGAGTCCTTGCCCACCGGGATGGTGATACCCAGCTCCGGACACAGCTCCATGCCCACCGCTTTGACGGTGTCATAAAGACGCGCGTCTTCACCGGGATGGCCAGCAGCCGACATCCAGTTGGCCGACAGTTTGATGTCAGACAGCTTTTCAATACGAGAGGCCGCAATGTTGGTCAGCGTCTCGCCAATCGCCATGCGGCCCGAAGCCGGAGCATCCAGAAGAGCCAGCGGCGTGCGCTCGCCCATCGCCATGGCTTCACCGGTGTTGACGTCGAAGCTGGTCGCAGTCACGGCGCAGTCAGCCACAGGCACCTGCCACGGGCCGACCATCTGATCGCGAGCGACCAGACCGGTAATGCTGCGGTCACCAATGGTGATCAGGAAGCTTTTGCTGGCGACTGCCGGGTGACGCAATACGCGTTGCACGCTTTCTTCGATATCCAGCGTGCTCGGATCGAAATCATCGCCGATCTCGGCTTCACGCTCGACCGAACGGTGCATGCGCGGCGCCTTGCCCAGCAGCACTTCCAGCGGCATGTCCACCGGGCTGTTGCCGAAATGGCTGTCGGTCACGGTCAGTTGCGGCTCGGCAGTGGCTTCACCGACAACGGCAAACGGGCAGCGCTCGCGCTCGCAGATGGCCTTGAAACGCTCGAAATCTTCGACGCCGACGGCCAGCACGTAACGCTCCTGGGATTCGTTGCTCCAGATTTCCAGCGGGGCCATGCCCGGCTCGTCGTTGGGTACGTTACGCAGTTCGAAACGTCCACCACGATCGCCATCGTTGACCAGTTCAGGGAAGGCGTTGGACAGCCCCCCGGCACCGACGTCATGGATGAAGCTGATCGGGTTACGGTCGCCCAGCTGCCAGCAGCGGTCGATCACTTCCTGGCAACGACGCTCCATCTCAGGGTTTTCACGCTGAACCGAAGCGAAATCCAGATCGGCAGAACTTGTACCGGTCGCCATCGAGGACGCTGCGCCGCCGCCCAGGCCGATCAGCATTGCCGGGCCACCCAGCACGATCAGCTTGGAACCCACGGTGATCTCGCCCTTCTGGACGTGATCTTCGCGGATGTTGCCCATGCCGCCAGCCAGCATGATCGGCTTGTGATAACCACGAACTTCGTCGCCATGTGGCGTGGCAATCGACTGCTCAAAGGTACGGAAGTAGCCGGTCAGCGCCGGACGGCCGAACTCGTTGTTGAACGCCGCGCCACCCAGCGGGCCTTCAATCATGATGTCCAGCGCGGTGACGATGCGCTCGGGCTTGCCGTATGGCACTTCCCAAGGCTGCACGAAACCGGGAATCTGCAGGTTGGACACGGTAAAACCGGTCAGCCCGGCCTTGGGCTTGGCACCGCGACCGGTTGCACCTTCGTCACGAATCTCGCCGCCGGAACCGGTCGCTGCACCAGGAAACGGCGCAATGGCGGTCGGGTGGTTGTGAGTTTCGACCTTCATCAGAATATGCACCGGCTCCTGCACCGCGCCGTACTGACGGGTTTCCGGGTCCGGGAAGAAACGGCCGGCAACGTTGCCGACGATCACCGAAGCGTTGTCCTTGTACGCGGACAGCACGCCTTCGCTGTGCATCTGATAGGTGTTCTTGATCATGCCGAACAGGCTTTTTTCCTGGCTCTGGCCGTCGATATCCCAACTGGCGTTGAAGATTTTGTGACGGCAGTGCTCGGAGTTTGCCTGGGCAAACATCATCAGCTCAATGTCGTGCGGGTTGCGCCCGAGACCGTTGAAGCTGGTGATCAGGTAATCGATTTCATCTTCAGCGAGGGCCAGACCCAGTTCGACGTTGGCTTTTTCCAGCGCCGCGCGGCCGCCACCCAGAATGTCCACCGCGGTCAGCGGCTTGGGCTGGGCGTGGCTGAACAGGCTGGCGGCCTGCTCGTGATCGCCCAACACCAGTTGCGTCATGCGGTCGTGCAGGCTGTCGGCGATTGCCTGAGCCTGGGCCTCACTGAACTGGCCTTCTACATAGAAGGCAATCCCGCGCTCGATACGCTGGATTTTCGTCAGGCCGCAATTGCGGGCGATGTCGCTGGCCTTGCTCGACCAGGGTGAAATGGTGCCAAAACGCGGCAACACCAGAAACAGACGGCCGCTCGGCTCTTGAACCGGCACGCTGGGGCCGTATTTCAGGAGACGATCGAGAACCTGCTGTTCTTCGCTGGTCAGAACGTCGTTGACGTCCGCGAAGTGGGCGAATTCGGCGTACAAGCCACTGACAGCTGAAACTTTTTGTTTCAGTTGTTCTAGTAATTTGCTGTGGCGGAAGGCAGAAAGGGCAGGAGCACCGCGCAGGATCAACATCTTCGGGACAGCCTCGAGAAGGGGGTGTGCTTTGAGGCCGCATATTCTAGCCTAAAGCGGGCCTGTGATCACCCAAAACGGCGGCATCGGGTGCGCCCGAATGTCGCTCCGCGCAAAAAAAGTCTGAAAATGCCTGTAAAACCCCCTCGCCTATCAGACGCAGGCTTCACTGTCGAGATATGGCGCCCGGTGCGCTTTGCGTATACTGCACCGATGTTCTTCAGACCAGATTTCCGCCCACGCTGCGCCAAGTGGCTCATCGCAACCGGACTCTTCCTGATGCTCGGCGCCTGTGTGGAGAAACCCACCACACTGGAGCGAGTCAAGGAGGACGGCGTACTGCGGGTGATCACCCGTAACAGCCCGGCGACTTACTTTCAGGATCGCAACGGCGAAACCGGCTTCGAATACGAGCTGGTCAAGCGTTTCGCCGACGATCTGGGCGTCGAACTGAAGATCGAAACAGCCGACAATCTGGACGATCTGTTCGACCAGATGAACAAGCCGGGCGGCCCGGTCCTGGGTGCCGCGGGCCTGATCGAGACGCCAAAGCGCAAACAACAGGCGCGTTTCTCGCACTCTTATCTGGAAGTGACCCCTCAGGTTGTCTACCGCAACGGCCAGTCGCGCCCCACCGACCCGGGCGACCTGGTGGGCAAACGTATCGTGGTCCTGAAAGGTAGCGCGCATGCCGAGCAGCTTGCGGCACTCAAGGCGCAGAATCCCGGCCTTGAATACGAAGAGTCGGACGCGGTCGAGGTCGTCGATCTCCTGCGCATGGTCGATGAAGGCCAGATCGACCTGACGCTGGTCGACTCCAACGAGTTGGCGATGAACCAGGTGTACTTTCCCAACGTGCGTGTAGCCTTCGACCTGGGCGAAGCCCGCGAACAACGCTGGGTGGTTGCACCGGGCGAAGACAACAGCCTGCTTAATGAAATCAACGCGTACCTCGACAGGGTCGAGAAGAACGGCACGCTGCAGCGCCTGAAAGACCGTTACTACGGCCACGTTGACGTACTCGGCTACGTTGGCGCCTATACCTTTGCCCAGCATTTGCAGGAACGCCTGCCCAAATACGAGAAACACTTTCAGACATCGGCCAAGAAAGAACAGGTCGACTGGAGATTGCTGGCCGCCATCGGCTATCAGGAATCAATGTGGCAACCGGCCGTTACCTCGAAAACCGGTGTGCGCGGCCTGATGATGCTGACCCAGAACACCGCTCAGGCGATGGGCGTGACCAACAGGCTCGACGCGCGACAAAGCATTCAGGGCGGCGCAAAGTATCTTGCCTACGTAAAGGATCAGCTGGACGACTCGATTAAAGAGCCAGATCGCACTTGGCTAGCTCTCGCGTCCTACAACATTGGCAGCGGTCACCTCGAAGATGCGCGCAAATTGGCCCAGAACGAGGGGCTGAATCCTGATAAATGGCTGGACGTGAAAAAAATGCTGCCGCGTCTGGCGCAGAAGAAGTGGTACAGCAAAACGCGTTACGGCTACGCCCGAGGCGGCGAGCCGGTGCATTTCGTTGCCAACATTCGTCGTTATTACGACATTCTGACCTGGGTCACGCAGCCTCAGCTCGAGGGCAGCCAGGTCGCCGATGGCAACCTGCATGTTCCCGGTGTCGACAAGACCCAACCACCTGCGCCGCCTGCACCTGCTTCAGGCAGTAGCCCCGACAAGCCTGCGCTCTAGACGCCGCCCTGGTTTTTATCTGCATCCTTGGCTGCCCGGCGCATTCTGAAAAACTCGCTCAGCATTGCCCCGCATTCCTCGCCCAATACCCCGCCCTCAAACAGCACGCGGTGATTGAGAAAGCCCTGACTGAAAAACTGCCCCTGGCTTTGAACGATGCCCGCCTTGGGCTCAAGCGCGCCGTAGACCACGCGCGCTACCCGCGAATGCACGATCAACCCGGCGCACATGCTGCATGGTTCCAGCGTCACGTAAAGCGTACTGCCCGGCAGACGATAATTATCCAGCGCCCTGGCGGCATCACGAATAGCGACCATTTCGGCATGCGCACTGGGGTCGCTCGCGCTGATCGGGCAATTGTAACCACGACCGATGATCTCGCCGTTCTGCACCACGACTGCACCGACCGGCACTTCGCCCAGCAATGCGCCTTGCGCGGCGAGCGCCAGGGCCTCACGCATGAAGTCCTGATCCTTGCTGCGGTCGATGATTTGCGGCTGACGCATCACGACACCTCGATCGCGGCCATGAGGCCTGTTTCCATGTGATCGATCACATGGCAGTGGAACATCCACACGCCTGGGTTATCCGCCACCAGCGCAACCCGCGCCCGCTCGTTGCGGCCCAGCAAGAACGTGTCGGTAAAGTACGGAATGATCTTGCGCCGATTGGACGCGATCACCTTAAAACTCATGCCGTGCAAGTGAATCGGGTGTTGATACTGAGTCATGTTCTTCAACTCGAAGATGTAGCTCTTGCCCAGCTTCAATTTGGCGATTGGCCGGTCGGCGCAGGTCTTGTCGGTGATGTCCCAGGCTTCGCCGTTGATCTGCCACAGGCTGGGCGGCTTGCCGTTGTCGGTGTTGACCGACATTGAGCCCACCCACTCGAAGTTGAAATTGATCTTCTCGGCGTTATCCATATCCGGCTCGGCCACCGGGTTGGCAGGCAGCTCGGGTGGCCATTGGCCGGGCGCGTCGTTATTGGCGACCGAGCGAAATGTCCCCAGACGCACCGGGCCGTTACGCAATGAAATTTCCTCACCCGCAGGCGGTGCCTTGATCGCCAGACAGATGCGCATGCCCGGCCCCAGCCAGTACTCGTCACCAAACGGTCGCGGCGTGACCGGGTTGCCATCCAGCGCATAAATCTGCGCCTCCGCGTCCGGCAGGTTGAGGCGGTAGGTGACGGTATTATCGAGGTTGAGCAAGCGCACGCGGGTAATCTGCCCAGCAGGCAATTCAATGACCGCCTGCGGAACACCATTCAATGTCGAAAGCCGACCCGCCGTACCTTCACGCGCCGCCTCACGCAGCACGCTGAACTCGGTAAACGCGCCAACTTCATCCACATGCCAGCTTTTCAGGCTGACCGTGCGCTCATGGGCGAAACCGGTGGGCTCGCGCTCTTCAACGATCAGCGGCCCGACCAGCCCACGGCCCAGCTCTTCGCTGCTGCTGACGTGCGGGTGATACCAATAGCTACCGGCATCCGGCACCCGGAATTTGTAATCGAAATATTCACCCGGCTTCACTGGCAACTGTGAAACGTACGGCACGCCATCCATCTCCAGCGGCAAGCGGATACCATGCCAGTGAATGGTCGTCTCGACCGGCAGCTGGTTGATGAAGCGCAAGCGCAACCACTCGCCCTGCCGCACCCGCAACTCGGTGCCCGGTGCAGAACCGCCAAACGCCCAGGCAGGTGTCTTGTGGCCAGAGACCAACTCTATATCCAGCGGTGCAGCGATCAGCACGAAGTCCGAACCCGCTTGCGACTCACGACGCCCCATCCAGTAACGCGAAGCACCACCCGCGCCAAGGCCGACGACAGCAAGACCGGCGATGCCTGTAAGGATTTGACGACGGGTAAAGGACATGAACGGCGCAACCTCAAAAACGACGACTGAGCGCATCTGCGAGCAAATGCGAGGGGCGAATACGATACACCTGCATTTGCGTAAAGATAAGGGTGGATACCACGAACTGAAGTCGAGGCGTAAAAAAGCCGGGCAAGGCAGTGACGCCCGCTCCGGCTTTTTGCATCAATCAACCGCGCTACGACTGACTAACCCGCTCCAGCCATTCGATATACGCCGGCTCTGCATCAAGCGGTACATTGGCGCGGTAATCCTGTAACTCTGCCTGCATGCCAAACCCTTTCCATATCAGCGGTGCGAGGCGCGATGCCGGGCTGTTCGCCCGCTCCAGTTCGCTCAGCACTTGCAGGCTTCGTTGCTTGTGCTCGGCCACTGTATCCGACTTGTAATCGAAAGCCTTTCCCAAGCCGGAGAGGTACATCAGTTTTGCGGTTTCTATCTCAGGCCACTGGAGCGCCATGTTAAGCGGCCATTCGAGCATGGCGCGCTCACCCCACATCGACGACTTGGGTAAATGGTCGTTCGCAAGCAACGTCAGCATGAATGATTGGCCCAACTGGGTCAGATACACCGGCAAGACCTCAGCGTCAGGCTGCCGGTAAAACACATCCAGTGGCTGCTCACGCTTGAGTCCGATGCCGGCCAGCAAGCGCTGTTGAAGATCAAGTACCAGCGCGCCAAGTTCCGCCTTGCCTGCACTACCGTTTTCAACGGTTTGCCGGGTGCGGCTCGTGCAGTTCCATAGGCTCAGTGAAATCCGCCACTGGGCCTGATCGCCCTCACCCGAACAACCCACCTCGCCCGTCACGAAATACTTCGTCGTTGGCGGGACGATATCGAAAAGTGTGTTGCCGTCGACCTCAACCCCCGATACGACCGGCCCCGCACCCTCCGCGACCTGGACATAAAAATTGGCTGCATAGTCATTCCAGTAGTGAACCGACTCAGCCATGTAAAGAGGGATGGCACGCGTATAGCGCCCGACATCATCCTCGCGCTGCGATTCGGCGGGCTCTGCTTTCTCCATGATTTTGGACAAGGCGAAGAAACAGATTTCTGGCGCACCTTCCGGTTTTTGCGCGAAGAGCCAGTCAGCATTGCGCAAACCGTAGTGCCAGACCGGCTTGGTCAACGCCACGGTATTGATCGCCACGCTGGCAGGATCAATCGGAATGCCTTTGTCTTCCTGCCTGCGCACGTCCTCGAAAGCGTGCGCAAACTGGTCAAGGTGACTTTTGATTGGCGCAAAGCCGAGGGCATACAAGCGCGTAAGCAAGGCCTCGCCTTCATCCACCCTGCCCAGTTCCTGATAGGCACGCAGCAAGTTGAGACCTGCCGTCGAATCATGTTTGTGCTCATCATAAGCAGGCCCGACAAGCTCGACGATCAGCGGAATGTGGCCATTGTTGCCCAGATCCCCCGAGATCATCTGCAGCGCGCTTCGGTCGAACTGGCCACCTGCCAACACTTCTTCATACAGCACGCGCGCCTGCTCGACGTTCTGCTGTTGCAGGTAATGCCGCGCCATCCACAGCTGCGCACGCCAACTGCCCGGCAACGCCGCTACTGTGTGAAGAGCAGCGAGATAGGCCGCCTCGCCGCCCCGCTCCTGCTGGATGCTCAGCCACCACATCACACCATTCTCTTGATTCGGGTCGGCTTCAACCGCCTGCCATAGCGTTGCCTCTGCAACTGATTGTTCACCACGCTCGGCAAACACCTTGGCCAGATTGGTCAGAATGATTCCCGACACACCGACTTTCGCCAGCCCTTCGCGCAGCGTGGCTTCTGCGGCATCAAGCCGGGCGTTATGCATCAGCACGATACCGTTCACCACATGGCTGCGCTCGGGATTAGCGTCGATCTCGACCAGTCGTTCGGCTGCTGGCATTAGATCAGTCGCAAATCCATCGTTCAGGCCCGAAACAATGAGATTGTAGAGCTCGTCAGCATCGCCCCACTGCTGCTTCAGATTGGGCAGGAACACCTTCTCGCGCCACTCGGCCCGAGTGATCTTTATCTCGCGTCCGTAACTGTCGTAGGCAGTGATCAACTCGCCGTCGTGGGCTTCTGGCGACGTCGTATCAGCAGGCGCGTTATCTGTTGAAGCTTGAGATTTCTTGCCGCTGAGAGCGGACAGAATGCGTTTGAACATGAGTGGAGTCGCCGCGGTTTGGGGTGAGTGGGCAGAACACGATGAGTTGCGGAAATCTTCAAGCAAGGATTGTTGGCATCCGTGCTTTTTGCTCCAGGCACTCAATCGTCAGTAAATAAAGCCGAGCGTTGCTGAGTGCTCCTGTCAGGCAGACTTCGCCTGCTCTTGCTGGAACATGATGACCAGAAATTCAGCAGGTCTGACGGTCGCCACAAGAACGGAAACGCGCAAGTAGCCATTGAGCACATCATCGGCCGTCATGGTACTGCCCAGCCCGACGTTGACCTGAAAGGCATCCGCAGGCGACGAGCCCTGCAAACCACCTGACCTCCAGACCCCCATCAGGAAACTGGTGATCATGCTTTTAACCGCCAACCAGGTGTCGGACGTATTCGGGCTAAAGATGTATTGGCGTGCGGCCAGCTTGACCGACTGTTCAAGGAAGGTCATGGTCCTGCGCACGGATACGTAACGCCATTCCTGGCTGTTGCCATCCAACGTGCGAGCCCCCCAGATCAAAATGCCCTGGCCGTTGAAAAAACGAATGGCGTTAACCGATTTTCCGGAAACGGCATCAATGTTGAGCGTTTCCTGCTGTGAGTCCGACAGACGAATCGGCAGGCTGGCAGCCCCGACGATGCCGACGTTTGCAGGCGCACCCCACACCCCGTTGGTATTGTCGTTGACGGTATAGACTCCCGCGATAGCGCCGCTTGGAGGCAACGTGTTAGCGCTCGACAACACATGCGTGACAATCTGGCTGTAGAGCGGACTGGCGACAAGCAGCGCGGCCTGCAACTGACTGTTTGTCATCGGGTCGGCTGGTGGCTTCTGGATCATCTCAAGCAGGGCGGCGACCGCAGCATTGGGTGCCGATGGCGGATTCAGCAAAGGAGCCAGTTGGGTCGTATCACCGCCAAACAGATTGGTGAAGTCGATGTCCGGCTGCTGCATGATCGTGGTGCCGATAAACGGGTAGTAGCTGGCGCCGTACTCGAGCCCGGTGTTGCCTGTGCTGTCGCGGAAGGTCTGGATGTCCTGGGTATAAAGGATAGGGTCGGGGTTGGCACCGCCAATGACGTCGAATATGCACATCGCAGTGCCCATTTCCTGTGCCTGCAACAACATACCCTGCATCAATGTGCCATTGTCGGCCACAGACAACAGCGTTGCCTCGGGGCAGATATACATTGTCGGCTCCAGCTCATTTTTGAGCAGGGCCAGCCCGCGCTGCAGATCAGCCAGTTGGACGTTGGGATTGATTACCGGAGCAGCCGGGTCGGTCGCAGGTTTTTTGCTGGGCGGGCCATAGGGACCGACCGCCACGATGTAAGCATCACCACCGCCATTCAGATAGAAGAGGCGTATGCTGTTGTAGAGGTAGTAGATCGTACTCGGGTCTGGCAGGATGGAATAATACTGATTGTTCAGCGTCAGGTATTCGCCGGATGTCGGCAGCTCCTTCTGTTGAACCAGGTAATACTCCGGACTGTACTGCCTGGCAGAATCAGCAGGCGGCGGCAGGTTGTCCAGCATGAAAAAGGCCTGGAACTCCATGAACGAAGAGATCTTCTGAGGCTTGTTGTAATACGACTCGCCCTGGTAATCCGCTCTCGGTGTGTAGCCGATAAAAGCAGGCACTGCAGTGGCTATTGGCACCACCGAGTTGGCAAAGCCGTTAACTTCATTGATGTACACACCTGGCGTTGGATAGTTGGAAGCCATTGCTCGTCCTTGATGGAGTTGAGAATTAACGGATCTCAGCCTTGCAGGTATCACACGTAAACGTACATGGCGCACACCGCGCGGGGCGATCGCAGATCGCCGGGCTTGATCAGGTAAACCGGCCTCGGTGTCAGCAGACCTTACTAAAATACGCTCAGCAGGTTGTCCTGTTGAGAGGGCTACCAACCTGTAAGCCAGAACCCTGGCGTGGCGTTTGCCTGATTTTTACGAGCGCGCGTGTGCGTCAATGTTATTGTTTTGCTCGCAAAATGCGGATAAAGCAACCCCGGAGTATGATTTTTGGGCTGCTCGTGGCGAGCTTTATAGTTTGCCCTTGCAGGATGCCCTTTTATCAACGCTTGCCGGGCAATCTAAAACCGAATTCTACTCTACAACAGACCAGCAAAGGTCTTCACTGAGTCCGGCGCAGCCCGAGGTTCGGACATAGCCACCGCAGCAGCTTGAAAAGCGAGCGAGGCCCGAATTGATGCGTCCACGCTTGATCGCAGCGGTAACGACGTCAGCAGCCACAATGCCTGCCTCGACCGCAGCACCTGCACCGGCCTGTACCGGCCCTCACCGCACCTGCCAATCCATCTTTCGACTCTCCTGCTGCGATCAGCACATGACTAATGAACGGTAAAGTCCAGAGTTTTTTACCCAATCCCCCTGCTAACGCATGAACATTATCCTTGTTTGAATCGTCAGCCCGAACATGTGAATCATTGGCTTTAGAAACTTAAAAACCTGCCGACAAGCTGGCTAACCTAAATGCGTTAACATCAGGAGATGTTTATGGAGCAGGAAACCGTTACGCAAATGGCTTTGACCGTAGCTTTGGCTGTTTCAGGGATAGCATTTATTTATTTAGTGCTTTGCTGGGCTCTTGTATGGAAGTCAAAGCTCGCTCCTATGCGAATAGGTGAGATTGGTTGGAAACGAGTAGACTACATTTGGATAATAATAGGATCCCTTGCATTACTTATACACATTTTGCAAACAGAAGCCAATATTAAAATAGCCGAACGCGACATGGAGGAGTCCTTTGGGAGATTAGCAATTCAATCTTTAAACATCGCGGCAACGAATCTGAGTGACCCTGACATTTGCGTGCCTTCCACTGCACCTGCTCGTAAAAACCTAGCCAAAGAAGACATTGCGGAGTTAGACGCAGCTTGCGAGGTATTTACGAAGATTCGACCACTCTCTCGGACCGGGACTGAGCCAGACGTCAAGCTCATCATCTATTTAACAAAGCATACAACGGCGCCTAATTACTCAAACCATACTCTATCCGAGCGTGTGAAAAGCCTTTATCACAGCTGGGCGAATTACTTGCAGCAACTCGACTTAATTAGCCAGACAGGCGGTCAAGTTTTAACTTACGAGAATACTATTAGCACCTCCGAGTATATTGCTTCTTTTCTTCTAGCCTGTGCAATTGCACTGAGATTAGCTAAGGTTACCGGAGAAATCAGACTAAAGACTCACCCTATCGAAAGTAGTAAGAAGCCGCCCGTCGACAATAAGGATCCGGATAGCGCTCCGAGCGAATTAAAAACTTCTGCGAGAGAGCTACGCCTTTCAGCACAAGAATTAAAACTCTCCGCCACGAACCTAACTAAAGCAGCTGATCAACTAAAGAACCCAAGCAAATTCGACACACTGCAGACCAGGCTTGCTAACATTGAAAAATTAATACCTTATGTTTATTGGATGCTAGCAGGGTCAGCTTGTATCAGCGTAGCCATTGCATTGCTCCTACAACGCGTCCTGACTGGCGCCTAGGATAATTTTAATGCTTGGCACCGATGGTGCTTAGTTGGTTCTCTACCATAGCGACAAACAAAGCTTCCAGATTTTACCACCTCCAAAAAAAAGCCCGCAATTACGCGGGCTCCAGAGCATTTCTTGCTAGATAATGCCGGACGCAGGGTCACTCCCACTCAATAGTAGCCGGCGGCTTGCTCGACACATCATAAGTCACCCGCGAAATCCCTTCGATCTCGTTGATGATCCGACCGCTCACCGTCTCCAGCAGCTCATAAGGCAGGTGCGCCCAGCGAGCGGTCATGAAGTCGATGGTTTCGACAGCGCGCAGGGCGACGACCCAGGCG
This sequence comes from Pseudomonas sp. ICMP 3272, assembly GCF_001466905.1. Lineage (NCBI taxonomy): Bacteria > Pseudomonadati > Pseudomonadota > Gammaproteobacteria > Pseudomonadales > Pseudomonadaceae > Pseudomonas > Pseudomonas sp. ICMP 3272. Next base: position 176,214 of record NZ_LKEK01000001.1, read on the forward strand.
TAGCGGCGGCCGTCGCCGACCACACCAACCGATTTGACCGGCTGGAACACTACAAACGCCTGGCTGACCTTGTGGTACCAGTCGGCCTTGCGCAGTTCTTCGATGAAGATGTGGTCGGCACGACGCAGTAGGTCGGCGTATTCCTTCTTCACTTCGCCGAGGATGCGCACACCCAGGCCTGGGCCTGGGAATGGGTGGCGGTAGACCATGTCGTACGGCAGGCCGAGTTCGAGGCCCAGGCGGCGGACTTCGTCCTTGAACAGTTCGCGCAGTGGCTCGACCAGTTTGAGGTTCATTTCTTCCGGCAGGCCGCCCACGTTATGGTGCGACTTGATGACGTGGGCCTTGCCGCTTTTCGCGCCAGCCGACTCGATCACGTCGGGGTAGATGGTGCCTTGCGCCAGGTACTTGATGTTGTCCAGCTTGCAGGACTCGGCATCGAACACGTCGATGAAGGTGCGGCCGATGATCTTGCGCTTTTTCTCTGGATCGCTCTCGCCTTCCAGGTTGTTCAGGAACTGCTCTTCAGCGTTGGCGCGAATCACCTTGACGCCCATGTTCTCGGCGAACATGGCCATTACTTGCTCGCCTTCGTGCAGGCGCAGCAGGCCGTTGTCGACGAATACGCAGGTCAGTTGATCGCCAATGGCCTTGTGCAACAGCGCCGCGACCACGGAGGAGTCAACGCCGCCGGACAGGCCCAGCAACACATTGTCAGTACCAACCTGAGCGCGAACCTGAGCGATAGCGTCTTCAGCAATCTTCGAAGGGGTCCACAGCGCTTCACAGCCGCAGATGTCGAGGATGAAGCGCGACAGGATGCGACCGCCCTGCTTGGTGTGGGTCACTTCCGGGTGGAACTGCACGCCGTAGTAACCGCGAGCGTCGTCAGCCATACCGGCAATCGGGCAGCTCGGGGTGCTGGCCAGAATGTGGAAGTCTTCCGGCAGTTTGGTGACCTTGTCACCGTGGCTCATCCATACGTCGAGGCCAAACAGGCCGTCGGCGTCGATATGGTCTTCGATACCATCGAGCAGACGGCTTTTGCCGACTACGTCAACGCGAGCGTAGCCGAACTCGCGCAGCTCGGAACCAGCAACCTTGCCGCCCAACTGCTCGGCCATGGTCTGCATGCCGTAGCAGATACCAAAAACCGGCACACCCAGGTCAAATACCGCTTGCGGGCAGCGTGGGCTGTTGGCTTCGTGTACGGACTCGGGGCCGCCGGCGAGGATCACGCCTTTTGGAGCGAATTCGCGAATCGCTTCGTCGTCCATGTCAAACGGATGCAGCTCGCAATACACGCCGATTTCACGCACGCGGCGGGCGATCAGCTGGGTGTACTGGGAACCGAAGTCGAGGATCAGGATACGGTGGGCGTGAATGTCGAGGGCCATGACTCATTCTCGTCAAAAAACAGAAACGACACGGGGCTGCGTCAACAGCCCCGGCTATAAAAAGTGTTGGCCTGCATCGCGGCGCACACCACGATGCAGTCCGGATCAACCAACGCGATAGTTCGGCGCTTCCTTGGTGATCTGCACGTCATGGACGTGGGACTCAGCCATGCCTGCGCCGGTAATGCGCACAAACTCGGGCTTGGTGCGCATCTGCTCGATGTCGGCACTGCCGGTGTAACCCATGGAGGAACGCAGACCGCCCATCAACTGATGGATGATGGCCGACAACGGACCTTTGTAGGCCACACGGCCTTCGATACCTTCCGGCACCAGTTTCTCGGCACCTGCGGACGAGTCCTGGAAGTAGCGATCGGACGAGCCTTGCGCCTGGGACATTGCACCCAGCGAACCCATGCCGCGATAGGCCTTGTAGGAACGGCCCTGGAACAGTTCGATCTCGCCTGGCGCTTCTTCAGTACCGGCGAACATCGAGCCCATCATCACGCAGGAGGCACCGGCCACGATGGCCTTGGACAGGTCACCGGAGAAGCGGATGCCGCCATCGGCGATCATCGGCACGCCTGTACCTTCAAGGGCAGCGGAAACGTTGGCGATGGCGCTGATCTGCGGCACGCCGACACCGGCAACGATGCGCGTGGTGCAGATGGAGCCTGGGCCGATACCGACCTTGACTGCATCGGCACCTGCGGCAACCAGAGCCTTCGCAGCTTCGCCAGTGGCAATGTTGCCGCCGATGACCTGCACCTGAGGGAAGTTTTCCTTGACCCAGCGAACGCGGTCGATCACACCTTTGGAGTGACCGTGAGCGGTGTCGACCACGACAACGTCAACGCCGGCAGCAACCAGCGCAGTGACGCGCTCGCCAGTGTCCTTGCCGGTGCCGACAGCAGCGCCGACGCGCAGGCGAGCCTGATCGTCCTTGCTGGCCAGCGGGTACGCCTTGGCTTTTTCGATGTCCTTGACGGTCATCATGCCCTTGAGCGCGAAATTGGCATCCACGATCAGGACTTTTTCCAGACGGTGTTTGTGCAGCAGCTCACGCACTTCGTTCTTGTCGGCACCTTCACGCACGGTGACCAGACGCTCTTTGGGCGTCATCACTTCGCGGACAGGGACATCAAGACGGTTTTCGAAGCGTACGTCGCGGGAGGTCACGATGCCGACCAGGTCGCCATTGTGCAGAACCGGTACGCCGGAAATGTTGTGCATGCGGGTGAGTTCGAACAGATCACGAACAGTGGCGTCGGCTTCGATCGTGATCGGGTCCTTGACGACACCGGCCTCGAACTTCTTGACCTTGCGCACTTCGGCAGCTTGCTGCTCGATGGTCATGTTCTTGTGGATGATACCGATACCGCCTTCCTGGGCCATGGCAATTGCCAGACGGGCCTCGGTGACTGTATCCATTGCAGCAGAGACCAAAGGTATATTCAGCTCGATGCCACGGGTCAAACGGGTTTTCAGACTGACTTCGTTGGGAAGTACCTCGGAATAACCGGGCACAAGGAGAATGTCGTCGAATGTAAGGGCTTCTTGACTGATACGCAGCATCGCGGGGGCTCCCGGGCGGGAAATTGGAAGCGCGCCATTATACCTATAGACCCCGGTCGGCTCAATGTAAACCTCAGCCTATTATCCAGGCTGTTTATAGCCGTACATGAACGAAGGACACCGGGCGATCCAGACGTTCGGCGAAGTCATCCAGAAAGGTCTGGGTGAACGACGCATCCAGCCAGTTATTGAAGATGAAACCGAGGTTGGAAAATCCGCAGGCGTCCAGAAACAAAAAGCCGTTGATGTCATCTTCATGACGGCATTCGGGGCAGGTGAAATTATCGGTGTGACCGGGCATCCAGTCTTCCAGGCTGTCGAACAGCGCCTCCCCCACTTCGCGGCGGCACTCCGGGCAACCGGCCTCTTCGGCGAAGTCGTTCAGCGGGGTGTAGATGCAGCGCTTGGTGACAATTTCCAGACCATTGACTGTTTGCCCGAAAGGCAAGGCATCGGGGTGCTTTACTACCCTCCTCGCTCCGGGTGCCACGGCATAGGCCATCTTGTTATAGGTGCGCCCGCATGTCGTCAGCTCCGGCTCGACTACGTCGAGCTTGACCAGCCAGCGCAGAATCAGCCGCGCCCTGGCCTCGTGCCCGGGAAAGGTGGAAATTTGCGGGACGATGATGCTTTGGGTGTTCATAACGGAGCGTCGCTTAAAGCTGTTCGAGGCCGCAGCTTAATAGGCTGATGATTCTGGTCAAGGTGAAATCCTGATCGAAGTGACGATACGGACCTGTGCGCCAGACCGGCATTGCCATTATGATGCCCGACATGATCAAAGACCCTTTCGCAAGACTCGGCCTCGACCGGGAAGTCCTTACTGTCAGCCAACTCAACGGCCGTGCGCGGGTGTTGCTGGAGGACGTGTTCAGCAGTATCTGGGTCGAAGGCGAGATATCCAATCTCTCGCGTCCGGCTTCGGGCCATGTGTACTTCACGCTCAAGGACTCTGGCGCGCAAGTGCGTTGCGCGCTGTTCCGGCAGAGCGCGGCACGTGTGCGTCAGGCGCTGAAGGACGGTTTGCAGGTCAAGGTGCGCGGCAAGGTGTCGCTGTTTGAAGGCCGTGGCGACTACCAGCTGATTCTCGACACCGTCGAACCCGCCGGTGATGGCGCTTTGCGCTTGGCGTTCGACGCGTTGAAAGCCAAGCTCAGCGACGAAGGCCTGTTCAGCGCCGAGCGCAAGGTTGCCTTGCCATTGCATCCGCAACGTATCGGCATCATCAGCTCGCCGACCGGCGCGGTAATCCGCGACATCATTAGTGTGTTCCGCCGCCGCGCACCGAGGGTCGAACTGACATTGATCCCCACCGCTGTTCAGGGGCGTGAGGCGATCAACCAGATTGTCCGCGCGCTGAAACTGGCCGACAGCAGAGGCTTCGATGCACTGATACTCGCCCGTGGCGGTGGATCGCTGGAGGACCTGTGGTGCTTCAACGAAGAAGCCGTCGCCCGCGCCATCGATGCTTGCGTGACGCCGATTGTCAGCGCCGTTGGCCATGAAACCGATGTGTCCATCAGTGATTTCGTGGCCGATGTGCGCGCACCGACGCCCTCCGCTGCCGCCGAACTGCTCGCCCCGGACTCCAGTGACCTGCATCGACGCGTCGACAACCTGCACCGGCGATTAGTCAGCCGCATGCAGGACCGCCTGATGCGCGAGCGCCTGCGTCTTGAGGGCATTTCGCGGCGTCTGCGTCATCCTGGCGAGCGCTTGCGTCAGCAGTCGCAAAGGCTGGATGACCTGGACATGCGCCTGCGCCGCGCCTTCGAACAGAACATGCACCAACGTCAGGTGCGTCTGGCGCACATGCAGAGCCGCCTTGCTGCCCAGCACCCGGGCCGGACCCTGGCCTTTTTGCGTCAGCGTCTGGATGCCCTGGCCGAGCGGCTGCCCAGAGCCATCCGCGAACAGATCAAGGCGCGCAAGCTGCAACTGCAAAGTCAGATGCAGACCCTCAACGTGGTCAGCCCGCTCGCCACGCTGGGGCGCGGCTACAGCATTCTGCTCGACGAGCGGGGCCAAGCGATCCGTAACGCTGCACAGACGCAAACGGGCCAACGGCTCACCGCCAGGCTCGGCGAAGGCGAACTACAAGTACGCGTCGAAGACAATCACCTCACGCCTGTGACCCTTTCCCTTCTGGACTGACTGCCTGATGCTACGTTTTATTGCCCCGCTGTTCGCCCTGCTGCTCTGCCTTCCCGCTCACGCCGACAGTTTCATCACTCGCGCACTCGACAAGCCTGTACCCGGCGGTGTGGCGGTTATCGATCTGGGCACCGGCGCTCAGGCTCCGACCGCCACCTATCAAGGCAAACCAGTGCTGGTGGTCAAGGAACAGGGCACGCGCTGGCTGGCCATCGTCGGCATCCCGTTGACGGTCAAACCCGGCACTCAACAAGTGACCTCGGGCGGGCGCACGCTGAACTTCACGGTTGGAAGCAAGAAATACCCGGAACAGCACATCACGCTCAAGAACAAACGTCAGGTGAACCCAAACCCTGAAGACAACAAGCGTATCGAGGGCGAACTGGCTGAACAGCTACGCGCCTACCGCAGCTTCAGCCCCGGAACGCCGAGCAACCTGATTCTGGACAAGCCAGTCAACGGACCGCTATCGAGCAGGTTCGGCGTGCGCCGGTTCTTCAACGGCGAAGAGCGCAACCCGCACTCAGGGCTGGATTTCGCTGTACCGGCCGGCACGCCGATCAAATCTCCGGCTGCGGGCAAGGTCATCCTGACCGGTAATTACTTTTTCAATGGCAACACTGTATTCGTTGACCACGGCCAAGGCTTCATCAGCATGTTTTGCCACATGTCGAAAATCGACGTGAAAGTCGGTGATCCGGTCCCTCGTGGCGGCGTGGTCGGCAAGGTCGGTGCTACAGGTCGCGCAACCGGCCCGCACATGCACTGGAACGTCAGCCTCAACGATGCGCGCGTGGACCCGGCGATCTTCATCGGCGCTTTTCAGCCGTAAGCCTGTTGGTGAGTGAGCGTTAGGGCGCTCGCTCACACAAGCCCTCACTTGCGCACATCGCTTTCGGCCAACAACAACCAGCAAATAAACGCTCAGAAACCGCTATAAAAAATCGATAAAAGCGTATTTTCGAGAATTTATCCTAATCTTTTTCAAGTGCTTGCCATCATTCATTCCAATGGTTACGGTTGGCCTCATGAAAACCTCTCAAACCCTTATTCTGTTGCGCCAACATCGGTGCCTCAGCTTGGTCAGTGCCCGACTGCCAGGCTAGATTGCTGTGCCTCGCCCCTGTGTTCGCAACCCCTGTGCTTTTTAGAACGGAAGGCCGACCCTAACCCGGCCCCGTGAATACAAAAGGATTTCCTGATGACCATGCTCAAAGACCCATCGAAGAAGTACCGCGCATTCCCGACCATCGATCTGCCTGACCGCACCTGGCCTTCGAAGACCATCGATGCAGCGCCGATCTGGTGCAGCTCCGACCTGCGCGACGGCAACCAGTCGTTGATCGAACCAATGGACGCGGCCAAGAAACTGCGCTTCTGGAAAACCCTGGTCAGTGTTGGCGTCAAGGAAATCGAGGCATCCTTTCCATCGGCTTCGCAGACTGACTTCGACTTCGTGCGTACCCTGATCGAAGACGGCCATATCCCGGATGACACCACCATCCAGGTACTGACCCAGGCTCGCGAAGACCTGATCGCTCGCACCTTCGAATCGCTGCGTGGCGCGAAAAAGGCCATCGTCCACCTGTATAACGCGACCAGCCCGTCGTTCCGCCGCATCGTCTTCAATCAGGACAAGGCCGGGGTGAAAGAAATCGCGGTCAATGCGGCCAAGCTGTTCGTCAAATACGCTGCACAACAGCCTGAAACACAGTGGACCTTCGAGTACTCGCCGGAAACCTTCAGCGCGACCGAGCTGGAATTCGCCAAGGAAGTCTGCGATGCAGTGATCGAGGTGTGGAACCCGACGCCCGAGAACAAGGTGATCCTCAACCTCCCGGCTACCGTGGAAGTGGCGACACCCAACATTTACGCTGACCAGATCGAATGGTTTGGTCGCAACATCACCCGCCGCGACAGCGTGCTGATCAGCCTGCACACTCATAACGACCGTGGTACAGGCGTCGCTGCTACCGAGCTGGGCCTGATGGCCGGTGCGGATCGCGTCGAAGGCTGCCTGTTCGGTAACGGCGAGCGGACCGGCAACGTCGATCTGGTCACCGTGGCCCTGAACCTTTACACCCAAGGCATCGACCCGGAGCTGGACTTCTCGGATATCGACGGTGTGCGCAAGGTCGTCGAAGAGTGCAACCAGATCCCGGTGCACCCACGTCACCCGTACGTTGGCGACCTTGTCCATACAGCGTTCTCCGGTTCGCACCAGGACGCCATCCGCAAGGGTTTCACCCAGCAGAAGGACGGCGAGTTGTGGGAAGTGCCTTACCTGCCGATTGACCCGGCCGACATTGGCCGTAGCTACGAGGCGGTGATTCGCGTCAACAGCCAGTCAGGCAAAGGCGGCATCACTTACCTGCTGGAACAGGAATATGGCATTTCCCTGCCACGCCGCATGCAGATCGAGTTCAGCCAGGTGGTTCAGGGTGAAACCGATCGTCTGGGCCTGGAGATGTCCGCTCAGCAGATTCATTCGCTGTTGCGCCGTGAATACCTGCAAGCCAACACACCTTACGCGCTGATCAGCCACAAGTTGCAGGAGGAGAACGGCAACAGTGCGGTCGATGCCGAAGTGCATGTGGACGGTGAAACCCAGCATTGGCGCGGCAAGGGCAAAGGCGCTCTGGAAGCGCTGGTCGCCGGTCTGCCAGTTGCTGTGGAGATCATGGACTACAACGAGCACGCCATTGGCTCGGGCACCACGGCCAAGGCGGCTGCCTACATCGAACTGCGCGTGAATGGCGAACGCGCCGTCCATGGCGTGGGCATCGATGAAAACATCACCACGGCGAGCTTCCGCGCCCTGTTCAGCGCCCTGAATCGCTCACTCAGCCAGACCCAGGCCAAAGCTGCCTGATTCAATAGCCGGATGACGGACGCAGGTCCGTCATCCGCATCGCCCTCTTCCCTCCCCGCCTCACACTGCACCAGCCTCTTGCATTCCGCGCATGACCCTGCCTGTTTCGGCATAATCTTTTTCATTTATGCTGTGGTAGCATGCTGCCCTTACTCCAGAGCGCGCCCAATCCAACAGCAATTCATATGCTGACGATGCCTGCTCGGACTTACCTGCCAGCTGCACCTTTCCTATAAAACCAAGACGACTATTGCATTGATTTCCGGACGAAAAGAATGCTCGGGCAGACCCACCGTGCATTGAAATTACCATCGGCCTCGGTACGCTGAGCTGATCCAATCACATTTGGAGCGATTATGCCCAAGGCTTCCCATCAAGATTTGCGCCGCAGTTTCCGTGCGCTCACCTCGTCGAATTCATGCTTTCACACCGCCTCGGTATTCGACCCCATGTCAGCGCGAATCGCAGCGGATCTGGGCTTTGAAGTAGGCATCCTCGGCGGTTCTGTCGCATCGCTGCAAGTACTGGCAGCACCTGACTTCGCACTGATCACCCTGAGCGAGTTCGTTGAACAGGCCACGCGCATCGGCCGCGTTGCGCAACTGCCGGTTATCGCGGACGCAGACCATGGTTATGGCAATGCCCTTAACGTCATGCGTACCGTTGTTGAACTGGAACGTGCCGGCATCTCGGCATTGACGATTGAAGACACCCTGCTGCCTGCGCAGTTCGGGCGCAAATCCACTGACCTGATCTCCACGGCTGAAGGCGTTGGCAAGATCCGCGCAGCACTGGAGGCACGTGTCGACCCGGAGATGTCGATTTTCGCTCGCACCAACGCGGCGATCATCCCGGTTCAGGAAGCCATCAGTCGGGTTCAGCAGTATCAGGCTGCCGGGGCTGACGGCATTACCATCGTCGGCATTCGTGACTTTGATCACCTGGCGCAGATATCCGAAGGCGTGACCGTACCGCTGATGCTGGTGACTTACGGCAACCCTGAGCTGCACGACAATGCGCGTCTTGCCGAGATGGGCGTGAGAGTCTGCGTACATGGTCACGCCGCGTACTTTGCCGCGATCAAAGCTACCTACGACTGCTTGCGCGAACAACGCCAGATTCTGGGCAGCGAGTCGAACATGAGCGCTACCGAATTGACCCACACGTATACGCAGCCTGAAGACTACGTAGAGTGGGCACGCAAGTTCATGAATGTGAACGAGTAAGGGCTCTGGGTGCTGTGACGCTCTGCGTCACAGATCTGCGCCAAACCGTACACTCAAAATCGGACGCAGAGCGTCCAGAACTGCATGCGACGCAGAGCGTCGCACGATAGTTGAGGTCATCGTTCCGCACGCTCCAGCGTGGGAACGCAGTTCTCGACGCTCTGCGTCGCAAGAGGCCGCAGAGCGCCCAGAACTGCATACGATGCAGAGCGTCGCACGATAGTTGAGGTTATCGTTCCGCACGCTCCAGCGTGGGAATGCCGTTCATGACGCTCTGCGTCATAAATCCACGCCGCACCGCACATTCAGGATCGGACGCAGAGCGTCCAGAACTGCATGCCGGCGCCGAGCATCGGCACGATAGTCCAGATCATCATCCGCGTCAGGACATCAGGCAGTGGTGTTGACGCCACCTTCAGTCTCCAGCTGCAGCAAGGATGCTTGCAGCGTCTGCAGGTTAGCGCTGGTGGACGCAATCTGGCCCTGAATCGCCATGGCTTTCTGGGCCTTTTCTTCCGCTGTGCCATTACCGCTTTGAGCGGCAGCCAATTGCGCCTGCTGTTGAGCCAGTTGCTTCTGGGCGTCCTTGATCTGCTGCTTTATCTGTTCGATCGTCTGATTAAGAGCCGATTTGCTGGAGCCACCAACGCTGCCCCCACCACCGGCCGCTCCGGCCTTACCGCCTTCGGTCGAGGCCTGATCAGAGGTCTTCTCTGCTTCAGTCGTGGTAGTTGCAGACTTGATTGCCTCTGCGTCGGTAGATTTAACCGCTAAGGTCAACGGGCTTGAATAGCTGTTCAATGTGGACGTATTGATGGTAATCATGGCGGTCTCCAGGTTGTCTGCACACACTATCGGCCGACTCGTAACATTCTGAAGTAATTTTATTGAATATTAAAAGAGTCAGCGTCCAGCCCGGCCGGAAAGCGTGTGCGATAGGCTTGCAAGTCTGCCGCGCTTAACGTCGCCCTGAACACTCCATCCGCTTCGCCTGCGCCCAACAGGCTCTCGCCTTGAAAATCCAGAACCTGACTGTCACCGGTGTACGCAAAGCCCTTCCCGTCCGACCCTACCCGATTGACCGCGGCAACGTAGCACAGGTTTTCGATGGCCCTGGCGGGCAGCAGGCGGTTCCAGTGCAGACGTCGCGCGCCTGGCCAGTTGGCGGTGTACAGCAACAGGTCGGTACTTTCGGCGTCACGGCTCCAGACCGGAAAGCGCAGGTCGTAACAGATCAGCGGGCGAATACGCCACCCATTGAGCTCAAACATCACCTGACGCTCGCCCGGCGTGTAGTGTTCGTGTTCACCCGCCATACGAAACAAGTGACGCTTGTCATAATGCAGCAACTCACCATCCGGTCGCGCCCACAGCAGACGGTTGCGATAAGTGCCATCGGCAGCGCGAATGATGACGCTGCCGGTCACCACCGCATTGATCCGCTTAGCCTGCGCCAACAGCCAGGTCGATGTAGGACCTGCCTCAGGCTCAGCCAGGGCCTCGGACTCCATCGAGAACCCGGTGGTGAACATTTCAGGCAGGATCACCAGATCAGCGCCATGCGCCTGGCCCAGCAAGTGCTCGAAATGCTCCAGGTTAGCCTCGCGGTCATGCCATGCCAGAGTCGTTTGAATCAGCGCAAGGTTCAGGTTTGGCAGTTCGCTTATATCGCGCATAGTTTCTCCGCCGCCTGACGCAACGTGTCCTCTTGCTTGGCGAAGCACAGGCGAATCAGACGCTGGCCTGCTGGAGGGCTCTGGTAGAACACAGAAATCGGAATGCTCGCCACACCGTGTTCACGGGTCATCCACAGCGCCATGTCGACGTCATTCAGGTCAGGCCGTATCTGCGAGTAATCGACCAACTGGAAATAAGTACCGCCAACAGGCTGGAAGCTGAAACGCGATTCAGCCAGATGGCCGCAGAAGAAATCCCGCTTGGCCTGGTAGAAACCTGGCAGCTCGTCGACATGCTCCGGGTGCTCGGCCATGAAATCGGCCAGCGCATACTGCAATGGCGTGACACCACAGAAACTGACGTACTGATGCACCTTGCGCAGTTCGGAAGTCAGCGCGGGCGGCGCGACCACGTAACCGGTTTTCCAGCCTGTGACGTGATATGTCTTGCCGAACGAGCTGACGACGAAGGCGCGCTGATACAGTGCCTCGTGATCAAGCACGCTGACATGGCGCGCGCCATCGAAGACCAGGTGTTCATAAACTTCATCGCTGAGCAGGTAGATATCACGATCGGCGATCAGCGCAGCCAGTCGATCAAGCTCTGCACGACTGATCAGGGCACCGCTCGGGTTGTGCGGGCTATTGATGACAATCATGCGTGTACGCGGGCTTAACGCATCGCTGAGCTTTTGCCAGTCGATGGAGAAGTCCTCCAGTCCTAATTGCACGTGAACACAGCGCCCTCCAGCCAGCTCGACGGCGGGCTCGTAGCTGTCATAGCAAGGGTCAAAAATGATCACTTCGTCGCCAGTACGGATAACGCTCTGGATCGCGCAGAAAATCGCTTGGGTGGCACCGGGCGTAATGGTGATTTCGCTGTCGGGGTTAATCTCACGCCCGTAACTGCGCGCGATCTTTGCCGCGACCTGCTGACGAAGTGCCGGCAGCCCGGTCATCGGTGAGTATTGGTTATGACCTTGAGTGACATGCCGACAGACCGCATCGCGCAGCGCCTGCGGCCCATCAAAATCGGGAAAACCCTGGGACAGGTTGATAGCGCCGGTTTCGGCGGCCAGCTGTGACATGACGGTAAAGATAGTGGTGCCCACGTTGGGCAACTTGCTGTCGATCATGGAACCCTTTCCCTGCAATCTCCCGGCACCGGGTGGCACGGGTCAGGCAGGATAGCCCATTAAACAGGCACAAAAAAAGGCGCCGAAGCGCCTTTTTCCAGATGCCGACTCAGCGCTTGTCGCGGCGCTTCTTATCGGCTTTCTTGTGGTGCGACATCATCCGACGCTTCTTGTTGACCTGACGGTCGGTCAGCGTGTTCTTGTTACCTTCATACGGGTTCTCGCCACCCTTGAACTCGATGCGGATCGGCGTACCGACCAGCTTGAGCACGCGGCGATAGGTGTTTTCCAGGTACCGGACATAAGACTTCGGTACTTTTTCGACCTGGTTGCCGTGGATCACGATCAGCGGCGGGTTGGCGCCGCCCAAGTGAGCGTAACGCAACTTGATACGGCGGCTGCCGACCATAGGTGGCGCGTGCTCACTGACCGCATCTTCCAGAATCTGGGTCAGACGGCTGGTTGGCCAGCGCGTTACGGCAGACTTGAACGAGTTCTGTACCGACTGATACAGGTTGCCCACGCCCGTGCCATGCATCGCAGAGATGAAATGGATGTCTGCGAAGTCGACGAAGAACAACCGGCGTTCCAGTTCGATCTTCACAAAATCACGTTCACCCGGCGTCATGCCATCCCACTTGTTCAGCGCGATAACCAGAGCACGACCCGCTTCAAGTGCGAAGCCCAGCAGGTTCAGGTCGTGGTCGACCACACCTTCGCGGGCGTCCATGACAAAGATCACCACGTTGGCGTCCTTGATGGCCTGCAGCGTTTTGACCACCGAGAACTTTTCAACTTCCTCGTGGATCTTGCCGCGCTTACGCACACCGGCAGTGTCGATCAGCGTGTACTTCTCTTCATTACGCTCGAAGGGAATGTAGATACTGTCGCGCGTGGTGCCTGGCTCGTCATAGACGATAACCCGGTCTTCACCCAGCATACGGTTGACCAGCGTCGACTTGCCGACATTGGGACGCCCGATGATGGCGATCTTGATGCCGTCTTTTTCGCTCGGACCAGGAATGCGCTTGGCTTCCTGACCTTCGGCAACTTCCTCGACCTCCTCGCCCTCTTCCAGCTCGTCTTCGTCCTTGGGGAACTCCCGCAGGGCGATTTCGAGCATCTGCGAGATGCCACGACCATGGGCACCAGCCACCGGAATGGCGTCGCCCAGACCCATCGGGCTGAACTCGGCACGTGCCAGGTTTTCGTCGATGTTGTCGATCTTGTTGGCAACCACGTAGGAACGCTTGTTACGTTTGCGCAGGTGCTCACCAATCATCTGATCAGCAGCGGTATAGCCTGCACGGGCGTCCACCAGAAACAGCACCACATCGGCTTCTTCAATGGCCAGCAGCGACTGCTCGGCCATCTTTTCGTCCATGCCATGCTCGTCACCGGAGATACCGCCGGTGTCGATCAGAATATAGGAGCGCCCTTGCCACTTCGCCTCTCCGTATTGGCGATCACGGGTAAGACCGGACAGATCACCGACAATAGCGTCGCGAGTCCTGGTCAGGCGGTTGAACATGGTGGACTTGCCGACGTTCGGTCGACCCACCAGGGCGATTACGGGAACCATGCGGCTCTCCACTTCGTTATTTCAGAAAATACAAAAGCCGCTGCAGGGCAGCGGCCGGAGTTCGGGGCGATGCCACAAAGGCACCGCAGCCTTGCCGAAGCAAGGGCACCCGAGGCCATTGGCCCCGGGCATGGACACTTATTGCTTGATGGTCAGGGCTTCCAGTTTGCCGCTGTTGCCATACACGTAAATCATGTCCCCAACCACCAGCGGACGAGCACGCAGGCCGTCGCTGTCGATACGTTCGCGACCGACAAAACGACCGTCCACCTGGCTCAACAGGTGCAGGTAGCCTTCCATGTCACCGACCGCTACATAGCTGGAATACACTTCCGGCGCGCCGAGCTGGCGGCGAGCCAGTGATTCGTTGCTCCACAGTGCAGAGGACGAACGCTCGTCGATACCTTCGACAGTGCCGGAGGCCAGGGTTGCGTAAACGCTGCCAAAGCCCTGGGCAACGCCCGAGTAGCTCGAAGCATCACGCTGCCAGAGCACACGACCGCTTTCCAGGTCCAGACCGGCGACGCGACCCTGATAGGTAGCGACGTACAGTGTACCGCCGGACAGCAACAGGCCGCCGTCGATATCCACAACACGATCCAGTTCCGAGCGACCTTGCGGGATGGCAACACGCTGCTCCCAGACAGGCACGCCGTTGGTAATGTCCAGCGCGACGACCTTACCGGTTGACAGACCCGCCACAGCAAGACGATTGGTTGCAAGTGGAGCACCGGTACCGCGCAGGGTCAGCACCGCTGGAGTACTTTCGTAAATCCAGAGCTGGGAACCGGTAGAAGCGTCGAAACCGACGATGCGGTCATCCTGAGTCTGAACCACTACCACAGAACCGTTGGTGGCAGGCGGAGCCAGCACTTCGCTGGTCACGCGAGCGCGCCACTTTTCCTCACCGGAGGTGGCGTCCATGGCAATGACTTCACCCTTGAGGGTACCGATCATCACCAGGCCATAGCCCACGCCGACTGCACCGGAAACCGGCAGATCGAGATCTTTCTTCCAGATCACATCACCGGTCAGACGATCCAGCGATACGACTTCGCCAGTGACGTCAGCCGCATAGATGCGGTCGCCATCGATGGCTGGCACGAGCATGTTGTACGTCTTGCCCTGACCGTCGCCGACGGAACGGCTCCATTGCTTGTGCAGAACCACTTCTTCTTTGAAGTCGGTCAGCTCGGCCGGAGGCAATTCCTTTTTGCTGTTGCTGCTGCAACCCGCGGCCAGAATGGCCAGAGCCAGCAATGCTGCATGTTTCCAACGAATCACGTCACGCATCCCCTTTCGCCAGATCGTCGAGCTTCATTTGCAGGCCACCCACTGCTGCGTCTTCGGACAGAGCGGATTTGGCCTTTTGGTATGCAGCATACGCCTCGTCGGTACGACCCAGCTGTACCAGCAGGTCACCCTTGAGTTCTTCACGACTGGCGAGGAAAGCCTTGTCGGCATCGCCGTCGAGCAGCTTCAGCGCGTCATCGGTCTTGTTCTGCGCAGCCAGCACGCGTGCCAGACGCTGACGGGCAATCTCGCCCAGCGTGTCATTGGCAGGCTTGTCGGCCACGGTTTTCAGCTCGGCTGCAGCATCGTCCAGCTTGCCGGCATCGACCGCCACCTTGGCGACGAACAGGCTACCGAACTGTGCATAGGTAGTGCCACCGAATTCGCTTTTCAGTTTGCCGGATATCTCGGCGACACGTGCGGTGTCTGCCTGGCCACTGGGCGTCAGCGCGGTTTCCAGCAATTGCTGATAAAGCATCGAGGCGCCTTGCGACTGGCTGGCCTGATACCTGTGCCAGAACTGCCAACCCAAGACCACGACCAACGCGAGCAGACCACCGGTCAACAGGGGTTTGCCGTTACGCTGCCACCAGTCCTTCATTACCGCCAGCTCTTCATCTTCGGTACCCGACACCCCAATACTCCTATTCGCTAAACGGCTGTTAAATCAGCTTCAACCCTGCACAACGCAGGAGGCCAGGTGCTCTGACAGAGCGTCCCAGGCAATATTTTGTTGTTCACCCTGACCGCGCAGGGGTTTGACGCCAATGACCTTCGCCGCCAGTTCTTCTTCACCGAGAATCAGCGCATACAGCGCACCGCTCTTGTCGGCTTTCTTGAACTGGCTCTTGAAGCTGCCGGCACCGGCGTTGACCTGCAAACGCAGGCTCGGCAACTGATCGCGCACCTGTTCGGTGAGAGCCAGCGCAGCCAGCTCAGATGCTTCGCCAAATGCGCACAGGTAAACATCGACCTGACGGGCAATTTCTTCCGGGACCTGCCCGAGGGTTTCAAGCAACAGAACCAGACGCTCGATACCCATCGCGAAACCAACGCCGGTAGTCGGCTTGCCGCCCATCTGCTCGACCAGACCGTCATAACGACCGCCTGCACAGACCGTACCCTGGGCACCCAATTGGTCGGTGACCCACTCGAAAACGGTCTTGCTGTAGTAATCCAGCCCGCGAACCAGCTTCGGGTTGATGACATAAGGAATGCCGGCTGCGTCCAGACGGGCCTTCAGGCCTTCGAAGTGAACGCGGGATTCGTCATCCAGATAATCTGCCAGCTTTGGAGCATCGACCAGCACAGCCTGGGTTTCGGGGTGTTTGGTGTCCAGCACGCGCAGCGGATTGGTTTTCAGACGACGCTGGCTGTCTTCGTCGAGTTGATCAAGACGTGCCGACAGAAACTCGACCAGCGCATCACGATAACGCGCACGCGCTTCGCTGGTGCCCAGGCTGTTGAGTTCAAGCTTGACCGCATTGCGAATGCCCAGCATGCCCCACAGGCGCCAGGTCATGACGATCAGTTCGGCATCGATGTCCGGACCGTCAAGATTGAAGACCTCGACACCAATCTGGTGAAACTGGCGATAACGGCCTTTCTGTGGACGCTCGTGACGAAACATCGGCCCGATGTACCACAGTTTCTGAACCTGACCGCCACCGGTGATGCCGTGCTCCAGGACCGCACGCACACAGGCAGCAGTACCTTCCGGACGCAGGGTCAGGGAGTCGCCGTTGCGATCGGCGAAGGTGTACATTTCCTTCTCGACGATATCGGTCACTTCACCGATGGAGCGCTTGAACAGCTCGGTGAATTCGACGATAGGCATACGAATCTGCCGGTAACCGTAGTTATCCAGCAGACGTGAAACGGTGCCTTCGAAGTGGCGCCACAGCGGCGTCTGCTCGGGCAGGATGTCGTTCATGCCACGAATGGCTTGTAGAGACTTACTCACAGAAAATCCTTAGCAATCCTGGTTAGCCGCGCACGATGACAGATGCGTCGGCTTCGGCCTTTTCAGCCGCTTTCTCGCGAATCAAGCGTTCAAGCTCGTCCACGAGATTGTCGTTGGTCAGTTTCTGCGCAGGCTTGCCGTCGATGTAAATCAGGTTCGGCGTACCACCAGTCAGGCCGATATGCGCTTCCTTGGCCTCGCCCGGACCGTTGACTACACAACCGATCACTGCGACATCAAGTGGCACCAGCAAATCTTCAAGGCGACCTTCAAGCTCGTTCATGGTCTTGACCACATCGAAGTTCTGCCGCGAGCAGCTCGGGCAGGCGATGAAGTTGATACCACGGGAACGAAGGCGCAACGATTTGAGGATGTCGTACCCGACTTTCACTTCCTCAACCGGGTCAGCAGCCAGCGAGATGCGGATAGTATCGCCAATTCCTTCGGCAAGCAGCATTCCGAGACCGACAGCCGATTTCACCGTACCCGAACGCAAGCCACCGGCTTCGGTAATACCCAGGTGCAGCGGCTGGACGATTTGCTTGGCCAGCAGACGATAGGCTGCGACGGCCATGAATACATCGGAGGCCTTGACGCTGACCTTGAAGTCCTGAAAGTTCAGGCGCTCCAGGTGCTCGACGTGGCGCAAAGCAGACTCCACCAACGCCTCTGGCGTCGGCTCGCCGTACTTCTTCTGCAGGTCTTTTTCCAGCGACCCGGCGTTGACGCCGATGCGGATCGGAATACCGCGATCACGCGCAGCATCGACCACGGCCCGTACACGATCTTCACGACCGATATTGCCCGGATTGATACGCAGGCAGTCGACGCCCAGTTCAGCCACACGCAATGCGATGCGATAGTCGAAGTGGATGTCTGCGACCAATGGCACTTTGACCAGTTGCTTGATGCGACCAAAGGCTTCGGCAGCGTCCATGTCCGGTACGGAAACACGCACGATGTCGACACCGGCCGCTTCCAGACGGTTGATCTGGGCGACGGTGGCAGCAACATCGTTGGTATCGCTGTTGGTCATGCTCTGCACGGCAATCGGCGCATCACCGCCGACCGGTACGGAACCGACCCATATTTTTCGGGATTCGCGACGCTTGATTGGAGATTCGCCGTGCATGACTTATTGCCCTAGCTTCAGGCGAGCAGTTTCGCCGCTGGTAAAAGGTGCCACGTCTACAGGCTGACCGTTGTAGCTGACCTGCGCGCCGCGCGCGTAGCCCAGACGCAGCGTCAACGGCGGCTTGCCGCTGACATCGAGGCTGTCGCCCTTGCGCTTGAGGCCGCTGACCAGCACCTTGCCGTTTCCGTCAGTAACCTGGGTCCAGCAATCGGCGACGAACTGCACAGTAACCTGACCGGCCCCGGCCATGACTGGCGCTGGCTGCTCGGCTGGTGCAGTCGGCATCGACGGTACGGTCGGCGCAGCAACAGGCGCTTGTGGAGCATTTGCAGGCGGCGTAGTGGCGGCCGGTGTCTGTGCCTGCGCAGGCGCATGACTCGTAACACCTGCAACAGGAGCGGCAGGTGCGGCGCTCGGCGATTCACTGGCAGGCGCGCCGGTGTTCAACGGCAGCGAAGTCTGTCCGGCAGCAGGCGTTTCAGCCACTGCTGGCTCTTCCGGCTCGTCCAGCGGGTGAATCTGAGTGGTGCCGTCGGCGCTTTCGACTTCGACGTGCTCCATGTTCAGCCCGGACTGATCCCTGCCGCGCAAGGAGGCCTGATCCTGCCACCAGAAGAAACCGCCACCGACCAGAAGCACCAGCAACAACAGGCTGACGATACGCAGGATGTTGTGTGAAAGCCTGACCGGCTCTTCGATACGGCCCAGTGCGTGGACGGAACTGCCCTTGCCATCGGTGCCGGTGAACTGGTCGAACTGTTCGACCAGCGCCGCCTGATCAAGGTCAAGCAGTTTGGCGTAGGCGCGTACATACCCCCGGGCAAACGTGTGCCCAGGCAGTTTTTCAAAATGACCGTTCTCCAGATTGCTCAGGGAGGTCACGGTGAGGTTCAGTCTCAAAGCCACATCTGGCAGCGACCAGCTCCTGCTCTCGCGGACCTGGCGCAGGGTTTCTCCAGGGTTCACGCGGGTGGTTGCTACAACTTCGGGATGCGCCGCTTTCATCATTGCTCCGACAGGTATTGCTGATATTCCGGCGTACCGGGATAGAGTCTTTTCAACAGCAGACCAAAACTGGCCGCCTTGTTACGATCATCATAGATCTTCGCCAAGCGTGTACCGAGCAATAGACTACGTGCATTTTGCTCGCTGAGTTGGCTAAAACGGTCGTAATAATCACGCGCCGGCACATATTGCTTGTCTTCGTAGGACATCTGCGCCATTTCCAGCAGCGACCTTGGCAACTGACGGTCCAGGCGCAACGCCTTGGTAAAATGCTCACGGGCCTGATCGCGGTTACCCAGCTTCAGCGAAGTCATACCCAGGCTCTCAAAGACCCGCGACCGCTCAGGATACAGGTTGTCGGCAGCGGCCTGCTCAAAACGCTCGTAGGCTTCCTTGTAACGCTTTTGTTCGAACAGAAAACTGCCGTAATTATTGACGATGCGTGTTTCGTTGTTACTGGAGGCCAGCGCCTTGCGAAAGTACTGCTCTGCAAGCTCCGGCTCCATCTCGGTCTGGAACACCAGCGCCAGCGCGGCATTGGCCTGCGCGTCGGAACTGTCCAGTTCGAGCGCCTTTTTCAGCGGAACCTTGGCGCGCTCGGTCTGCCCCTGCTGAAAGTAACCCAGCCCGAGCTGCACGTACGCTCTGCGCGCTTCCTCACGCCCCTGCGCCGTTGTCAGCGGGTTGACGTTGCCGGTGGATACGCACGCCGTCAGCAGCATGAAAACACATAGCAGCAGCGAGGCACGCACAGACATGGAGTCTCTCTCGATCAGGTTGGCAGTCAGGTTCGAGTCGCCGCAACCGGGGCCGTCTCGGTCTCGGCGCTCAACTCACGCACAGCAATGTAGCGTTCACTACGGCGCGTACGGTCCATCACCTGCCCGACCAACTGGCCGCATGCAGCATCAATGTCTTCACCGCGCGTGGTGCGCACAGTGACGTTATAACCAGCCTGATGCAACAGGTCCTGAAAACGACGGATCGCATTATTGCTGGGACGCTCGTAACCGGAGTGCGGAAACGGGTTGAACGGGATCAGGTTGATCTTGCAAGGCGTGTCCTTGAGCAGCTCGATCATCTCGACGGCGTGTTCAACCTTGTCGTTGATGTCCTTGAGCATGGTGTACTCGATGGTGAGCACACGCTTTTCGCCCAGACTGGACATGTAACGGCGGCAGGAATCAAGGAGCATTTGCAGCGGGTATTTCTTGTTGATCGGCACCAACTGGTTACGCAGCGCATCGTTCGGTGCGTGCAGCGACAAGGCCAGGGAAACGTCGATATGCTTGGAAAGCTCATCGATCATCGGTACCACGCCGGAGGTGGACAACGTCACCCGGCGCTTTGAAATGCCATACCCCAGGTCATCCATCATCAGATGCATGGCGGCAATGACATTGTCGAAGTTCAGCAGCGGCTCACCCATGCCCATCATCACCACGTTGGTGATGGCACGGTCGACGGTCGCCGGTACGCTGCCAAAGGATTTGTTGGCAATCCACACCTGACCGATGACTTCGGCGGCGGTGAGGTTGCTGTTGAAGCCTTGCTTGCCGGTGGAGCAGAAACTGCAATCCAGGGCACAGCCCGCCTGGGACGAAACACACAAGGTGCCCCGCTTGCCCTGCGGGATATAGACGGTCTCGACGCAGCTGCCGGACTCTACGCGCACGACCCATTTACGGGTACCGTCGCTGGAGATGTCCTCGCTGACCACTTCAGGACCGCGAACCTCGGCACACGCCTTGAGCTTTTCGCGCAGGGCCTTGCTGACGTTCGTCATCGCGTCGAAATCATCGACGCCGAAGTGGTGAATCCACTTCATGACCTGACCGGCACGGAAGCGCTTCTCCCCGATAGAGTCGAAGAATTTCTCCATTTCCTGTTGAGTAAGCCCCAGCAGGTTGGTTTTACCAGTCGATGCAATCATGAATTCACCCTTCACTCGTCAGTCAAAAATGACTTAGCGAGCGGTTACTTCGGTAGCTGCGAAGAAGTACGAGATTTCGCGAGCTGCGGCGGCTTCCGAATCGGAGCCGTGAACAGCGTTGGCGTCGATGGAATCAGCGAAATCAGCGCGGATGGTGCCGGCAGCAGCTTCTTTAGGGTTGGTAGCGCCCATCAGCTCACGGTTCAGAGCGATAGCGTTTTCGCCTTCCAGAACCTGAACGACAACCGGACCGGAGATCATGAAGGCAACCAGGTCACCGAAGAAAGCACGAGCGCTGTGCTCAGCGTAGAAACCTTCAGCTTCGGCCTTGGACAGCTGCTTCAGCTTGGAAGCGACAACGCGCAGACCGGCTTTTTCGAAACGAGTGGTGATCTCGCCGATTACGTTCTTGGCAACGGCGTCAGGCTTGATGATGGAGAAAGTACGTTGAACAGCCATGGTGAAACTCCAGAAGCAGTGATTGAAGCGAAAAATTAAACCCGCGAATTATACGCGGGTTCTGGTGTATTGCCTAACTGCGTACGTTACTGAACGTCAATCCAGCTCTTCGATCCATAACCCCTGGATCGCCTCGAGAACCTTTTCCCCGCTGCGCGCAGGATCGTCATCGAATTCAGGCAGGGCAATCACCAGATCGCGCAGCCTGGGGAAACTCACCGCAAGCGGATTGATATCCGTATGGCGTTCGGCCAGCAGGATGGCAATTTCCCGCACATCGACCCATTTGAGACTCATGAGCAATCCTTGAATCAGTGTGGCGCTTCAGCAGCGTGGTTGAGCGAATACTTGGGTATTTCTACGGTCAGGTCTTCAGTGCCGACAATTGCCTGACAGGATAGACGCGATTGCGCTTCCAGGCCCCAGGCTTTGTCGAGCATGTCTTCTTCCAGCTCGTCCGCTTCATTGAGCGAATTGAAGCCTTCGCGAATGACGCAGTGACAGGTGGTGCAGGCACACACGCCACCACAGGCGCTTTCAATCTCGATGTGGTGCTCGTGGGCAATATCGAGAATAGACGTGCCCGGCTCCACTTCTACAACCAGCCCGTCCGGGCAATGCTCGGCGTGGGGCAGAAAAATCACCTGCGGCATCAGTTATTCCTCAATATCATTCAAGTTGCGCCCGGCCAGCGCGGCTTTTACCGTCGAATCAAGGCGTCGGGCAGCAAATGCGTCGGTCACCTGCGACAGACGCTTGGTCTGCTGCTCGATGGCATAACCATCGGTGCCTTGCATCAATTCACGTAATTCGTCCATCTGCAGGTTGATGACCAGACGCTCTTCTTCGTCGAGAAGACGCTCACCATCAGCCTCAAGGGCACCTTGAACCGCTTCGAGCAAGCGCTCGGCGTCGACCTGGTGCTCACGCAGCACACGAGCGACTTTGTCGTCGCCGGCATACTCGAAGGAGTCCTTGAGCATGCGGGTGACTTCGTCATCGGTCAGCCCGTAGGAAGGCTTGACCTGAATGCTCGACTCGATACCCGAGCCCATTTCACGCGCCGAAACGCTGAGCAGA
Source organism: Pseudomonas sp. ICMP 3272 (assembly GCF_001466905.1). Taxonomy (NCBI): domain Bacteria; kingdom Pseudomonadati; phylum Pseudomonadota; class Gammaproteobacteria; order Pseudomonadales; family Pseudomonadaceae; genus Pseudomonas; species Pseudomonas sp. ICMP 3272. The sequence goes on from NZ_LKEK01000001.1 coordinate 198,700, forward strand.
CCATCCGCATCGACCTGAAAGGTGACACGAATCTTTGCCGCACCCGCGACCATCGGCGGGATGCCACGCAGCTCGAAGCGCGCCAGCGAACGACAGTCGCTGATCAATTCGCGCTCGCCCTGCAGGACATGAATCTTCATGGCCGTCTGGCCATCCTTGTACGTGGTGAATTCCTGACCACGTGCCACAGGGATGGTGGTGTTGCGCGGAATGACCTTCTCCATCAGCCCGCCCATGGTTTCCAGCCCCAGCGAGAGCGGGATCACATCGAGCAGTAGCAGTTCACCACCATCACGCTTGTTGCCTGCCAGAGTATCGGCCTGGATCGCAGCCCCGATGGCCACCACTTGATCCGGGTCAATCTCGGTCAATGGCTGACGACCAAACAGCTCGGCGACAGCCTCGCGCACACGCGGAACACGGGTCGAACCACCCACCATGACCACCGCCTCGACTTCTTCAAGCTCGATACCGGTATCACGCACCGCACGACGACACGCCTTGAGACTGCGCGCGATCATGGGTTCGATCAGCGCATTGAGCGCATCGCGAGTCAGGGTGCCACGCCAGTCACCATAGGCGACCTCAACAGACTCGGCGTCGGTCAAGGCTTCCTTGGCCGAGCAGGCTGCCTGCAACAGGCTGCGTTGAGCGGAAGGGTCGATGTCGGCAGACAAACCGGCATCAGTGACAATCCAGTTGGCTATCGCATGATCGAAGTCATCGCCACCCAGAGCGGTATCGCCGCCAGTGGCCAGTACTTCAAACACACCGCCGGTCAGGCGCAGGATCGAGATATCGAAAGTCCCGCCACCCAGATCATAGATGGCAACCACACCTTCGGCTTTCTGATCCAGGCCATAGGCGACCGCCGCCGCCGTGGGCTCATTGAGCAGGCGCAGTACGTTGAGGCCCGCCAGTCTGGCAGCGTCCTTGGTCGCCTGACGCTGAGCGTCATCGAAGTAAGCAGGAACGGTGATCACCGCGCCTACCAGCTCGCCACCCAACGAGGCTTCTGCGCGCTGGCGCAGGACCTTGAGAATGTCGGCAGACACTTCAACCGGGCTTTTCGGCCCCTGCACGGTGTCGATGAACGGCATGTGCGACTCGCCGCCAACAAAGCGATAAGGCAGTTGCTCGCCCAATTGCTTGACGTCAGTCAGCCCGCGACCCATTAGGCGCTTGACCGACAGAACGGTGTTGAACGGGTCCTGGGAAGCAGCGACTTTCGCTGACTGCCCCACTTCGACACGATCAGCGTGATAGCGCACGGCGGACGGCAGAATGACCTGCCCTTCTGCATCGGCCAGCGGCTCGGACAGGCCGCTGCGCACTGCAGCAACCAGAGAATTGGTAGTACCCAGGTCGATACCCACAGCCAGGCGACGCTGGTGCGGTTGAGGACTCAGGCCGGGTTCGGCGATCTGCAGTAAAGCCATGCTGTTCAGAATAATCACTGGCGCGCGACCGAAGCCGCGCGGGGTTAATCGTCGAGGCGCTCTTCTAGCTGGCGCACTTCGTGAGAGAGCTTGTCGAGAAACTGCATGCGCCGCATCAGCTTTTCAGCGTGATCGCGTTGTGCAGCATCGTTCCAACAGGCAGCGAAGCTCTGGTTCAGCTCGTCCTGAGCGACCTTGAGCTGGCGCTTGAAGGTCGCAACGCCGGCGAGATCAGCTTCGTCCTGCAAGTCCTCGAGGTCTTCGCGCAATTGCATCTGCTGCAGAAGGAACTCGGGATCGTGCACGGTGACCTCAAGCGGCACCTCGTTGCCATTCATTGCCAGCAGGTAACGCGCCCTTTTCGGCGGGCTTTTCAGGGTCTGATAGGCCTCGTTGAGACTGGCCGAGCGCTCCAGCGCCACACGCTGCTCACGCTCGGGGGCATCCGCAAAGCGATCCGGATGCACGTTACGCGCAAGCTCACGGTAGCGCGCGGCCAGCTGGTCAAGATCAAGCTGAAACTCGGGCTTGAGGTCGAACAGGGCGAAGTGACAGGGAGTACCCACAATAAAAAGCCTCAGACGTTGAAGCTTTCGCCACAGCCGCACTCACCGCGCGAATTGGGATTATTGAACTTGAAGCCTTCGTTCAACCCTTCACGCACGAAATCGAGCTCGGTGCCATCCAGATAGACCAGACTCTTCGGGTCAATGATCACCTTGACGCCGTGCATTTCAAACACGGTGTCTTCGCTGGCCGCCTCATCGACGAACTCGAGCACATAGGCAAGACCTGAACAGCCTGTGGTGCGAACACCCAGACGAACGCCGTCACCCTTGCCGCGCCCCTCGAGGGAACGTCGTACGTGGTTAGCGGCAGCTTCTGTCATGCTGATAGCCATCGGAACTCCTTAGCCTGTTGCATTAGCCTGTTGCAGTTGACTCTGTTGCAAGCGTCTATTGAAAAGCCTGCTTGCTTACAGCAGACCTTTCTTCTGCTTGTAATCGCGAACGGCCGCCTTGATGGCGTCTTCAGCGAGTACCGAGCAGTGAATCTTCACTGGCGGCAGCGCCAGCTCTTCAGCCAGCTGAGTGTTCTTGATGGTCTCTGCTTCATCCAGAGTCTTGCCCTTCATCCACTCGGTCGCCAGCGAGCTGGAGGCAATGGCCGAACCGCAGCCGTAAGTCTTGAACTTGGCGTCTTCGATAACGCCCTGTTCGTTAACCTTGATCTGCAGACGCATTACGTCGCCGCACGCTGGAGCGCCGACCATGCCGGTGCCGACATCAGGATCTTCCGCGTTCATCTTGCCGACGTTACGTGGGTTCTCGTAGTGGTCGATGACCTTTTCGCTGTAAGCCATGATTCTATTCCTCTCACATCAGGGAGCCGCTCTGCAGGTCACGCGCAATTGCCCATGACCTGTGTTGGAGGCGACTTTAAATTAGTGCGCCGCCCACTCGATCTTGGAGATGTCGACGCCGTCTTTGAACATGTCCCACAGCGGCGAAAGCGTACGCAGCCGGGTGACAGCCTCGCAAACTTTCTGCGCGGCGTAATCGATTTCTTCTTCGGTGCTGAAACGGCCGAAGGTGAAACGAATCGAGCTGTGCGCCAGTTCGTCGTTGCGACCCAGGGCACGCAGCACGTACGAAGGCTCAAGCGAGGCCGAGGTACAGGCCGAACCGGACGATACCGCCAGGTCCTTGAGCGCCATGATCAGCGACTCGCCTTCGACATAGTTGAAGCTCAGGTTCAGGTTGTGCGGTACGCGGGCAGTCAGGCTGCCGTTGACGTAAAGCTCTTCCAGATTTTCGACCTGCTTGAAGAAACGATCACTGAGTGCCTTGATGCGCACGTTTTCAGCAGCCATTTCTTCCTTGGCAATGCGGAATGCTTCGCCCATACCGACGATCTGGTGGGTCGCCAGGGTACCGGAACGCATGCCACGCTCGTGACCGCCGCCGTGCATGGTCGCTTCAAGGCGAACACGCGGCTTGCGGCTGACGTAGAGCGCGCCGATGCCCTTAGGACCATAGGTCTTGTGCGCAGAGAACGACATGAGGTCAACCTTGAGGCTGGCCAGATCGATTTCAACCTTGCCGGTCGACTGCGCGCCGTCAACGTGGAACAGCACGCCACGCGAACGGGTCAGTTCACCGATCGCAGCGATGTCGTTGATAGTGCCGATCTCATTGTTCACATGCATGACCGAAACCAGGATGGTGTCGTCGCGCAGTGCCGCTTCAATCATGGCAGGCGTGATCAGACCATCTTCACCTGGCTCGATGTAGGTGACTTCGAAACCTTCGCGTTCCAGCTGGCGAGTGGTGTCGAGAACAGCCTTGTGTTCGACCTTTGACGTGATCAGGTGTTTGCCTTTGCTGGCGTAGAAATGCGCAACACCCTTGATAGCCAGGTTGTTGGATTCGGTGGCACCCGAGGTCCAGACGATTTCGCGCGGGTCGGCGCTGACCAGATCAGCGACCTGACGACGGGCGTTCTCGACCGCTTCTTCGGCTTTCCAGCCAAAAACGTGGGAGCGCGAGGCCGGATTGCCGAAGTTTCCTTCGACGGTCAGGCATTCGATCATTTTCTGCGCGACACGCGGATCGACCGGGGTCGTCGCGGAGTAGTCGAGGTAAATTGGCAATTTCATTGAAGCTCTCCTATCAGGCAGACGCACCGCTCATTCATCTGCGTTCATTCGACGGCGGACGTTTCGATCTTACCCAGTTGCGACATGTGGTTATGACCACGGCGCATATCCTGGCGCTGAGCGACTTCTTGTACCTCACGGCGAGTGACAAGATCCGCCAAGCTGATACCGCTTAGAAATTCGTGAATCTGCTGGCTCAGGTCGCACCACAAGTGGTGGGTCAGGCAGGTATCGCCAGCGTGGCAATCGCCCAGACCCTGACAGCGCGTGGCGTCGACCGATTCATTGACCGCGTCGACAACCTGAGCCACCTGGATGCCTTTCATGTCGCGCGACAGCTGGTAACCACCACCCGGGCCACGAACACTGGAAACCAGATTGCCGCGACGCAGCTTGGCGAACAGCTGCTCGAGGTAGGACAGGGAAATGCCCTGCCGCTCGGAGATGTCGGCCAGAGACACTGGCCCGTTCTGCGCGTGCAACGCCAGGTCAAGCATGGCTGTTACAGCGTATCGGCCTTTAGTAGTCAGTCGCATGGCGTATACCGCAGAGGTTCGGAATGAGAGCGAGTATGCTATTCCCGAGTAAAAGAGTCAACTATTAGACCAAGTAAAACAGTCGGGATTAGCGAAAAGTGCGGGCTGCATCATAGCAAAGGTGCGACGTAATGGCACGCGTCACACCGCCGTGCCACCTAGCCAACCTTGCCTTCGTGACGATCCTTGACGCAGTCGAATACTTCATCACGCAGCTCGGGAAGGTCTTTGGCGCAGTAATCGCTGCCCAGCCTGCCGAGCGCATCGCACATGCCCTCGAGGCGACCGTCGACCGCCTGCAAATGGTCGAGCAACTGGCCAATGGCGCGAGCGATAGGGTCCGGCATGTCGGCGCTGACGCCATATGCGTCGAAACCGAGCTTTTCAGCCATGACCTTGCGCCGGGCTTCGGTTTCATCGTCGGACTTGACGATGATGCGCCCCGGAATGCCCACGGCCGTTGCCCCCGCAGGCACCGCCTTGGTCACCACTGCGTTGGAACCAATCTTGGCACCGGCACCCACCGTGAACGGCCCGAGCACCTTGGCACCCGCCCCCACCACGACGCCGTCTTCCAGCGTCGGGTGACGCTTGCCGGCATTCCAGCTGGTACCGCCCAGGGTCACGCCCTGGTAAAGCGTCACGTCATTGCCGATCTCGGCGGTTTCGCCGATCACGATGCCCATGCCGTGGTCAATGAAAAAACGGCGACCGATGCGCGCCCCCGGGTGGATCTCGATACCGGTCATCCAGCGACCAAAGTTGGAGACCAGCCGCGCGAGCCACTTCCAGCCGTTGCGCCACAGAATGTGCGCAAAGCGGTGCAACCATATGGCATGCATGCCCGGATAGCAGGTCAGCACCTCAAAGGCATTGCGCGCAGCAGGGTCGCGATGGAATACGCTTTGAATGTCTTCTCGCAGACGCTTGAACATTACTGATCCTTCCGCTTGTAGGGCTCACCGCGTGCGGCTTTCTGGGTTTCGGTGAGCACACCGCGCAGGATACTCAGCTCGGATCGCTCGACCTCGCTACGCCCGTACAGCCTGCGCAGTCGTGCCATCAGATGACGCGGCTTTTCCGGATCAAGGAAACCGATGGCCACAAGCGTCGCTTCGAGGTGCGTGTAAAAGCCTTCCATCTCATCCATCGTCGCCAGCTCGGCATTATGCGCCGAGACCGCTCTGGGCGTTTCGCCCTGCTCTGACTGTGCCGAAGCCGCCAGCCAGGCCATGCGCACTTCGTAGCTGAGCACCTGTACAGCCGCAGCAAGGTTCAGCGAGCTGAACCCGGGGTCCGACGGGATGTGCACATGGAAGTGGCAACGCTGCAGCTCTTCATTGGTCAGCCCTGCGTGCTCGCGACCGAAGACCAGCGCCACTTCCGCGCCCTCTCCGGCCTGCTCGATGACTTTCTCACCGGACGCGCGCGGATCGAGCAACGGCCACGGCAGGCTGCGATCACGCGCGCTGGTGCCGAGCACCAGACGACAGCCGACCAACGCGTCTTCAAGGGTCGCAACAACATGCGCACCCTCAAGAATATCGGTGGCACCTGACGCACGCGCATCGGCATCAGGCGAAGGAAAGATGCGCGGATCGACCAGCACCAGACGCGAAAGCCCCATGTTTTTCATGGCGCGAGCGGCCCCGCCGATATTTCCGGGATGGGTAGTGCCGACCAGGACAACACGAATGTTCTGCAACAAAGCGAACGCTCACTGACGCGAATTAGGGGGGCAAATCTTACAGAAACGGTTCGACTAACGCTATGAAGCTGTGCGGGCCGGAAGATCGGAACTGACCGCTTGTGACATAAAAAAATCCACCCAAACCCGACAACCGTGACAACGCAAGGCTGGAAATAATTCGAATCAGCCCATAGAATGCCCGGCTCTCTTTAACAACCTTAGGTGAATTGTCCATGCAGCCCATGCTGAATATCGCGCTGCGCGCCGCCCGCAGCGCCAGCGAATTGATTTTCCGCTCCATCGAGCGCTTGGATACCATCAAGGTTGACGAAAAAGAAGCCAAGGACTACGTCACAGAGATCGACCGCGCCGCCGAACAGAGCATCATTACCGCTCTGCGCAAGGCCTACCCGACTCACGGCATCCTTGGCGAAGAAAGCGGCCTGCACGAAGGCAGCGGCGAAGGCACCGACTACCTGTGGATCATCGACCCGCTGGACGGCACTACCAACTTCGTTCGCGGCATCCCGCACTTTGCTGTCAGCATCGCCTGCAAATATCGCGGTCGCCTTGAGCACGCCGTTGTTCTGGACCCGGTCCGCCAGGAAGAATTCACCGCCAGCCGTGGTCGCGGCGCTGCCCTGAACGGTCGCCGTCTGCGCGTCAGCCAGCGCAAGAGCCTGGAAGGCGCACTGCTCGGCACCGGCTTCCCGTTCCGTGACAACCAGATGGACAACATCGAGAACTACCTGGGCATGTTCCGCAGCCTGGTAGGCCAGACCGCCGGCATCCGCCGCGCAGGCGCTGCAAGCCTCGACCTGGCTTATGTCGCTGCCGGTCGCTTCGATGCGTTCTGGGAGTCGGGCCTGTCCGAATGGGACATGGCAGCGGGCGCTCTGTTGATTCAGGAAGCAGGCGGTCTGGTCAGCGATTTCACCGGTGGTCACGACTTCCTCGAGAAAGGCCACATCGTTGCGGGCAACACCAAATGCTTCAAGGCCGTGCTGACCGCAATCGCACCGCACCTGCCGCCTTCGCTCAAACGCTAAGCTGCAGACATAAAAAAACCGGCGAAAGCCGGTTTTTTTATGTCTTCTGAAGCTCAGCGGCTGGCGTTACTGCGCCTGACCCAATATCAGCTGACCGTTCTTGTCGACCGGAATCTGGCTACCCGGATCACGCTCCATACGAACCTGACCCACTTTCTCGTTCAACTTGTATTTGACGTTGTAACCCACAACCTTGTCGCTCACATCGTTGACCGTCGTGCAGCGGTTCTGCGTAGTGGTGTAGGTATCACGCTCCTGCATGCCTTCCTGAACCTTGTTGCCCGCATAACCACCACCTACCGCACCCGCAACTGTAGCGATCTTCTTGCCGTTACCGCCACCGATCTGGTTAGCCAGCAAACCACCGGCAACCGCGCCAATAACGCTACCGACGATCTGATGCTGGTCCTTGACCGGCGCCTGACGGGTAACGGTTACGTCCTTGCAAACTTCACGGGGGGTTTGGATCTGCTGATTGATCGGCTCTACCGCCAATACATCCGCATACTCAGGACCACCCTTGACCAAGCTATAGGTGGCAACGGCGCCGCCAGCAGTCACTACAGCAGCACCTAACACAGCACCAACAAGCATAGACTTGTTCACTTGAACCTCCTGACCAATCGAAACGCAGCATGACTGCGCAATGCCTAGCCTTGGAGCATAAAAAAAGGCGCGAGTTCAGCACTCGCGCCTTTTTTATGATGGCCGGACCTACGGGAGGTCGTCAGCCTTCTCGACGACCACTGGAGGAATCAGGTCCTCGGTGGTCAGGTTCAGCCAGATCAGCACCACGTTGGCGATGTAGATGGACGAGTAGGTACCCGCCAGTACGCCGATGAACAACGCGATGGAGAAGCCTTCCAGGCTGTCACCGCCAAACACCCACAATGCCACGATCGCCAACAGGGTCGAAACCGAGGTGGCAATGGTGCGCAGCAGTGTCTGCGTGGTGGAGATGTTGATGTTCTCGATCAGCGAAGCCTTGCGCAGCAGACGGAAGTTTTCGCGTACCCGGTCGAAGACCACAATGGTGTCGTTCAGCGAGTAGCCGATGATCGCCAGCACCGCCGCCAGCACCGTCAGGTCGAAGGTGATCTGGAAGAACGACAGGATCCCCATCGTCACCACCACGTCGTGAATCAGCGAGACGATCGCCCCGACTGCGAATTTCCACTGGAAGCGGAATGCCAGGTAGATCAGAACACCGCCCAGCGCCATCAGCATGCCGAGGCCGCCCTGATCGCGCAGCTCTTCACCGACCTGCGGGCCGACGAACTCGACACGCTTGACCACTGCCGGGTTATCGGCACCGGCCTTGCGCAGCGCCTCGGCAACCTGGGTGCCCAGTTGCGGATCCTCACCCGGCATGCGCACCAGCAAGTCAGTGGTGGCACCGAAGCTCTGTACAACGGCTTCGTGATAGCCCGCTGAAACCAGCTCCTGGCGAACCTTGCCCAGATCGGCTGGACGCTCGTAGGTCAGCTCGATGAGCGTACCGCCGGTGAAGTCCAGACCAAAGTTGAGCCCTTTATGGAACCAGCTGAACAGCGCCAGTGCGGTAAGGAGCATCGTGATGGCGAACGCAACATTGCGAACGCCCATGAAGTTGATGGTACGTAACATGGCAGCCCCTTAAATCCACAACTTCTTGAAGTCACGACCGCCGTAGATCAGGTTGACCATAGCGCGGGTCACCATGATGGCCGTGAACATCGAGGTAAAGATCCCGAGCGACATGGTCACCGCAAACCCTTTGACCGGGCCGGTGCCCATCGCAAAGAGAATGCCGCCGACCAGCAGCGTCGTCAGGTTGGCGTCGAGGATCGCCGTGTAGGCACGATCGAAACCTTCGTTGATAGCGCGCTGGACCGTCATGCCGTTGGCGATCTCTTCACGAATACGCGAGAAGATCAGCACGTTGGCATCCACCGCCATACCCATGGTCAACACGATACCGGCGATACCTGGCAGGGTCAGTGTTGCACCCAGCAAGGACATCAGTGCCAGCAGCATGACCATGTTAAAGGCCAGTGCGACGGTCGCGATCAGACCGAAGAAGCGGTAGATCGCCATGATGAACAGCGAGACGAACAGCATGCCCCACAGGGAAGCATCGATACCCTTGGTGATGTTGTCGGCACCCAGGCTCGGGCCAATGGTGCGTTCTTCAGCGAAGTACATCGGTGCCGCCAGACCACCAGCACGCAACAGCAGCGCCAGTTCGGAAGATTCACCCTGACCGTTCAGACCGGTAATCCGGAACTGACTGCCCAGCGGCGACTGAATGGTCGCCAGACTGATGATTTTCTTTTCTTCCTTGAAGGTCTGCACCGGCACGTCTTTTTCGACGCCGTTGACCATCTGTTTGGTGTAGGTGGTGGTCGGACGCTGCTCGATGAAGATCACCGCCATGCTGCGACCCACATTGCTGCGGGTTGCGCGGCTCATCAGCTCGCCACCGTGGCCATCAAGATTGATGTTCACCTGTGGACGGCCATGCTCGTCGAAGCTGGCCTTGGCGTCAGTCACCTGATCGCCAGTGATGATCAGACCACGCTCCACCGCCGCTGCCGGACGACCGCCTTCGCGGAATTCGAACATTTCGGTGGTGCCTTTCGAATCATCCGGGCCTGCACCCAGACGGAACTCAAGGTTGGCGGTCTTGCCCAGAATACGCTTGGCTTCGGCCGTGTCCTGCACACCCGGCAGCTCGACCACGATGCGGTTGGCACCCTGGCGCTGAACCAGCGGCTCGGCAACGCCCAGCTCGTTGACCCGATTACGCACGGTAGTCAGGTTCTGCTTGATCGAGTATTCGCGAATCTCGGCCAGCTTGGCCGGCGTCAACGCCATGCGCAGTACGGGAATCCCGTTCAGCTCGGCAGGCGTGATTTCGAAATCGGTGAAGGTCTTGCGCACCAGTGCACGAGCCTGCTCGCGCTCTGCGTCATCGGTAAAGCCCAGCTGAATCACATTGCCCAGTTGCGGCAGGCTGCGATAACGCACCTTTTCCTTGCGCAACAGGGATTTGACTTCGCCTTCATAAACCTTCAGACGAGCATCGATCGCCTTGTCCATGTCGACTTCCAGCAGGAAGTGCACACCACCGGACAGGTCGAGACCGAGCTTCATCGGGCTTGCACCCACGTGACGCAACCAGGTTGGCGTGGTACGCGCCAGGTTCAGCGCAACGACATAGTCGTCACCCAACGCCTTGCGCACGACATCCTTGGCTGGCAACTGGTCTTCCTGCTTGCTCAGACGCAACAAACCGCCCTTGCCATTCTCGGCCAGAGAAGAAGCCTTGACCGAGATGCCGGCATCGGCAAGCGCCTTGGCTGCACGATCCACGTCTGCCTGATTGACTTGCAGTGCAGTGCTTGCACCGCTGATCTGGATGGCAGAATCATCAGGGTAGAGATTGGGTGCGGAATAAATAAAACCGACCACCAGCACCGCCAGGATCAGTATGTATTTCCACAGAGGGTATTTGTTCAGCATCACGCCGCCCGCTTAAAACGCGGGGCGCCTTGCGCGCCCCGTCGATGGGTAAAAAGTTACTGCTCAGATCGCTTTCAGGGTGCCTTTTGGCAGAGTGGCCGCGATGGCGCCCTTCTGGATTTTCAGCTCAACGGTGTCAGACACTTCGATCACTACGAAGTCGTCGGTCACTTTGTTGATCTTGCCCGCGATGCCGCCGCTGGTCACAACTTCATCGCCTTTCTGCAGGTTGCCCAGCAGGTTTTTCTGCTCTTTGGCGCGCTTGGCCTGTGGACGCCAGATCATCAGGTAGAAGATGACCAGGAAGCCGACCAAGAAAATCCACTCGAAACCACTGCCCGCAGGACCGGCAGCCGGTGCAGCAGCATCCGCAAAAGCGGGAGAGATGAAAAAGCTCATTTGTCGCTCCAGTTACATAATTAGTATAAAAAGCAGGAAAAACTCGTTCTGTTTCAACCCAGAGGCGGCGTTGGAAGGCCGCGTTTGGCATAGAAGGCATCGACGAAGGCGGCCAATGTACCCTGTTGAATAGCCTCGCGCAAACCAGCCATAAGCAGCTGGTAGTGGCGCAAATTGTGGATCGTATTCAGCATGCTCCCCAGCATTTCTCCGCACTTGTCCAGGTGATGCAGATAAGCGCGCGAGAAGTTCTTGCAGGTGTAGCAATCGCAGGTCGGATCCAGCGGCGAATTGTCGTGGCGATGGAACGCGTTACGAATTTTCAGCACACCGGTATCGGTAAACAAGTGGCCGTTGCGGGCGTTGCGGGTCGGCATCACACAGTCGAACATGTCAACGCCGCGGCGCACACCTTCGACCAGATCTTCCGGCTTGCCTACACCCATCAGGTAACGAGGTTTGTCTGCTGGCATAAGGCCCGGCAGATAGTCCAGCACCTTGATCATCTCGTGCTTGGGCTCGCCTACCGACAGGCCGCCAATCGCCAGACCGTCAAAGCCGATCTCATCCAGACCTTCCAGCGAACGCTTGCGCAGGCTCTCGTGCATGCCACCCTGAACAATGCCGAACAGCGCAGCATTGTTTTCGCCATGCGCAACCTTGGAGCGCTTGGCCCAACGCAACGACAGCTCCATGGAGACACGCGCCACATCTTCGTCAGCCGGGTAAGGCGTACATTCGTCAAAGATCATCACGACGTCCGAGCCCAGATCACGCTGAACCTGCATCGACTCTTCAGGGCCCATGAACACCTTGGCACCATCAACCGGAGAGGCGAAGGTCACGCCCTCCTCCTTGATCTTGCGCATCGCGCCCAGGCTGAACACCTGAAAACCGCCGGAGTCGGTCAGAATCGGCCCCTGCCACTGCATGAAATCGTGCAGGTCACCGTGGCCCTTGATGACTTCGGTGCCGGGACGCAGCCACAGGTGAAACGTGTTGCCCAGAATCATCTGCGCACCAGTGGCCTCGATATCACGCGGCAGCATGCCCTTGACCGTGCCATAGGTGCCCACCGGCATGAACGCCGGGGTCTCGACCACACCACGCGGGAAAGTCAGGCGACCGCGACGGGCCTTGCCGTCGGTGGCCAGCAATTCGAAAGACATACGACAGGTGCGACTCATGCGTGATCCTCTGGTGCCGATTCCTGTGGGGCCGTCGGCGCGGGATTGCGGGTGATGAACATCGCATCACCGTAACTGAAGAAGCGGTAGCCGTGCTCGATGGCCGCAGCATAAGCCGCCATCGTCTCGGGATAACCGGCGAACGCCGAAACCAGCATCAACAGCGTGGATTCAGGCAAATGAAAATTGGTCACCAGGGCATCGACCACATGAAATGGCCGCCCCGGATAGATGAAGATGTCGGTATCACCACTGAACGGTTTCAGTTCGCCATCACGCGCGGCACTCTCCAGCGAGCGCACGCTGGTGGTCCCGACTGCAATCACCCGCCCGCCTCGCGCACGGCATGCGGCCACGGCGTCGACCACGTCCTGGCCAACTTCCAGCCATTCGCTGTGCATGTGGTGATCTTCGATCTGCTCGACGCGCACCGGCTGGAACGTACCCGCGCCGACGTGCAGCGTGACGAACGCAGTCTCGACGCCCTTGGCGGCAATCGCCTCGAGCAGCGGTTGATCGAAATGCAGGCCGGCAGTCGGTGCAGCCACAGCGCCTGCACGCTGCGCGTAAACGGTCTGATAACGCTCGCGGTCCGCGCCTTCGTCCGGGCGTTCTATATAAGGAGGCAACGGCATATGGCCGACACGCTCCAGCAACGGCAGCACTTCTTCGGCGAAGCGCAGTTCAAACAGCGCATCGTGCCGCGTCACCATCTCGGCCTCGCCACCGCCATCGATCAGAATCGACGAGCCAGGCTTGGGCGACTTGCTGGAACGCACATGCGCCAGCACACGATGGCTGTCCAGCACGCGCTCGACCAGAATCTCCAGCTTGCCGCCGGACGCCTTCTGCCCGAACAGCCGCGCGGGAATCACACGGGTATTGTTGAACACCATCAAATCGCCCGGGCGCAAATGCTCGAGCAAATCAGTGAATTGACGATGTGCCAGCGCGCCCGTCGGCCCATCGAGGGTCAACAGACGACTGCTGCGACGCTCGGCCAGTGGATGGCGAGCAATCAGGGAATCGGGGAGTTCGAAGGTAAAGTCAGCGACGCGCATGATCGGGTTCGTTTAGCAGGGCCGGGAAGTTTATCCGGTTTGGCGGCATTAGTAAAAAACCTGCGTAAATCCCTGTTGACCAACGGAAAACTCATCCTTATACTTCGCCGCCATTGAGCCCTGATGGCGGAATTGGTAGACGCGGCGGATTCAAAATCCGTTTTCGAAAGAAGTGGGAGTTCGATTCTCCCTCGGGGCACCACCAAATTAAAAAAAGACCTTGATTTTAAAGGTCTTTTTTTTCGTCTGGCGTAAAGTTGGCGTAATGACAACGAAGAAACAAGATCAATCACACCTTACGGTCCACAGCTGATCTAGCTTGGTTGTGTAGCTCTGGCTCATCATGTCGCGCCGCATGGCCCACTCAGGATTCGTAGGCACACTTCCCGCCCTAAGAGTCCCCCTCCCCCAGCGCGTATTGATCTCGTCCAGCACGCCCATCACCTTCTCGGCCGCGACCGGCTGCGAGGCCGCGAAAAGATCATCCGTAAATTCACCTGGCTGACGAAGGTCCAGTAGCAAAACCTCCGCTTTGCTGTACTTGAAGCCCGACCGGAACAGACGATTGACCGCCTCGGTCGCGGCCTTCGTCATCAAGCGAACGTCGTTGGTGGGATACGGCAATTCAACCAGCGCCCCATTGGCGTACTTGGCTTCTTCAGGGTTGAACATTCCTGTGCGGATGCTGACGCGGATCTTCTTGCATAGGGAACTCTGGGAGCGAAGCTTCTCGGCAGCACGTTGCGTGTAGGTGGCCACCGCTTCTTTGATTGGCTCAATCGTAGTCAGCCGCTGACCGAACATCCTGCTGCAGCAGATCTCCTGCTTTGGAGGCGCGGCCTCGCCCAGCTCCAGGCATGCAGTGCCGGCCAACTCACGAGCTGTCTTTTCAATGACAACACTGAAACGGTCGCGCAAGGTGCGCGGATCGGCGTTGGCCAGGTCCATTGCGGTGCGGATGTTCATCGCCTCCAGGTGTGCTTTCATCTTCCTGCCCACGCCCCAGACCTCGGAAACTGCTGTGTTACGCAGTACCCAGTTGCGTTTATGCAGATCGCAGATATCGACGACACCACCTGTCTGAGCCAGTAAGCGCTTGGCGGTATGATTCGCAAGCTTGGCCAGGGTTTTTGTAGGAGCGATGCCGACCCCGACAGGTATGCCCGTGCACTTGAGGACGGAAGCCCGTATGCGACGACCGAATGCTGTGAGGTCCCCAGGGATGCCGGTCAAGTCCGCGAACGCCTCGTCGATACTGTAAACCTCAGTGGCGGGCACCATGGACTCGATGATCGACATCACGCGCTCGCTCATATCGCCATAAAGCGCGTAGTTGCTGCTGAACACCTTGATGCCATTGCGACGCAGCACCTCTTTGATCTGGAAATACGGGGCCCCCATTTTCACAAATGGCTTGGCGTCATAGCTGCGGGCGATCACGCATCCGTCGTTATTGCTGAGGACCACGATAGGAGTCTTTTCCAAGTCAGGACGGAAGACGCGCTCGCAGCTCGCATAAAAACAGTTGCAGTCAATCAGCGCGAAAACCGGCTCATGCCTTTCCATGACGGCGCATGCTGTAATTCACCACGCCCCAAATGACCAGGTTGTCACCTTCCAAAATATGCCGAGCTGGATACGCGGCGTTTTCAGACTGGAGCTTGACGACTCCATCCATCATGAAGAGCCGCTTGCAGATCGGCTCAGAGTTATTCAGCGCCGCAACGACTATCTCCCCATGCTCCGCGTTGCGGCTGCGGTCGACGACGATCAGATCCCTATCGAAAATGCCCGCGCCTATCATGCTGTCACCCAGGATCTTCGCAAGATACACATGAGGCGCACGCACCTCGGCCATTTCATCCAGTGAGACGTGCTTCTCGATGTAATCGACAGCGGGCGAAGCAAATCCTGCGGGCACCTGAAACGAGTAAAGCGGAAGCTTGATGCCTCCTTCAGACAATGGGCCGAGAATGACTACGCTCATGGGGAAACCTTCAGATAGAGATTGCTGTATGCATATACAGTTAACTCTTCAGCTCGCTTGCGGTCAATCGTATAGGCAGGCATTTTCGACGAGTGACATTACGGGTGACATCATGTGCGGACGCTACTCGATCTACGAATCCATGGACCACTACCTCAAGGAGCTTGCGCCAGAGCATTTGGTCATCAACGGATATGACCTATGGCCTATCGAGCGGTACAACGTTGCTCCTTCTACCCGCGTCGAGATCATTCGTCCGACCGAGCAAGGCCTGAGTGTCGACAAAGTGCGCTGGGGCTGGGCACCGTTTTGGGCCAAAGGCAAACGCCCGGCACCGATCAATGCGCGGGTCGAAACCGTGATGACCGGAAGGTTTTTCAAGGAGCTATGGTCGAACGGGCGCTCGCTGGCTCCAGCGAATGGGTGGTTTGAGTGGGTAAAGGATCTGGACGATCCAAAGAAAAAGCAGCCGTACTACATTCGGTTGAAGAGTCAGAAACCGATGTTCTTTGCGGCGCTGGCTCAAGTGCATAAAGGATTTGAGCCGAATGAGCGTGATGGGTTCGTGATCATCACGGCAGAGAGTAATTCGGGGATGGTGGATATACATGATCGTCGGCCGGTTGTACTGTCGGCGGATGATGCACGGGAATGGGTAGAATTTGGATTGTCGACTTCTCGAGCAGAGCAACTGGCCCGCGAAGCATGCAGGCCTGTGGCGGATTTTGAGTGGTTCGCAGTAGGCAAAGCGGTAGGAAACGTTAAGAACCAAGGTTCTGCATTAATAGCTCCAGATGCTACACACAAAAAATGACGTTACAGCCTAAAGATCAGCCCCCAGGAGGCACTCTTGAGATCTAAATTTAGCAATGAAGCTTATGCCAGCGAGCTGCTCAATAAAATCTTCCAAAACTGCACACTGAACCCAAACGGAACCATAAGCTACAGAATCGAAAATCAGTTCTATCACGACGCGCTTTACGGGTTAATAAAGCACAATCACAAATTAGACGACGACACTGTCTTTGCAATACTTGTAAGGACACTAGAGGCATGTTTCATACGAAACCAACACTCAAAATCCAGCAACATCCTGACAGAGCTTGACAAGGCTTGCAACTTAAAAACCAAATCCCAGTCAACATACATATTAATAACAGAGGTGAGCATATTAAATATATACAAAATGCCCAAACTCAAGATTAATGATTGCCACATAACCTTCCACAACGAACTGCCATTAAAATACAAGAAGCATAGGGATTTTTATATAACTGAAGCTACAGAACACAAATTATTTGCTGTAGAAAATTACACATTCGCCTGCATTACAATTAGCGCAGCAAGCGAAGATCACGCTGTAAATAGTGCATTGGAAGCTCTGGGTGCAGTTAGAGCGATACTCCAAATAGGTTTCAAAAAAAATCGTCAACTTCTCAGTTCATCCAAAGAAGATGAGTACCCCACCGCAAGCGTGGTTCAATGTGGCCGCGTGCACACGTTACACATGCCAAGTGGTGAGATGACAGGAACACATTCATGGATAAATTCTTCTTTTAAAGGAAAACCGGCAGTCAGGTTGAGACATCCGGAGAAGACGACAGAACATTTGAAAAGAACCAATCGCCGCCTCCGATCAAGCGCATATTCCGCACACACTTTGTCAGCGCTGGCTAACTACATCGACTCCACGGATAGAGAAGATGCAGAGATGAAATTCATGAAGCTATGGTCAACCTTGGAGATACTCACACTGACCGACAAGTCTGAGATACTGATAAGAAGAGCTTCTTTTTTTTATCAAGATCGAATTTTACACCAGGCATTACTTGAATCTTTGCGCGACGCCCGCAACACTCATGTGCACAGAGGGCACCCCCCAGTAAACATCGAGCAGAAAAATTTTCAGCTATGCGCTTTCGTAGAAAACATTCTTAATTTTTTTATAGTTAATCCTTTCAAGTTCTCCACCGTTACAGAAATAAATAACTTACTTTCTCTGCCCACTCAAGAAACAAACTTGAAGACACAGATTATGATGCTTAAAACGGTACAGAGATTCATAAGCTATCCAAACTCTTGACACGTGATGTCATACACTCACCGTCGAGGCCACGACTAGCTCGACGAGAACTCTCAAAATAATCCGCCAAGTGCATCAGGCTGCCAATTCATCACAACTAGCTCTCCGGTTAACACTGACTTCCCCTGTCGTTGGTTTCCAGTGGTATACCGAATATCCAACGTTTCAAAATGAAAGCCTTCAAACACTTTTCGTATGTCCGGATGATCATTGATGCTGACCATTACCTTCCCCTTACACCGCCGCATGAACTCCGCCATCCGCTCGTAATTCTCAAACGGAAAATCCACACCATACCCAGCCGTCTGCCAGTACGGCGGGTCCATGTAGTGGAACGTGTGAGGCCGGTCGTAGCGCTCGGCACATTCGAGCCACGGCAGATTCTCCACGTACGTACCTGACAACCGCTGCCAGGCCGCAGACAGGTTTTCCTCGATCCGCAGAAGGTTGATGGCCGGACCGGTCGTGGCGGTACCGAACGTCTGCCCGCTGACCTTGCCTGCGAAGGCATGGTGCTGCAGGTAGAAGAACCTGGCGGCGCGCTGGATATCGGTGAGGGTTTCGGGGCGGGTCATCTTCTGCCACTCAAATACCTGGCGCGAGCTGAGTGCCCATTTGAACTGGCGGACGAATTCTTCAAGGTGGTTTTGGACGACGCGATACAGCGTCACCAGATCACCGTTGATGTCGTTCAAGACCTCAACGGGGGCAGCCTGGGGACGCATGAAGTAGAGGGCCGCACCGCCAGCGAACACTTCGACGTAGCATTCGTGGGGTGGGAAAAGCGGGATAAGACGGTCGGCCAGGCGGCGTTTGCCGCCCATCCAAGGGATGATGGGTGTGGACATAGAAAGCAAGACCTTTACTGTATATATAAACAGGTGCTAGGCTCGCTCCGCTTTGTGCACGAAGCGAGAGCCTTGGCTGGACTTGCAGGGGTAATCTGCGGGAACGGTGACCAGCCGTGATGTTGACGCATCTCGACTGGTCGCTCTTTTTCACTTTGATGCTGGGAGTCTTTCGGCTCAGGACAAAACCTTCAAAGCGCGCTCGTAGAGCATTTGCCGATCTGCCTGGCCATTGGTGCCGCCATTGATGCGTTTGGTGATCGTCAGGAGGTCGCCTTTATCCGCCAAGGTATTGAGCCCCGCACGGTGCCAGAACCAACCAGCCGACATGGCTGCATGCTCTGGGCGCTCCAAGAGTTCGGGGTGCTTGAGCAGATCCAGCCCCAACGCCTCTGCACACGCAGCGTAGTTGTCTCGCCCGGTGACCTGAATCAACCCCCTGCCCCGATACAACTGACCATCGTCATCGTCCTCTGGGGTGTTACCCAAGCGCTCAGCCAGCCGCCCGGTATCGTACTTATCAAGGTATTGATCGCTGCCAAGCTCACGCACGTAGCGGAGCTGGCCGGACTCATGGCCCACCTGCGCAAGGAAGGCAGCGATACGCAGCTTCGTAACGATGGCGTATTTGCTCATCGCAACATTTAGGACAGGAACAAAAACGCCAGCTCGGGAGCTGGCGTTGGGGAGGATCTGCAGCAACTGCTGCGTGGTAATCGACATGCGTGGTTCTCCTGATGAATAAATGTTGAGCTGGCCGGTTAAAGCTGTACGACCTTGACCGGTTTTTTCTCTTTCTTTTTCTTGCCCTTCGCCTTGGCTTTGCCGGACTTCCCGCCGTTGCATTCAATGGCCGTGGTCCAGCCAGACTGGGTGAAGACCTGTTCAACCGAGTCAACCAGGTACTCGCCATCGAGGCCGACTTTGAAGTCCAGTGCATTGATCATTCGCTCGGCGAACAGATCGGTGCGCCCCGCCATTTCCAGCCGAACACCTGCGGTACTGCGATTGAATGCCGCGAGGCGCGCCTTGGCTGCCTGCTCAGCAGCGGACTTATTGGGATGGATATGGCGGTCGGTATGAATGGGCGGGAGGCCGTTAGGGGATTGATCGTTGCTCAGCTCAACCACCTGCAGCTTTCCAGTCTTCTTGTCGAGATGCTTGGCCTGTACGGCTTTCTGCGTGGTTTTGTCGCTGAGACGAAACTGCCAGCGTGCTACGTCATGACGACGGACTGTTATGACCCCCAGAGCTTTCCCGCTCGCGCTTAATCCGTCTTGCCGAGGCAGCACCAGCAGCTTGCCGTCTGCAACCTTCGCGGTGCAGTCATACTTCTTGGCCACCCGGGTGATGAAGTTGTAATCCGACTCGTCGAGTTGATCAACGCGAGGCACTTTGGTCGTGACGGTACACACCGGCTTCCAGCCATTACGTGCAGCAACATCGCTGACAATCTGCTGCAGGGGGACATTCTCCCAATTGCCGGAACGCGTGGTCCGACCGCTGCCGCGCATATCGCTGGCCTTGCCGCGTATGACCAAGGTATCGGGCGGACCAGATGCCTCAATGTCATCAACGGTATATAGACCCAAGCGGGTCAGTCGGTGCCCTTCGTAGCCGAGGTATATCTCGATGTCTGCACCACGCGCAGGCAGTGAAACGGCCCTATCCCTATCGTCGATGCGCAGCTCAAACTCATCTGACTCCATGCCTGGCTTGTCACTTGTGCGCAGCAGCAACAGACGGTCATTGACCAACGCTGTAATGTCGTTGCTGTCCGCAACAATTCGGAATACCGGTTTCATGAGACCTTCTTATAGCCATGACAAGGCATGGCGGATTAACTAGAATCCGCCGACGAACACCACTAAGGGATTGAAAGTTGAAAAGGACTATCGGAATGATCTTGCTCGTGCTGGCCGCAGGCTCAGTGCAAGCTGAAAAGAAACTTGAAGTCATTGACCTCGCCCCGGAAAACGTCAGTGCAGAAGACAAAGCTGCAGGTCAGCGCTATCAGGCGGCGCAAGACGCAGCTGCGAAGATCACGCCAGCTGAAGCCATGGACTTCATCGCACGTCTTAACAGCACGGTCGAGGACGGCCATGCGTTAGCCAAATCGGGAACCATGAACGGAACCCAGAGCCGCAACCAAGCCATCGCCCTGAACAAGCTGCAAGATGAAGGGGCGAAGTTTGGAACGCTCTTTGCGCCACTCGCCAAATGCAACAACGCAGCGATTGATGCAGCCACGTCCTGGCAGGGGCTTATTGGGAATAACGAAAAACTGTTCGCCGATTCTCACCAGTCTTACTTACAAGCCTCTTTGGAATGCATAAAGGCGGCGAGCTAACCCCACAGCTGTATCACTTCCTCGGTCTGGGTGAGCAGATCCGGCAGCACGATCTGCACACCAGCTCGATACGGTTGGGGCTCATCGGCCAAGCCCTGATTGGCATCCAGCACCGCCTCAACGCTACCGTTCAGGTGCCCATAAAACTGGTGGCAGATAGTGTCCAGCAGATCTCCGTCAGACGTTCTGCAGATCGTCGCCATAGCTTACAAACTCCAGTGAAAAGCCCTGTTTGCGGGGAATACCTCCGGCGAGCAGGTTGCTCTGTTCTTCATCCACACTGAGCAGGCACCAGTTGCCCAGCACCTCGCCGTAACCGGTTGTCAGGCTCAGCGGCTGCAAGTTGCGGCCCATGCTGCGCAACGTGTCCAGTTGCTTGAGGCCGCCCTTGAAACCGGGAAAAATGGCCCCCTTCAAACTCAGCTTATCGTCGCCCAAACCAACTGCCTGTTGCGCAATGCTACGAGTCAAACGTTCTTGCCCGGCCCAGCGGAACGCGGTCTGCCTACGAAGCTCATCGAAGGCAGCCGTGTCCAGGTTGAAGTAGTAAGGCTGCGCCTCAGGCTTGAGCGGCTGGACGATCAGTAAATGCGGGAACGGCTTCACGGCCTCGGGTGCCGGTGTCATCTGCGCTGCGAAGCTGCCCGTCGGTACGATGTTGCCCAGCGCTGGACTGACATTCCCGGCCACCCTGTTGATGGCGGCACCGGCTTTGGACGCTTGCTCTTTCAAGGTCCCCAGACGCTCTTGCACCTGCGCCGCCGTACTGGTCGCCTGCCCGTAAATCGCAGCTACCTGTCCAACCTTTGACTGCGCGGCACTGATGCCCCGCATTGTGCGTTGCAGCTTTTCCCCGAGGGCCGGGCCAAGGAACGGTATGTTCTCCAGCTCCGACGCGGCCCCTGTCATATCGCCTACGGCCCCAGTCAAGGGGCCAAGCATGTCGTCCAGACTACGGCGTCCCACCTCTCCCGCTGCAATCAGGTATTTCAACGATGACTGCAGCTGCTCTGCGTAAGCCATGATTTTTCCTCACCCTACGTGCGGGGCATCAAACAATTGGCGGGCAGATGCTTGCCGACTGAACTCTTCAAACTGACGCTGCAGAAACGGTGCTATGTCCCGCGCCAGTTGTGCTGGGTCCTTTACATCGCCTTGTACGTTGACGGGCATATGCGGCGCGAAGGTGAATTGCTGGTCAACCTTGGCGGGTTCAGGCTTGTTCTGCTCAGCAGCCTTGACGACAGCAGGCAACGCCAGCGGAGCAGGTGCTACCGCCGCCATTGCTTTGACCACATCGCCAGGTGCGGCAGAAGGTTTGGTATCCCCAGTCTTGCCAGCGATGGCCTCGGTTTTTTCATCTGAGCCAAACAGCGCTTTGCCCAGAAAGCCACCGATGTCCTGTCCACCCATGCCGCCGAGAAAGGCACCGACCGCGCCACCAATGGCCGTACCGATCACCGGCACGATAGAGCCAATCGCGGCACCCGCCGCACCGCCTGCCAGTGCACCGGCCAAGCCACCCGCAGCGCCGCCGTAGCCTTCGGCTTTCTCGTCCTGGGTCTCGGCGTTTTGGTAGGTGTCCAGAGCAAGCATGCCCGCATCCAGAAACTTCGCGCCGGGAACCACCTTGGCAACACTGCCCAGCTTTCCTGCGGCACCCGCCAACCGCGCCAGTCGGCCTGCTGGTACAGGAGGAGCTGGCGGCATCGGAGGGCGCGGAGGTCCTGCGCGTCGACCACCGGCACCGCCAGCAGCGCCACGCCGACGGCTGCGTCGTGAGCGACGTTGATCACCTGGTGCATCCGAACCGCCACCGAACGCATTGGCGTTGACCACAAAGACCTTCTGCGGCTCAGAGCTACTGCCGCCCTTCGCGCCATCAGAGTCGTTGCCACCCTCACCAAACAGATCGAGGATCTTCAGGCCGGTGTCGACCGGATCAAAACCGGTCTTGCCGCTTTCCTCTGCGTCGTCATCAGCATCGTCAGCGCCGCCCTTGGCGTCAGCATCAGCTTTGTCCTTACCCTTACCTTTTGCCTTGTCGTTGTCTTTGAACGCTTTGAGACCTGTTTCCAGCAATCCTTTGACTGCACCCACCTTCCCTTCAGGCTTATCGTCTTTGTCACCGGAGTTGGTGACGTAGACTTTCTGCACCTTGTTCGGATCACCAGTCAGGGATCCACGCCCCAGGTTGAGCAAGCCCTTGCCGATTTTGAACACACCGGCAGCCGACTTCAGCGCCAGCAGCCCGGTACCTATCGACGCGATGGCCAGCACCACCGGC
The DNA here is from genome assembly GCF_001466905.1 of Pseudomonas sp. ICMP 3272. NCBI lineage: Bacteria > Pseudomonadati > Pseudomonadota > Gammaproteobacteria > Pseudomonadales > Pseudomonadaceae > Pseudomonas > Pseudomonas sp. ICMP 3272. Next base: position 221,779 of record NZ_LKEK01000001.1, read on the forward strand.
TTGGATGTGTCAGAAAGCGCAGTAAACTCTTTAGCCGTTGCAGTAATGCCCTTCGCAACCGCGTCAGTGACCGGACGTATCGCATCACCAATGCTGCGCATCGAGTCGTTGACTGCCTGAAACGTCTCGGCCCAGATCTGCGACGATGCACCACGGCGCTCGGCCAGGTTTTTGTCGAGGATCCCCGAAGCGTTCTGTGAGTCTTTTTTCAGTTGCTCATACAACGCGCGATTTTGCGTGTAAGCGGTTAGTGCGGCCTTGACCTGCATGTCAGCAAACAGATCGCCGGTGCGTAGCGCCTGCTCCAGCGAGTCCAACATCTCCTTGGCTTTCGCCGGATCAGCCTCTTTACTGATCTTGGCCGTTGCCTCCTTCATTTTTTTGGCTTTTTCAGGGTCTGTCTTTTCGATGTAGCGCTGGGCCAGCGCAAAGCTCGACTCAAGAGTCGACATGCCCTTTTGGATACCGGTGTTCAGCGACCCCTGATAATCGATACCGACGTCCTTGTACGACTTCACCACGTCGGTGGAGCCGATCTTCTCCATCCAGTTCTTCAGGTTATTGGCGGCCTCGTCCGAGCCACCGGCCGTTTTCATCTGGACCTGCAGCATTGCACCGAGCTGGCTCACCGAGTCCATGCCAGTGACACCCAGCTTGCCCATGCCCGCCAGTAATTGCGGGAACCAACGCGCCATGTCACTGGCCTCAAAGCTGCCAGCCTGGCCCTGCATGGCAATTGCCTCGAGGGCTTTTTCCATGACCTTGGGGTCGGTGATCTTGGCGTTCTGCTGCAGTGCCTGAATCATGTTGGCCGTATCGTTGCCGCTGGCCCCCTGCCCGACTGCAAACTTCGCTGCCACCGGCGCGTAGGACAGTGCCTTGTCCAGGCTCATGCCTGCGCCAACCAGCTTGTTGACCAGGTCGGCCACGTCATTGCGTGCCATGCCGGTGTCTTGCGAGGTCTTGATAACCGAGGTGGTCAGCTCTGCTTCCTGCGGCTGATTGGCGACGCCGGCCTTGATGGCGATGTCCCGGATGATTGCCTGATAGTCGGCACTGATCTTGGTCGGTACGGCCATTGCGCCGACACCAGCGACGGCGGTACCGATACCCGACTTGAGCCCGGCTTTACCCTGCTCGATCTGTTGATGCCCCTTGACCTTGAGGTCCATGCTTCTGGCCACACGGTCAAGGGACTGATATTCCTGCCTGAGCTTACCGACCTGAACACCCTGTTTACGCAGCGTGTCGATGTTGTTCTCAAGCTTGCGCAGCAAACCAGAGGCCGATGCAGCACCACTGTCGTGCGCTTTCTTCCACTCATCACGCAGGCGCATGGTTTCGCCAATCGTGTTTCTCAGCACCTTGGCCTGATTACCGCGCTGCTCCAGCTTCTTGATGCGACTTTCAACGGTGTTGAACGCCGCACCCACAGTCGGGCTGACAGCGCCGCCAATCACCAGGCCCAATGCCAGATTGTTCGCCATCACTCACCTCTGATGTTGGGATGGGCTCAGTCCGTGAGCCACCAGATCATGTCCGAGAAAGACATGGACATGATTTCCGCCGACGAAAAACCCAGCTCTTTTGCGAGCCGCTTCGCCGCGAGCCTCTGCAATGCGGGGTCAAAGCTCGTCGTCGCGCACCAGGCGAAAATAACCGGCCTGCAGGCGGCTGTAGTCCTTAAGGGACAGCCCTTCAAGATCGCGGACGCCCATCTCGGCCAGGGATGCGAACAGGTTCAGCTCGCGCTGTTCATCATCGCCGTTGGCAGCAGCCTGCGCGGTGCGAACATCGCGCACGGTAGGGGCGCGCATGATGATGGTGTCGACCTGAACGCTGTTGACCTCGGCAGGCTTGGTCAGCTTCACCGACACGCTCTCGGCCGTCAGGGTCATCCACTTTGGATTGGTATTTACTTGAGACACAGGATTTATCCTTCTATCAGAGGCCAAGGGCTGAACGTTCTGCAGCGAGCTGGTCGACACCGTTGATCACACGCTTCATGCCCAGTGCATCAATCTCGTAGACCACACGACCGTCCACTTCCAACTTGTAGTAAGTGAGCGCGACAGCGTGTTTGATCTCGGACTTGTCACCGGGCTTCCAGTCCCCCATGTCGACCTCTTTGAGCCGACCACGCAATGTGACCACGACCGGGGTGACCTTGCCTTTCAGGCCCTTGAACGCTCCACGGAATACGCCGTTGAACGCAGTGCCATCTGCCAGGCCGAAAAACTTCAAGGACTCACGGCGCACGCCCGTGGTGGTGAAGTTGGCCTCCTGCTTTTCCATGCCCATGTCCAGCTCGACCGGCAAGTCCATGCCACCGGGGCGGTGCTCTTCAGTCTTGAGTGTCAGCTTGGGCAGGGTCAGGCTCGACACATCGCCTTGGAAGCTGACACCGTCGACGAACAGGTTCAGGTTGCTCAGTGTTTCTGGAATCATTGCCATCGTTGCAGCTCCTTAAGCGGCAGAGTCGAGCACTTCGGTCAGCCATTGGTTGGTGACTTCAACGCGGAAGTTGGGGTTTTCGGCAGGTGGCACGTCGGTGAAACGGATGTTCCAGTACACCTTGCCCTGCTCCAGCTGGGTGGACGTGTTCAACTCGGTGTCCGCGAATACTTCAAAGTTGATGATCGCGCCCTGATTTTTCAGATCACGCATGAACGCCTGCAGGCCCTCGGTTACGTCCTTGACGTAGGTGGCAGTGATCGAGCGGTCCACCGCCCATTTGTGCCCGTAGAGGATCGCGTCCATGACAATGTCCATGGTGCGCACGCGGGTCACGAACGCCCATTTGGAATCGCTGCTGAGCGTGCGGTTGCCCCACAACCGATAGCCGTCATCGCGGATGATGGTGGCGATATTGGCGTTGTTGAGCAGGTTGGCCCGGCAGGTTTCGTCACCGTCCAAAAACTCGATGGGCCGCTTGGTACCCGTGATGCCTGCAAACTCTTTGTTCGACGGCGAGGCCCAGAAGCCGTACTCCGCGTCGGTCCAGGCGAACAGACCTGCCACCCAGGCAGAGCCAGGTGCATCGACTGTCCCATTGGCGGTGGTATCCCAGTACTGGACACCGGGGTCGACCATGAAAGAGCGCTTGCCACCGAAGTTCTTGGCGTACGCCATGACCGCTTCGTCGGTGGTGTTGGGGCCATCAATGATCGGCAGCGCCCGCAACTTGTCTGCCAGTGCAGTCAACGCTTTACCGACCGCCAGAATCGAGCTGTGCTTGGGGGCAATCAGCAATCGCGGCTGGGCATTGAAGCGGCTCTTACCGTCGAGCAGTGCCTGGAGTCCGGTACGGGTTCCATCTGCTTTCACACCGCCGATAATGGCGGAGGTCTGCAGGGCCGCGTCGTCCAGCTTGGCGACGCCGCACGCAACGATCACAGCCTTGGCTTTGACGTAGATCGCCTGACAGGCTTTGGTGATTGCCGAGTCAGGACCAAACGCTGCAATAGCCTCGCGCTCGGAAGTGATCAGCACCAGGTCATTGACCTTGGCGCTGTACGCAGGCGCTTCTGTGAACGTATCCACCAAGCCAATGATTGAGGACGTGGGGAGCGAAATGGTGCGTGCGCCGGTATCGACGTTCGTCACAGTCACGCCGTGGAAGAAACTCATAGGACAATCTCCAGAAACGAAAAACCCCGCATGGCGGGGTTGGGTGGTGCTGCGTTATGCGTAACGGGCGAGCGCTTAGACGAGCGCCGACACCCAGTCAGGAGGCTGGGGGCGACTCTCTGCGCTTGGGAATGCAGGTAACTGCGGCCAGTCGCGAAGATCCAGCCGCCAGGCTTGAAGTGTTGAGTACTGATCATCATTCAGCGTGGTCGCGCGCTTAGCTTCCTTTTCGTCGCGGTGACGCACGATTAGTGGGTCGGTGGTTGCAAGCCACTGGTCGCGCCAGTAGCGAGCGCCCTGTCTCAGTTGTTCGTCACTGGCCGGGGGCGGATCTTCGAGGATCGGGAAGCCAGCCGCTCCCGTGACAATGAGCTGGCCCTCGCCCTGTCCGCCCAGCAACATCGAATAGTCCTGCTCTGACACTTCCACAGCGTCGTCAGGCATATCGTTACCCAGGATGTCAGGGCGACAAAAAGCACCCAGCGAAGCACTCCAGTAGTTGTTCATTTATTCACCTATGGCCCAAACACGAATAATGCGCGCACCCGTATCCTCACTGAAGGCAAAGCCGTTGACGGACCCGAGGCCAAGTCCCTCCGTGGTAATTTGAAACTTGTTGACCCCGGCACCGTTCCCCTGGATCGCGAACGCCTGATGACATGCGTTTAGAAAACTGGTTGGGAGAACCGCAGTCCAGGCCATTGAAGCCCCTGCTACGGGAGTGAATGAAATCTGCGTCCATTGAAATATTTTTCCGCTCAACAATCGGGTCCATCCCGATTGTGCTCCGGACTTCATCTGCGCTTTGATACGGCCAGCCTCAACCTTATCGATTCGAAAAACCAAATCGGAACCGGAGTTCTGCCCTCCACCCTCTGCAAACATTCCACTGTCACCGTCCTCGGCGAACGTATACCCCGCCACTGATGAGTTATCCTCTGTATTGGGAGGGCCTTTGGGCACCCTCACACCACGGAAGAACTGTGCTGCGCCACCTGCGGAATGCTGGAAGATGACTTCGCCGTTGGCTGCCAACTGCAAGGTGCCGTCCGTGGGACTGAACAGGCCGGTATCGTCATCAAACACAAAACCACTGTCGTTTGTATTGCCCGCATTGGCCGCGCCTACCTTAGCCTTCAACTTGCCCTTGAGTTGTCCTCCGGACAAGCTGAGCTTTTGCGAAAGCCCAGCCGCCAGCGCGGCCTGCACAAATTCGGTGTTGGCGGCCAACTTGTTGTTGGCAACTACCGCAGGCGTGGGCACCGTAGGTGTGCCCAACAGAGCCGGGGACAGCAACGGGGCAAAGCCCGCCGTAATGTTCTGGAAAACCAACGGGGTTGTTCCGACACGAATCTGTCCTCCTGTAAGCAGTTGCCAGATTGTATCGGCCAGCAAAGTCCCCTCTTCCACAGAAACAATAAGCGCGGCAGTGACTTCAGGATCACTGTCTGCATCTTGCGAGCGCAGCCAGTTGCCGCTGGCAACTACCGTGTACAGGCCATTCTCTTTTCCAGCGGTCTGCGACTTGACCAGGACGCGATCACCGTCGACAAGCTCAATGCCGTCCACGGTTTGCAGACCGGACAATTTGATGTCTGTCGAGGTCGCAACCCGTACCGACTGCTTGTGATCGAGCCTGTTGAGTTTGTCGGCTACTTTACCGTCAACGTAAGCACGTGTTGCCAGCACCACAGAAGGATCAATTTTCAGCTCAACGTTGCTGGTATTGCTGACCAGCAGGTTGATACGAACTATCTGGGTACGACCGGACCCTTGAGTCAACGCCGGTTTGTATGATGGCGCACAGTTTGCGACCGCGACCATGTCACCATCGGAGTCGTACAAGGCGATTTCACGAATCCAGAACCCGCCCACTTCAGCAGGGATGACCTGCTCGGCGATGATGATTGCGTTATTGGCAGGGTCAACCTTGAGCTGATTGAGCGGCGCTCGACGTCGCTCGTTAATCAGTTTTTTCTGCGAGGCATCCGGAACAGGATCAGCCCCGTTTGCATCCCCGACGCCCATTTGTGCAATTTTCCATGCGATGCCCAACGCATCGGCGTTCGCCTGTTTGGCAGCACCGATGTTGGTCAAGATGGCAAAGAATTGCGAAGTCTGATCGATCATGCGAAGACATCCAGAGTATCGATAGTGGTTTCACGTCCACCCAGTCCTACAAAACCCGTGACATCGATGTCACGCTGCACAGGAGGGTAAACATCGATTTCATCGCCTTCGGAAACCGACAAGGCCATGTAAAACCTGCCGGTCGTTTCCAGGCTTATAGCCAGCTCCCGCATGTGCCGACTGACCGGCTTGGCGTCGTCAATCAGGGCGGTCAGCTCTTGATACATCTCTTCGGTAATACCGGTATCCAGCACGCCGACTTTCAACGCAAAGGTCCCCGGTGTGCCCTGCGGCACGGTCTCCCACCACTCCAGCACGTCAATCAGATAACCCAAGGGCTCGACCACACGGCGGATTGCTCCAATGGTGCCCTTGCGTGCATGGATGAAAAACGAAGCGGCAATAGCTGCACGCTTCACCGGCTCGGACCATTCATCATCCCAACGGTCGACGGACCAAGCCCAGGCAAGGTGGTACAGCAGGTGTGCAGGACAGGTCTGCGGGTTGTACAACGTGCGCAATGGAGTCTGGGTGACTTCATCCGTAGCCGCTTCAATGGCGCGCTCCAGCGGGGTGCTGTTGAGGGGGAGCAAGCTGGTCATCTCAACTCCCCCGCGTCACAGTGAATGCTTCGCACCAGGCTGCCTGCGCCTTCGTCGGACGGATATCGATCCAGCCCTGCAGATCAATCCGGCTGACACCGCTAATGTGCAGTTGGGCATCAACGCCGGACCGGGCGACCTCAAGGCCAAGCCGTCTTCTGGGATTGATCCAAGACTGCAGACGGCTTTTGCATTCGGCCAGAGTCGCCTCGGTTTCAGGACCGCTGCCGACCATGTGAACAACGGCATCGATCCGATAATGTAAGATCTCGGCGCTCTGCACTGTCAGGCGGTCACCCAGCGGGCGTACATCTTCGTCACTGAGATTGAGCCGAACGGTCTCCAGCAGATCCGCACTTGCCACACCGCTGCCTTCCAGTGCGAGCACCGTGACGACCACCACCGCTGGAGAAGGACTCTCGGCTGTAGCATCGGCCACCAGCGCCGAGGCGTTGCGCGCATGCAGGATATAGCTGTTTCGTGGCCCCGCCGTGGTGAGCCCTTCATAGGCCAGCTGGACACGCTCCTGTAGGGCGTCATCTTCTTCCATGACCGCAGCGGTAGGCGGCACGGCGTTCGGATCTGCTGCCTGAATCTCCAGACGCCTGAGATTGACGTTGGCTGCCAACTGATCGAGATCCGCTTTTCGGGCATAGGCCAGCAGCAGAGCCTTGGCCGCATCGTTGACACGGGCGCGGTTCTGAAGCCGTCGATAAGCGCCCAGTTCAAGCAGTTTTGTCACCGGGTCACTTTCCAGCAAGGCGCTCCAGTTATCACCCATGTACTCACGAAATGCGCTCAGTTCTCCCTGATAAACCTCTTCAAAGTCCAGATCTTCGAGCACCTGCGGCGCGGGCAGCGCCGACAATTCGATCAGGCTCATGCCGTTACCTCCAATACTGCGTTGTCACCGAGGTAGGTGCCTGTCAATTGCAAGGTGACCTGTCCGTTCAGAACGGCAATCACCCTCACCCGCTCAAGGCGCAGGCGCGGCTCCCAGCGTGAAAGCGATCTTGCGACCTCGGCCTGCACTGCGCTCTTCCAACCATCGTTGACGGGCAGGTCCACGAATCGCCTGATCTTGCTGCCGTACTCTGGCAGCATGCGGCGGCTGCCAATCGGTGTCGTGAGGATGTCTTCGATGGACTGCCGCAGATGCGCCAGGCCGGAGACGGGCTGACCGGTTCGGCGATCCATTCCGATCATGACTTACTCCAACGACTCAAGGTCGGGATGCGTGCTCAGACACTGCACCGCGACCGCGTCATCTGCCAGCGCGGTGACAATGCCTCTGGCGACCGCCAGCGTGCGGTCATCCGGCAGGATAAGCGTGCGGGAGGTGTACAGCGTGTCACGGTAGGTCCGAACCGCCACCGGGGGCACGGGAGGTGAAACGGCATCAGCTACGGATGCAGTCGCAGGTGTGACCTGATTTGCTTGTACGGCCGGCTCATCACCAGAAGCCTTGTCGCCTTTCACTGTCGCCATCGAATAATCTCCAGACATTAAAAAGCCCGCAGTGCGGGCCGGGTCAGTGCTTGTGGTTCGGGGTGTTGCCACCCGTGTCGATAATCTGCCCGCCGCCATGGATATCACCGACTACGGCGAGCGTTCCGCTGATCGTGACGTTGCCATCCAGCGTGATCGTGGCTGCCTTGGCAGTGATCGTTCCGGAGGTCGCACTGATAGAGTCGTCGGTCACAACGGCCGAGCTGGCTCCGACTGTGACAGTCACAGTTCCAGAGGGCAGATCAATTGTGTAGGTGTTGGCCTGCCAGTCGTAGATCAGGGAACCGCCATCGTCGAAGCGCCAGACTTCCACGTGATCGCGGTTATCAGGCTGGCTACCGGCATTGCCGTAAAGCCCAGGAATGAACGTGCCTTGGGACACGTCACCGCTTGCGCTGATCAAGGTGCCCTGCTCGTTCATTGACGGTGCCCGCCAATGGCGCGCCTTGCCAGCTGCAATGCTGTGCCAGCGAACCCAGGCACTCACCCAGTTTCCGTCTGAAACACGACAGGCGGGAGGTGATGCGGCAAGGTCCAACGCTACGACATAGCAGTCCTTGACGACTCCAGCGAGCATGCGGTCGTGCTCTGCAAGGGCAAAACTCATAACAGCTCCTCGGGCGAATGATTATCTCCAGCTCGGTCGAAGGCAAAAACCAACGTTCCGGGTGGCTCATTTGGCCACGGCCATTCCTCTTCGCCGAGGTAGATGCCTTGAGTCCACTCAACGACCCAGACCGCGTAGCCATCCAACTCGGGACGCGACCAGTCCTGAGCGGCTCTCACGAACTCAGCGGGCTCGACCTCAAGCCCCCAGGTTTGCAGCCTCAGCAGGACAGCAAGCTGCGATGCTGCAAAGGCTGCCTGCTGCTGACATTGCTCACGCTCGGAGCCCACGATTACCCGTGCTTCGAACCGGGCAATCAGGGCTGTTTCTCCGGTGCCCTGATCTATGCCTGGCTCAAACTCACCCAGTTCGATCAGCAAGGCCGGAACGGCGATCTGCTCAAGCATATCCGGCATGGTGCCGACGTACTCAAGCCCGACTATCGCGGCCCTGATGTGTCGCTCAATGGCTTCGTACAGCGAATCCAGACTGAAAGCTTCGTCAGGCACGGGCAGTTCCTTTCAGATACTTCTGCAGCTCGTAATTGAATTCCTGCTTGAGGATCTCCAGCAGGCGCTCATCAGCACGTTTCACCCAGCTATCGAAGTGTGGCCTCGCCTCTTCAAGCGATACCTTGGCTTTGGCCAGCGGGAAGCGGCTGCCGTTTTCTTCGATAAAACCGGAGCGACGTTTGCCTTGCCTTGTCTCGGCATACGCGCCTGAGTCAAAGTGCTTGCTCGCGGTACGGATCCAGATATCAGGACTGCCGCCGTAAACCGTTTTGAAGAACGCGCCCTGATAACGGCGACCGGCAACGGATACGCCGGTACGGCTCTGCCGCGCACGGCCGATACGACTGGCAGAAATGGCATCCAGACCAAACCAAAGCTTGCCGCGCATCGTGCCACCGCTGACCGGGTAGGCCCGAAGGCGTTGCCGTACGGCCGTGACAGCGATGCGCTCTTGCCGCCCAACTGCCCTGGCAATGTGCGTGCGCAACCAGCGCAGCGTCTTGTTGATGGCTCGACGCTGGGCCGCGACCGCCGCTTTGGGAACCGCGGCAGCAAAGTCCTTGAACGCTTCCAGGTCAGCCGCCGAAGGCTGCAGGGTGATCATACCGTCCTTGGCCGACTGCTTGTAGAAGCTGCCAACACTCATGGATTAATCCTCAAGACCAGCGTGATCAGTCCATCGCCACCGGGCTCCATACGAACCAATGTGTACAGCCCACCGCCGTCTGGCTTGGGCAGATCCACCCGCACCTGCTGTCTCTCATGAACGCCGTCAGAATCTGCGACACGAATGACCAGGTGCGGCTCGCGCAGACCGGTATTGATGCGGCCCAGCTTTGGTTGCAGCCAGGGTGCAGAGAACATGCCTGACACTTCGCGCCCCTCAATAAATGCCGTGTCGCTCAGCACATCGAACACGGCGTCATCCAGGGTTTCGATCAAGTCACGGAATGCCATGACTACAACGTCAGGCGGATCTGCGCCCGAGGTCGAGTGCAAAGGTGCAGCGGGTTGGACTGTGCTTCACCGGCTACGCCCTTACCAAACGGCAGTGTTTCCAGCTTGCTGTAGTACGGTATGCCCTGCGTGTTGACGGTCTCCATGTAATCGGCCGGCGCGAAGGCTGAGATGTACAGGTCCGGCACACCCTCAGGCACGAGCAACGCCTCGTCGTCATTCACAAAGGCGATACCGGCGACCTTGCCACGGTAGCGCTCCCACACGATGCCACCGAACTCGAAACTTTCGCGGGCATCACCGCGTAGCTCCGACGCCTGCGCCGAGTTGAGGTAGGTCTCTTTGACCGACTTGTGAACGATCAGCTTGTTCCAGAAGTTCTTGCCGCAGAACGCGCGCGAGCCGGTGCTGGTTACGCTGCCGAGTGCGTCCTCTTGCATGTCCAATGCTTCGCCTGCTTTGACACGCAGTTCCGTGCCAGCGTCGTTCAGGCCCATGGACAGGCTCTGACGCTGGACACCAAAGGCCGCGTAGATATCCAGCAGCACGGTTTTTCCGTCCGCATCCAGCACCTGGCCATTGAGCGCGCCCATGCGCTGGAACTCGTGGGTAGCGTCAAGCTGACGGCGGGCACGGGCCAGCCGGGTGTTGATTACATCCTGCACGGCCTGCAGCTCAGTGCGTGAACCGAATGCGCGAATGCCTTGAATCTCATCCGCCCGGATCGTGAAGCGCTCAGGCAGGTGGACGGTGTTGAACGGAATCATGCGGCGCTTGGTGCTGGTGACGACAAGACCAGAGCTACCACGCTCACCGGACGGGACCAGCGCCAGGGTGTCGCCGTCCTTTTCGATCTGCACGGTCAGAGTCGTGATGCCCGCTTCCTGAAACAGACCGAGGCCGCTGATGCGACCCGGCAGGTAAGGTTGCTCGTTGATGGCGGCGGTAAGCGTGGCGACGCTGAATGCTTCGTCGTCGAAAATGGCGATATCGGCCATGGGGGTATTCTCCAGAAAAACGAAACCCCGCAAATGGCGGGGTCGGATAAACGAAAATGAATCGGGGTTTGTGGCCGATAGATCGATCAGCGAAGGATGATGAACTGCTTGGCCAGCGCCTTCTCAGCGTCCAGATCCAGACCGGTCAGCAGCGTTTCAGCGACCTCGGCCAGGCGCACCACGGCGCGACCACGACGAACGATGTCCGACTCAGGAAGCGGTGCAAAAAGAATCGCTGTGGCGATCTCGCTGCCGTCTTCAGCGGCCGGGTCGTAAGGGGCGAACTCACCCGATGCGGTCACCAAGCCCAGCAGTTGGCCCGCATTCAGGGCCTCACTGGCGGCCACGTTGATCGACTCTCGCGAGATGTTTCCGGGACCTTCGGAGAGAAGGAATTCACCGGCATGGATAGGCTCCATTTTGATGGTCATGGACGTGCTCCTGTTGAGGTCGGTTTCTTACCACCCTGCGCCGCCCTTCGGGCCGCATAGATGTCGTGGTGATCGGGTTGTTTGGCCTGGACCTTGGCCGGTGGGTCGTCCTCCAGCGGCAGGCTGTTATCGATTTCAAAGCCCTTGCCGCTGCTGACCAGCTTTTCAAACAGACGCGCCTGCACAGCCTGCTTGTCCAGACCTGCGCTAACGAATTCGGCGGTCAGCTCCGGCAAGCGAGCCGCAACACACAGGTCGCGCACGCCCTTAGCCTGGGTGATCGCCGCCTGCACCGTTGCTTGATCGGCAAGCTTGGTGGACGCAATCAAAGGCTCGATCAGGTTATTGATGCCCGCCGCGCCGCAGGCTTTCGTAATCATCAGCGCCAAGGCGGATGCATCAGCCGGTTCAGGATCAGTTGGCGGGTCAGTAGGTTCGGGCTCGGGCTCGGGCTCAACAGCGTTGAGCTGATCCAGCAAGGCCTTTGGCGTCTGGCGGAACCGCTGTATGGCAGCACCCTGCCCAAGACATGCTTTGACCTCTACCCCCGCCCCGATCTCGTCAGCCAGGCCAAGCGCCAACGCTTCCGGCGCAGTGAGCCAGGTTTCAGCGTTGACCATGCGTCGCAGCTCGACCTCGTCGATGTCCGGCGACTTGGCCTTGTAAGCCGCGATGATGGCTTCCAGCGTCTGGTCCAGCACATCGGCGACCTTGCGCAGGTCCTCGGCATCGCCCGCCGTGTAGGTCCACGGGTTGTGAATCATGAGCATGGCGTTGGACGCCATGACCATGCGGTGTGCGCCACACGCGGCAACACTCCCGGCACTGGCAGCCAACGCATCGATACGCGCCGTGCAGCGCTCACCCAGCCGGTTCAGCGCATTGTGAATCGCCAGTCCGTCGAACAGATCGCCACCGATGGTGTTGAACGCCGCAACGATGGGCGACACGCCATCATCAATGGCCTTCAAGTCCTGAATGAACTGGTTGGCCGTGATGCCCCAACCGCCGATCTCACCGTAGATGTAGATCTCGATGGTGGTCTGCTCGGCCTGGGTTTCGGCCTTGATGCGGTACCAGTTCTGGTCCTCGACCGCCAGGGCTACCGGGACCTTGTTGAAAATGCGAAACGGCAACAGCGGTTTCATGGGTTCTCCTTCTCGTCGGGATCCTCATCGAACGCCGACAAGGTGCTGTAATTGAGGCCCAGACCACGGGCACGAGCCGCATCGGCGGCGTTTTCTTCGTCCACGATTTCGGCATCAGTGCCAGTGCGCAGGCACATCTCACTGCGCGAGGCGAGCCCCGCGTTGATTTCCATCGTTCTCGATTGCACGTCCTGCACCGGATGAATGTAGGACCAGCCTTGCGGTACCCAGCGCGTGCGCAGGTATTCGCGACGGCGTGCGGCGTAGTCGTCCAGTTGCAACGCCCCAGACAACACCGCCATGTCCATCCATGCCGCCCGGACGGGACGGCACAGTTGGTGGACATACACGCTGTACTGCAGCTGCTCCAGACGCCGACGAAACTCGTTAAGCACCACCCGGATGGTGCGGTCGTTGACGCCGCGCATGTCGCCGGTCATCAACTCATAGGGCAGCCCCGCACCCGCAGCTGCCGCCATCAGTTGCTGCCGCATGAAGTCGGGGTAGTTGTTGCCGCCATCGGGCGGTGTCGAGAACTCGACCTCCTCCCCCGGCAGCAACTCCTGCATCGTGCCTGGCTCCAGCGCGACCATCGGCGTGAAGCCATCGGCTCCGACCTTGATGGGCGCGCCCGTCAACGGGTCGAGCATGGGCGGACCGTCAACAGCGGGCTTACGGATGAAGCCCGCGAACAGGTTGGCCACCTCTTGGCGGAACAGGACAGCGTCGTCGTAGTTGTCCAGACTGCGCAGGCGCTTGAGCACCGGTGCCAGCCTGGGCACGCCACGAAGCTGGCCGGGCTCCACGGGCTCAAAGATGTGCAGCATCTGGCTGGCCGGAATACGCACCAGCATGTTGTAACCGGCGTTGATCGAGGTCATGTCACTCGGGTGTGAGCGATAACACCAGTAGGCCACCCGCTTGCCGAATCCGTTGAATTCGATCCCGGCGCGGATGATGTTGCCAGTGCTGGTCACCTCAAACTTGTCATGCGGAACGAACTCCGGTGCCAGGCATTGCAACTGCAAGGGTACCGCCAGACCGTCGTCCATCCGCCTGGGTCGTAACCGGACGAAGCATTCGCCCGACTGCTCGACCGTCCGGGCGATCAAGGCTTGCTGGCCGTAGAAGTCGGTCAACTGATCGGCATCGGATTCGTCTACCCAGTCCTCCCACGTCTCCTGAAAGATACGGCGCAATTCCTTGTCCGCGATCCTGGGCTGCGGGGTGATGCCGGTGCCGATCAGGTTGCTGACCCTGCGATCAATGGCATTGGCCGCATAAGGGTCGTTGCGCACCGCTGCTCTGGAGCGGGAGCGCAGGTTGCGCAGCGCAGGCATGATCAGGCTGTTTACGCCTGTATCAGGTGCGTCCCACGTGGCAGATCGGCGACCGTCGGCAGCGCCTTCATAGCTGGCTTTGATGCGTTCCGGCACCAGAAAGCCTGAACGTGACAGCGTAGGGTAACGAGTGCTCACAGTCCTTTGCCCCCGTGGTATAGGCGGACAACCCGCGAGCGTGGACCGGCAGCATTGGTCAGGCTGGTGCGGATCAGATCGCGAGCCTGGATCAGCTCATCAACCGAGCGGTATTCGACCGTCCGATCTGCGTAACGCACGATCTTTTCGCCACGCCCTATCGCTGCCTCGACGGCATCAAGATGCTTCTGGGTGTAAGCCATATCAACGTCTCTTCAGATAGCCGCTGGTGGAAGCGCGGCGTTGCGGGGGTTGCGCGGGTTGTGGTGCTGGACGTGCTATCGGCTGAACGACTGCAGCCGTGGGTTGCGCTCGCGGTTCAGGCGTGTGAGCTGGCCGGTCCTCAACGCTCAGACGTTCAGCGACCGGGGCTGTAGACTGACCCGCCTCGTCAAACAAACCGGCTTGGGCCAAGGCATTCTTGAGCCGCCCCCAGTCGTGCTCGCCGTAGCGATGCAGGCCCAAGTAATGAGCCATCGCCAGGCTGTACACCAGCAGATCGAGCGCCTCGTTTCGTTCCGCCTTGCCCTTGACCCACTCAATGCGTTTGAAGCCTTTCACGTACCGGGCGACCTTGCGCTCGGCAACGCACTGCGCAAAGAAGTCGGCAGGCAGATCCTTGGCGAAGTGCAACGCGCCGGGTCCGCTTTCCAGCTGATAGCGGTTGTAGATCCAGTCCTTTGCCGTGTCGGTACCGACCATCCACAACTCAGCACCGTTGCGTTCGGTCTGGCCTTTCCACGTCACGTCCACCAGTGAGGGCCGTTGAGCGATAACCGGCTTGCCGGGCTTGCTCGCGCCTTTGATGGCGAAGACATTGCGCCAGCGTCGAACGCGGCAGAACTGATAGACCTCGTGTGTGTGGTGTCCACCGGAGTCGACACCCGTTGCCAGAATCGCCAGGCTCACGCCACAAGGGTGGCGGTAGCGCTCTTTGAGCTTTTCATCCAGCACCAGCCAAGTGCGATCATCAGCGGGATCGCCCATGATCACCTGGAAATCAATGATCCAACGTTCCATCCCTTCGCCCCAGCCGACCACCATCATTTCCAGCCGGTTGGCCTGAACGTCCACTGAGGCAGTGAGCGATAGGACGCCAGCGGGCATGGAGCCCAGCACGTAGTTTTCCAGCAGCGCTCTTGCTTGCAGAACAGCAGCTTTGGTCTGCTCTTGAGCACTGTCCCAGACTTTGGCGAGACGGGTGTTGTAGAACACCTGCATCGGTTCAAGATCGCCGCGATCCTGAGCCTTTTTGGCTTTCTCGTACTGCTTGGCTAGTGACTGCCAACTCTGCCAGCCCAGCGGGGCATACAGCGCGTTGAGGTGGAAACCCACCGTCTCACCATCACCCTGGGCATGTGAGCGCCATTCGCCTCGGGCGAGCATATCGCCCTTGTGAAACTCCTCGATCAGCACATCGCAGTCCGGACTAGCACACTGGTAATGCACGGTGCTGAAGTCAGGCGAGTACAGCAGGCGTTCCCACTCCAGCGTCTGCATGTGCCCACACGTTGGGCATGGCACATAGTAGTAACGCTGGTCGCTGGTCGAAAACAGGTCATCAATGCGCGACGCGCCCTTGATGGTCGGGGAGCTGGAAAAGTAAAACTTGGCGTTGCGCCCGAAGGTACTGCCCCGCGTCTCGGCCAGCTCTATTGGATCGCCCTCGTCATCGACATCCACGTCCCAGCGATCCACTTCATCGCCGTAGACAAACCGCGCTGACAGTTCAGCAAGGTTGGCCGCAGAACCGGCTGTTGTGGCGAACAACGCGCCACCTTCAAACTCTTTGGTGTCCATGGTGTTACGGGCGTCCCGCGAGCGCGGTGAAGCCACACGTTCACGCAGGACCGGAGTCGCATTGATAGTCTTGCTGATCCGCGCAGAGACACGCTTTGCCAGGCTCAGGCTGGGCAGCAACGTCAAGATGTTCGACGGGGACATGTGAATCAGCGCGCCGATCCAGTTCAGCGCAATCTGGGTTTTCATCAGCTGCGACGCCACCATTGTGACGACCCGTTTGCAGGGGTGAGCCGGTGACAGGCAGCGCATGGGCTCGCGGGCATAGGGTGTGCGGGCCGTTCGGTATTGGCCAGGCTCTGCGGCACCGGTATCACGCGGGATACGCATGTACTCATCGGCCCATTCATCGACCCAGAGTTCCGGGTCGGGCTCAAGCCCACGGCAATACGCTTCGCGGTACACCTCGGCACCGTCTGCGTATCCAGTGGGCATAGGTCTATTTCTCGGTCATGGCGTGTTCAAGGTCAGCGGTTGTCATGCGGGCAGCATCCTCAAAGACCCGGCGAAACGCGCCCGTCAGGTGCTTTTCGATTTGCCAAGGGTCGGTCATGGCAGCCAGCTCGGGAGCCAGTTGGGGGGAAAGGCCGAACATCAAGTCCCGCACGGTTCGGCCAGCGGTGAAGGCAGCTTTTGTTACCGCTTCGCGCGCAACGAGGTTGCCTTGGACTTTGTGAAACTCAGCCTCGGCCAACTGCCCAAGGTAATACTCGCGATGCGCTCTGGACTTCTGGAAGTCCGGGCCTTTGTTTGGGGGCTGCGCCGCAGGTGTTTCGGCGCTCGGCGATAGCTCGCTGTAGACCCCGCGATCAATTCGCCCCTCTTCATGGCGAGCCGCGACAGCAGCCTTGCTTGGATCGGCAGAGTCGGCGAGCAGCGCTTCGGTTGCTTCCAGATCCACCTTCCCGTCCGGCGTCAGGACCAAGCGGTCCTGCTTTGCCAGTTTGGAAACGTAAGATTTGGCCCAGCCGCGCCGTGCTGCGAAATCCGACTTACTGATCAATGTCATGCTGAAATGTCCTGTTCACCCAATGAATACGGGGTGTTCACCTGTTCACCGCAGTTCACTAAGCTGGTGAACTGTCCGCTAACCGAGTTGCGCGAGTCCGCAGCCCCGTATACCCCGAATACCCCCAGGGTCCCCCTTCTCTCGGGGCGCACCAAAACAGGTCATTCGACCCGAAACGCCGAGATCGCGAGCCAGGGCGCGGGTTGCCGTGGGTAGGTCCACGACCTACTTGCTTTGGCTGCGCAGGATCTGCGCGTCGACCTGATCGGCGCAGGTGTCGAGTAGCTTGATGGCCTGATCCTTCAGTTCCCAGACGTCGCCGTTCGAACGAAGGTCAGCCTCATCGGCGTTGATGCGTTCGCAAGGAATCAACTCAGGGGGTTCGATTCGAACCGCTGATGTTTTTGTGACCACCACCGGCTTTGCCGCGCAGGCCGTCAGGCAAAGGCTGAGAAGCCCAATCACGAACGGGCTTGCTGTTGCGCTTGAGGTCTTCAAATTCTTTCCTCGCCTGTTTGGCTTTGTTTTCGCTGGCCTTGATCCGTTGATTCAAGTCCTTCAGGTAGGCTGCATTACGTTGGGCCTCGGCACGCAACGTGGTGATGGTGGCCTCGCTTTCGAGGTTGGCGTCGAGCGCTTTCTTCTTGGCCGTGGCTTCCACTTCCACTTCGCCGCGCAATGCGACGACCCGGTACTGCTGGATGCCGATGAGCAGTACGCCCACCAGCGCGATGATGATTGCAGCAGCGATAGCCTTCATAGGGAATCCACCTTCCGGCCAATGAAACGGGCCACCAATTCGCGAATGGCCGTAACGCCAAGAAAGCCAATCGTTCCACCTGCCGCTACCGATAAGCTGGGCGGCCAGGTCATCCACTCAATCAGGCTGGACGCGACCAGACTCAACGAACCGCAGATCAGCGCTTCGAACAGGATCCGGCGCTTACTGGTTTCTTTGGCGTCGTAGAGGATGCGCAGTAGAGAAACGACGATGGCCATGATCATGCCCTGCCACAGTGGATTTGAAATGGCCGCCACGATCCTGGCCCACGTATCTGGTTTGTCGGGCATGGTGCGCATCCGGTTGCCACCCTTCCGGGGGAGCTGAAATTAAAAACCCCGCCGAAGCGGGGTTGGTGACAGCCTTGGGGATGGCTGGGTGAAGCATGCACAGCAGGTGCTCTGACTGTGATTCAGGCGCAAATCGCAGATCGTGCCCACGTTGTACCGGCGTTCGGAAAAACCGAAAAGGGCTGTTTAACGGTTGGGCCAAATGTGGCCGCAATACAACAAAGATACGACCACAATGCGACAACTGACCCGGACGAACGGTCAGAGCGCCCGAGGGATTGAAGACCTTCTCGAGGAACCGCTTGCGACCTTCAGGTGACGGTTGGTTTGGGGGCCGACCGGATAGCCACGGGTCGAGCCGCTGCGCAGTGCGAGAATCAGCAGGACCTGCTGATGCAGGCGATCTACCCAGTTGCGATAAGTCCGATCAGCGCCTTCGGCAATACCCACCGCTTTCATCTGATCGCGAACAGTCGCCATGGCGCAATAGCGCTCCAATGCCAGCCGTGCCAGTGGTGCACGGCCTGACCGCTCAAGCTCTGCCACGGCGGCTCCAATTTCGCTTGCGATGTGGTCAATGCCACACCCAGCACCGCCAAGTATCCGAGAACCCGGCGTACCACGCGGTGGCGCGCCGCCCCATTCGATAATGGCCCCCATCTGGCTGCCCAAGCCGCCGCCCTGGCCGCGCTCTCGCATCTGCTCGCCCCAATGCACCATCAACACTTCGATTTCCTTGATCACTGCCCTTTCCTCTCGAAATCTGAACCCAACACACAAAACGCCCTATCCAACACAAACCCAACACACTTAAAAACCTTCAAAAACAATGAATTAAATAAGAGTGTGCTGAGTGTGTTGGGTTTGTCGGGTTTATAGGTCCTCGCATAGAGAAAAAATACCTGCGCTTTAAATGATGCAAATAACGTCACGTATGCGCGCACGCGACGCCAAACCCAACACACCCAACACACACGTCTGTACCCCGCGAAAAATGGGCGCTTGATCAGTGCTGGGTTGCCAAATCCAACCCAAAACATACCCAACACACCCGACACACTTTGAGGCGTACTCATGCCGCGACCGCCTTCACGTGGTCCCAGCTATCGACGTTCCAACCCGCAAGGCGCGCCTTGGCCCGCCAGGCATCGACGGCAACGCCCAAGTCCGGCGCTCTCATTGATGGGGGCAGGGAAGCCTCAGAATCATCGGGCACAAAGAAAGCGCCGAAGCGCCGATCATTGCGTTCAGTCCAGGGTATTGACCGGGTCTTCTCCACCTCCGAGCTGATGAACAGCGAGAACTTCGTCTGGCTCATCACGTGCTCTTTGTTGCGCTGACACCACTCAAGGAACAAGGCATAGAGGTCCGTTGAAAGACATACGCCCCAGAGCCCACGGCCCAGTTCGCCATACCGCCAAAGGTACAAAAACGTTTGCCATCCGGCCCGACTGAGCGCAACCAGCCGCTCGCGCGACGCAGTGCTGGGCGGGCGGGTGCGTTCATTGAAGTCACCCAGATCCACACGTAGCAACCAGCCGTAGAGCGCGGCGACACCACCGTTCTCCAGCTCGTGCCCGATGGCTTTCTGTCGGGCGACCGGCAAGGTTTCCATCGGCCACATGACCAACATTCGCCGGTCACTGTCGCTGATCGGCCACGGCAGGATCTCGTTGCTGAGGAACACAGCATTCATGTGGTTGGCCTCCTCCCAGCCGTTGATGAACTTCGACTCCATGCGCACGGTTTTGCCGGTGACCAAGTGCTTGATCTTGCCGACTTGGTTGTAACGCTGATCGCGGCTGACCACCTCTTCAAAAACGGCCCACATCTTCCTGCTTTGCCAGGCGTTGAAGTTGCTCTCCAACTGGGTCTGGCCAACTGTCGCGGCGTACTGTCCGTAGAGCGCGCCGAAGGTATCCGCGAACAACAGACTTTTGCCCGAGCCTTCCATGGTGGAGTGCATCAGCACCGCCGTGTCCATCTTGGCCCCGAGGTGTTGCAACGGATATGCAAGCCACCGAGTCAGCCACAGTGCAGCAGCCTCATCATGGTTGCAGAGGAATGAAATCAACCAGCGCAGGTTGGCGCACGCCGGATCGTCATTGACCGGCTCCAACGGCAGGCCGTCAAAAGTGTTGATGTAAATGCTGGGATCTTTGGTCATGGTCGGGTCGAAGACAATGTGTTCGACATCCACGACCCGTCGCTCGCTGCTGTTCAACCAGAGCGCATAGGTATCGCCCAAGGCCATCTTGACGGCCCCCTCGGCGATCCGGCGTTTCTTTTCTCGATCCCAAACGTCTTTGGTGCCGTCAATGTAGACGTAACGTTCCGTGGGCCGCATGCCGAGAGCACCGCCCTTCTTGCCCGCCATTTTTCGGGCCTGTTCAATGTCCTTCACCTGATCGTCGGCGATCAGCTTCTTGTCCGTGGCATCGAGCCAAAGCTTGGCAATGGGCTTGCCAACACGCGCTTCAAAGGCTGACTTTTTCATCGCCCTAGATTTATCGAAGTCCCAGACCTGCGTGGTGCCTTCTACCAAGGCAAAACGCCGCAGCACTTGCTCAATGGTTAGCTCCTCCCCCGCCCCCCCGTCAGGTGCAGGAGCCGCCGCGCTTGGCACGTCCAGTGCTGCTGCATCTGGCTTGTCGCTACCCTCAGTTGGGGCCGGGGGAAGATCGCTTGCGCTGGGTCGGGTCGTTTGCATACCGAGCATCCGTGCCGCGTCCTTCACCGCCTTGGACTGATCACCGCCATGCTCCAGTAGACAGAACACTTCGAACGCATCGTTTTGGTGACCATTGGCCAACGGATCAGCAGCATGGTGCGAATACACCTTGCCTTCATCCACGGTGATCCCTGGCAGCCCGGTACTACTCTGCGGATAAAGCCATTTGCTCCCGCGCTTGGTATAGCCATTGCTGCGCAAGATCTCTTCGACATCGTGGCAGTTGTTGAATTCGTCAATGACAGACGGCCTCTTGCCACCTGCAGGGGCTGGCTTCGGTTTAGGCTTTTGTTTGCCCGTAGCCTTGGCGTCCTTCGGCAGCCATGGGCACGCAGCCTCCGCGCCCCGCTTGAAGACGTCCCAGTTGCTCCAGACATTCAGCAGATCGCTGATCAGAACCGGGAGCCCCGAAACATCAGGCGGCGTGCGCCAGGTGTATGGCTGGCCGGTGCCTGGATGAATGGAAGGGGGCAGGACGTCCTGCACCAATCCTGCACGCAATTCAAACACAGTGAACCGCTTGTACTGCTCGGCATCTGCTCGATACAAGGCCTCTCTGGCCGTATCGCCCGCCTCCCGAGCAGCGTTTGCCTTAAGCATGATCGACTTGTGCTTTGATCCGTCTGGGTCGTTTTCATTGGGCCAAGACAGGGAGTGCCGCGTCAGTTCCAGCCCTTCCGGGACCTGAAAGAGGACCCGAAACCGCAGTGGGTTGCCGACGACAGTGGGAAAAGACAGGGCGAGCGCGTCCAGATCGACACCCAATAGTTCGTACAGGACAAACCGTGTCCACTTGACATCGTCGACGTCCAATGAACACACCCGACTCGGCCCCAGCACTACGCCGAGGTTATGGTTTGGATTTTTCGTCCAGAACGCCTCGGCCTTGGCAGGATCAACGATGTACTTGCCGGGCTGGTTCCATCCCCTTCCCTTCGGGCCTTTTTCACCCGGTTGAATAGGTACTAACGCAAAATTGAATGTCTCACAGTAGCGACGTGCCCAAGCAGAAAGCGGGATCGAACGATCACTCATCTACGCTGCTCCCGCAGCGATTGACAGTGAATACACGTCTCGCAGCCAACAATGGCGGCACGGCGTGGCTCCGGGATCGGATCGTCGCAGTCTTCACAGAACTGTGAGCTGACCAGGCTGGTCGGGATTCGGCGATGCTTAAACAGAGCGACGTCCAGCAGGTATTGAGCCTGCTCCGTTGCGCGGTCGATATCGTCAGCCATTGGCACGATCCTCCATCGCCAGACGAGCGCCGGCCATGATGCCTAGCACTGCGCGAATGATGTCGTTGCCCTGCTTCTCCAGCAGAGCGACTTCGTGCAACTCCCACACGCCGTCGGCAGCACCGTTGTGCATGCCTGAAACGAACTCGCCTGTTTCGGTCAGCAGCTTGCCGACCGACTTGAGCGCATCCTGAGTGGCAGCCACAGGCTCTGGCTGGTACCAAACGGCTGATGCCGGACGCATCAAGGCATCGAGCAAAAGCGGGCTGCCTGTAAGCCGAATGACATCTTCCAGTTCATCTGGATTCAACCAGCGTCGCTCTTCATCGAGCTTCAGCTTTTTCTGGAGGGCGTCGTTTTCCAACACCATGTCGTGAGCAAGGGCAGTGACCCCGCCCTTGTAGTCGCGACCGGCGCGGTAAAGCGCCTGACGCAACGAAAGCACCTGACCAGCGTCAGGCAATAAATCCATGCGACTCATAACCGTAAAATCCCCGTTTACGGTGTAGCCATAGGCAGGGGCACCCCCTATCCTACGACCACGACCGATGTGCTGTGCTTAACGTGCTGTGCGGCACGGTTCATCGTTCTAGCCAACCAGGTGATTCTTGTGGTGAGAGGACCTGGTAAGCGGAGTTGGCAGTGTTTTGCACTGCCGTTGCTGGGTCGGGGGAATCTTGTGGTGAGAGGTCCCCGGCCCTGCGACTTTTATGCAGCTTCGGAGCCGCGTAGGTATGCCCAGTCGATGTCTGGGCGCAGCACCTCGCATACAACCTTACCTTTCGACTCTCGCTCGATGTTCACTGCAAGAGCGGCACTGGCCCGACGATTACAGTACGCAACTTGTCTGAGCTGTCCGGCAGAAGTCCCGCAACGGCGGGCAAACGCTTCAAGGTCAGGTTTATTCAAAGCCTTCAAATATTCGTGCAGGGTCATATGCACCTCCGTTCAGGATTCGCAGATTAGCAATTGCTAATGGATACAGCAATAGCAAACCGTAATTTACTGTCTGCTAACGGAAAGCGATCATTGGGGCATGGATATCTATAAGCAGCGAATCAGCGCTCTGCGCGCCGCGATGGCGGGGCTGAGCCAAAAAGACTTTGCAAACCAACATGGGTTGGACGCATCGTATTTGTCCCAGCTTTTGAATGGTCATCGGAAACTCGGTGAGAAAGCAGCTGCAACCCTCGAAGAGAAGATCAAGCTGCACCCAGGTAGTCTGGTGAATCCAGAGCTATTGAGCGGTTCCGATCCGGATCAACTCATAGTGCCCGCCGTCGCACCCGTTGACAGTCGAACAGTGATGCAGTCGCTCGGATTCATCACTATCCCACACCTCGACGTGGCAGCGTCGATGGGGTCTGGCAATGTTCCGCCCGACTCCCAAATTGAAGTGATCAAGGACATTACAGTCCACCTTGATTGGCTCAAGACCCAAGGTTTAGCCTTCTCTAGGATCGAGAACTTAGCGATCATCACCGGCGATGGCGACAGCATGGACGGGACATTTCGCGACGGCGATTCCCTACTTGTTGATCGCGGGATTACCGAGATCAGAACCGATGCAGTTTATGTCTTCACACTGGACGGCGACCTTTACATCAAACGGCTGCAGCGCATGACTGGCGGGGCCTTGCGGATGATCTCGGACAACCCTTTGTACCCTGCGATAATCATCGAAGGTGCGGACCTTACAAAGGTCCATATTCAAGCCCGAGTCCTCTTGGTGTGGAATGCCAAAAAACTGTAAACCTCATGCCCATCCAAGCCCGCAATTGCGGGTTTTTTTGTGTCCAATCGCAAAGGAGTACAGATGTACTCCTTTCGGTGTTGCGAAAAAAACCTGCGCAAAATACTGTATGCATATACATACAAAGCCAAGGAGGACCCAATGGCTAGCGTAGCGCACAAGCTGATAGCAACTATGTCTCCCGCACAGATTCTAGCGGCTCGACTTCAAACCATTATTCGCTCCCAGTCCGCTCAGGGAGATCGATATGCAGTGATCTACAAAAAACCAGATGAAGATCAACGGCACTGGGACCAGATCATCGCAGCGATCGACGATACGGAAGGCGTTCACGTAAATATTCAATCTGACGGGGCCGCACGCATATCGTGGTACCTGCCCGAAACCCTATGTCGCCCTGAATGCGGCAGACGCAGTAGCAAAAACGATCATTAATTTAGCATCTGCTATTGCATGAATATTTAGCTTTTGCTAATTTGTCTCGTACCCCTCTCACCACAGAGTACGAGCCATGCAAACCACTCAGCGCAACACCCGCTGCCCGGTGTATCTCCACCCGGCAGCGGCCTCAAACCGCGAATCTATCGCCACCATTCAGCGCCAAACCGGCCTGCTGTTGATCGTCCAGCCAAAAAGCAGCTCCGCGAAAGCAGCACCTGCACCGGCAGTCGATGACTTCGGTCCATGGGGAGGTGACGCGGCATGAATAGCTCCCACCAAGACACCATTCTCCAGATCCTGACGACGATCATGATGGTCAACGCCCAAGGAAAGCTTGTAGGCTTTTTCGATTACGCGGGCCATGTGCAACGGATTGATGTGCGCTTCTATGAAATAGGGGCTTTCGATGTTCCTGACAGCATTAAAAAGGCCCTGCACAGGCGGCACGTTTGGCTGAAAAGAGAATTATCTGTACAGGATTCGGCCGATGACGGTGGGGATATGGGTGAACCCAACGTCACCTCACTGATCGGCCTGCTTGAATTCGTCCAAAACCTGCTGCAACCCACCGACCAATTGGAAGGGGAGCAAGCAGCATGAAGCAGATCCTGATCGGCCTCACCGGCCCTGCCCGCTCCGGCAAAACCACCGCCGCCCACCACCTGGCCCACGAGCACGGATTTGAGTGCTACGCATTCGCCGACCCGTTACGCGACGGCATCATGGCCATATTCAATCTCAGTCCTGAAGACCTTGAGGGCGACAAGAAAGAGCAGCCCATTGACTGGCTGGGTCGCTCACCTCGCCAGTTGATGCAACTGCTCGGCACAGAGTGGGGCCGACACATGATCAGCGCGAACCTGTGGATCGACCTCGCCGAACAAAACCTTGATTGCCTCAGTGCGGTTTTCGACGGCGTGCCTGGCTTTGTGGTGAGCGATGTCCGCTTCGAAAACGAGGCCGACTTCATCCGCAAACGCGGTGGGACAGTTATTCATCTTTCCCGTCCTGACGCAGCCGAAGTTAATCCTCACATCAGCGAAGCCGGTGTGTCGGTGCACCCGGACGACTTGGTACTAACCAACGACAGCGGCCTTCAAGAGCTGTATGGCGCACTGGACGAGCTGTATCGCGCCATCCGCTCACGCGGTTTGCTGGCCGTGGCCTGAGGCACTCGTCATGAACAGAACCCTCGATGCTACAGCAACGATTCTTGGCATGAAGCCACGGGCATTTCGAGCGAAGTTGCGCGAAATCGGCGTGCTGACCCAGGCAGGCGAGCTTGCACCCAAGCACCGCGACCATGGCTACCTTTACGAAGATTCACGCAGTCGCTGGAACAAGAACATTCACGCCTACAGCCACTATGCGGTGGTGATGGTCAAGGAGGCAGGTGTTACCTGGCTTTCGGACCAGCTTGGCATCACCTCCACGAAGAAGGACGCCGCAGCATGACACTGAACGCAATTACGCACGCCGTAGGCGCGCTGAAACTGGTTCCGATGCACCTGAACCACCCAACCATCGTGAGCCGCTCGACGCTGATAGGAGCCACGTCAGAGGCACTTAGCATGCTGGACGGTTTGCCGCCTGTTACAGCCGAATTGGCAGAGGTATTCCGGGCTGTGGACGCTGTACTGCTTGAGGGTCAAGTTGCGTATGTGACACCCACACGCTGCCCAGAGCGCCCATATGGCGCAGTGGTAGCGGACGCAGAGGGACGGCTTTGCGCGACTGCAACCGGCAAATCGAAAGAGGGTCTCGCGGAACTGATTCGCTTCCAGTTGGTGCCCCAAAAGGAGGGGCACGGGGAGGATGCTGCGTGAGTGAGACGTTAAGTCAGCTCCGGGAGGAGTTCGCCACGCCCTGCCCCACGCTGGGCACTGTGCGAGAACGGTACTTCTCGCACATATCAAGTGATCGTTACCTGCTTCGCAAGATCAACGCGGGCCGCATCAACCTCAAGGTTACTCGGCTGGGCGGATCGAATAAGGGCCAGCCAGTGGTCTACCTGCACGACCTGGCGATCTATCTCGACGCACAGGCCAAGTTGAAAGCGGCCTGATTCAAAGGTGGTCACTGCCTTCCAGTGACAACTACCAGAGGCACAGGACATGAAACCCACGGACACAGCCGAGTTCATTGGCGAACTCAACGCAGGCGTCTTCGCGAACCAGATCGGCCACGCGCTCTCCGAGGTAGCCGCAGGCGTCGTTGACAACAAAAAGGTCGGCACCGTAACGCTCACGTTTTCGCTCAAGCAGATTGCTGACAGCCACCAGGTCACTGTCAACCACAAGCTGGCCTACAAAGTGCCAACCAAGCGCGGCAGCCGCACCGAGGACACCACCCTCGACACGCCAATGTACGTTGGCGAAGGCGGTCGTTTGACTCTGTTCCCCGAAACACCTGCGGCAGACCAGATGTTTGATCGCAACGCCGCCCCCGTCCCAGCCAGATCGTAATTCAACGCTATTCCATACCTCTCACCACAGCAGGAAATGATTCATGGAAGCCAAAGCAATTCAGTTGATTCAAGACACCGCCGTACTTGCAAACGCCAAGGCGCTGGACACCTTTACACCTTCAATCGCCCTACCCGCGACCGTGAATGTTGTCAGCCTGGAGAAGTTTCAGCAGACCCGCAGCCGGTTTCGAGGCGTGCTTGAAACTTCGTCGTTAAAGGACTTCAGCGAGTACGTGCAGAACCAAGCTGATGGCAACACATCGGGCTTCGTTAATAGCGCCGACATGACGTGCAGCGTCTTCTTTAACCTTGGCAATCAGGACAACCCTGGGCACGGAGATTTTCGCGCCAACCTCACCCTGAAGAAGACTGCCGCATTTTTGGCTCTAGAACGCGCAGCCGGGTCCAAGCACACTCAAAAAGAGCTGAGCGACTTCATTGAGGACTGGGCACCGAACCTGACAGCGCTCACCCCGGACCGCGCCGAAATCGATCTGCGCCGAGCTGCTGGTGCCATTCGCTCGATCACCATCGAGCAGGCCCGCAAAAGCGAACACATCGTCGGCGACATGAGCGCATCCCGTTCGGCGATGGATCAGATC
Organism: Pseudomonas sp. ICMP 3272; assembly: GCF_001466905.1. Lineage (NCBI taxonomy): Bacteria > Pseudomonadati > Pseudomonadota > Gammaproteobacteria > Pseudomonadales > Pseudomonadaceae > Pseudomonas > Pseudomonas sp. ICMP 3272. The sequence continues at coordinate 248,893 of NZ_LKEK01000001.1, forward strand.
GAAGCCAAATCGGCAGACGGCCTACCCGCTGAGCTGCTGTTCAGCGTGATCCCCTACGAAGGCCTGCAGGCTCAGACCATCCAGTTGCGCGTTGCAGTCCTCACTGGGGGCGACCAGCCCGTGCTCCGGCTGCGTTGGATCGGCGAGGCTCAGCTGCGCGAAGACCTGGCGCAAGAATTCAAACAAGTCGTAGCAGAAGAAGTGGGCGAAGCAATAGACCTCACCATCGGCTACTTCACCTTGGCATAACCAGCCCGCGTAAGCCCGTCGCCGTCCTCTCACCACCGATCCGGCGACGGGCTCATCCACAAGGACACAGCACATGCACGCACAGCACTTCATCATTCTGGTCGGCCTAGCGGTCTGCTTTCTGCTCCTCACCGTCTTCATCCAGAGAGCAATCAAGCGGGCATTACGCAGGTCGTACTGGGCAGGAAAATCCGCGGGTATCGCCGACAGCAGCGCACGGATGGATGCATTGAATGCAGACATAGCAACGCTTGCACGCCGCCGCGAACGCGACCGCAAAGGGTTTCTGCACACTATCGAACTCAAAAACCTCACCATCAGGCATCTGGAGGAGCAGTTGAACTCGCGCAGCACCGGCTCGCTCACCAAAGCCGATCTCCAGGTTCTGTCAGACACAGCCATCGCGCTGGGGCTGGCCCATAAAACGTGGGTGCACGTCAAAGGCACAGAGCCATGGCGCACTCGGGCAACAAACCAACTCCAGGAGCTGAACGCCATAGTGCTCCGAATCCTTGGCGAGATTCGCGACAGCAACAAACCGACCGAAAGCCCGATTGTCGTGGAGGAGGCAGCATGACCTCACTCAATCGCCCACCATTCGATTTTAAAACCCAATACAGCCTGGGCTTCAACGCGCAAGACGACGAGATTGTTGTCGATTTCTTCTGCGGAGGTGGCGGCGCTGGTACCGGGCTGGAAATGGGTCTCGGCCGAAAGGTCAGCGTGGCCAAGAATCACAGCCCGGCAGCGATCAGCATGCACACCGTGAATCACCCGGGTGCGAAGCACTTCACGACTGATGTATTCGACGGCGATCCGGATACGGAATGCGGCGGAAAAGCCGTGGGCTGGTTCCACATGAGCCCGGATTGCACCCACCACAGCCAGGCCGCTGGCGGACAGCCACGCAAGCGCGAGATCCGCAATTTGTCTTGGATCGGTTTGAAGTGGGCAGGCAAGAAGCAACCCCGCGTCATCAGCTTGGAGAACGTGAAGCAGATCCTGCAATGGGGACCGCTGGTAGCCAAGCGTTGCAAATCAACCGGCCGGGTCGTGAAGCTGGGCGGCGGCATTGCAGCGCCAGGCGAGGTTGTGCCGGTCGACCAGCAGTTTCTGGTGCCAGACCCAGCGCGGCGTGGCCAGACGTGGGCAGTGTTCGTGGCCGAGCTGGAGCGCCTGGGCTATGCCGTAGAGTGGCGTGTGATCCGAGCGTGCGACTTCGGCGCGCCTACCAGCCGGGAACGTTTGTTCATGATTGCCCGGTGCGACGGCCAGGCAATCGTATGGCCAGAGCCGACACACGCCAAGCGTCCTACTAAAGGCCAGAAACCTTTGAAGACCGCCGCCGAGTGCATCGACTTTTCCGACCTCGGCAAAAGCATCTTCGAACGCAAGAAAGACCTGGCTCCAGCCACCCTGCGCCGAGTAGCGAAGGGCATGAAAAAGTTCGTCATCGACAATCCGACGCCCTTCATCGTACCGATTGCGAACTGGTCAGGCGAGACGGTGCAATCGGCCAACGAGCCGCTGCGCACGGTGACATCATATCCAAAAGGCGGCGCATTCTCGGTGGTCAGCCCGGTCATCGCACCAGCGACCCACCATGGGAGCGACCGTGTCAACGATCCGCTGGAGCCGTTGCCGACAATTACCTGTGCCAACCGTGGCGAGCTAACGCTGATCAGCCCCACCCTGATCCAGGCTGGTTACGGCGAGCGCGAAGGCCAACAGCCCCGCGTGCCGGGTATCGATCAGCCATTAGGGACGGTCGTTGCCGGTGGCGTTAAGCATGCGCTGACAAGTTCAATTCTGGTGGGTGCAGGCGGGCCAGTTTATGCAGGCAAGCCAGTAGCAACTGATCAGCCGGTCGGTGCTTTGATGACGAGGAATCACCGTGCGGTGGCCACTGCATTCATGGCTCAGATGAACGGCGGCTTCAACACGACGCACGCCAAGGGTGTCGACGAGCCGATGACAACGGTCACCAACACCGGAAGCCAGCAGCAACTGGTGGCCGCAAACCTGGTGCATCTACGCGGCAACTGTGATGCGCGGGACGTGAACGATCCTCTATACACCATCAGCGCCGGCGGCCAGCACCACGGCTTGGTCACTGCGTTCATGGAGCGGCAGTTCGGGGCCAGCGTCGGCCAGCCGCTTGACGAGCCTGCGCCTACCGTCACGGCCGGAGGCGGAGGTAAAAGCTCTGTCGTATCGCTCAGACTCTCCCCAGAGCATCAGGAAGGCGCACTGCGCGTAGCCGCGTTCCTGATCAGCTATTACGGAACCGAGAACGTCAGCAGCGCGGGCGAACCAGCGCCCACGATCACGACCAAGGATCGCTTGGCGCTGGTCACCGTGATGGTCAAGGGTACGCCCTACGTGATCGTAGACATCTGCCTTCGAATGCTCAAACCGCCCGAGCTGTACAAGGCCCAAGGCTTTCCGGCCGACTACGTCATCACCCACGGCGCCGACGGCAAGCCATTTACCAAGACCCAGCAGGTGCATATGTGCGGCAACAGCGTCAGCCCTCCGCCGATGGCCGCACTGGCCAAAGCAAACGACCCATGGCGGCAGATCGAACTCTGCAGGGAGGCAGCATGAGCCGCACCGGAGCGCGTGACAGAGCGCGCAAACAGCTCACCGAAACTTTGGCGCTCATGAGTGACTCCGTGGCTCTTCTTGCCAAGTCGCGCTCGCTAATCGAGCACATCGATACACCGGACGCAGTTCAGTATCTTGCAGATCTGGAGGCTTTTTGTTCCCGCCCGTTTCCAGCACAGGTCGACCAGCACCCAGATAACCAAGCTGTTGATGCGTTCGCTGCCGCTATGAAAACCAAGCTTGCCGAGGCTCGCGCTAAAGGCCGTCATGGTTGGAGTGAGTCGTGGGTACAGGACAAGCAACTGGCCGAACTGATGGTTGGGCACATTCCCAAGGGCAATGCTGGCAATTTTGAGGACATCGCGAACTTCGCCATGATGCTGCAGCAACGGGGCGCACATCCAATGGAACTGACATTGGCTTTCAAAAAAGTGTATCAGCAGGCCGAACCGGTCGCCTGGGATGTTCTCTCAAGTCGTGGAAGCTGGTGCAAAACCGTGAGAGGGCGTGAAACCGCCAAGGCTGCAGAACAGCGCGGCTTCACAATAGAGCCGCTCTACCGTTCCGCACAGCCCCACAGCGTAATTGCTGACGGGCAGATGGAGAAATATGTATGAGTAACCTAAGCACAGATCCTGAGAGTGCGGACTTGCTGCTGACTCTCCGAGCCTTGGTGACTGAGTTGAGAGCAGCTAGGGTTTCAATTGATGACGAGTTGTGGACCTTCGATGACATCGCTCAGTACATGAAGCTTTCTCAATACACGGTAGAGAGGCGTGTTGTCGTCCAACCTGGGTTTCCCGATGCACTCCAACCATGTGCCTCCGGCAAAGGCACCAAAGCAGTCAAGCGTTGGTTTGCAGGTGAGGTGATCAAGTGGGCACGACAGAACCGTGCCAAACTTCCAGTTGCACGCGGCACTCGACGCGCAGCGTGATCAACTGGGTAGCCGCACTGACTTGACCTCCCTTTGAAGCGTTCTCGTACCGCAAGTTTCCTAGGTCGGCACTATATGGAAATGGATAGAGGCGCTCCAAAGGTTTCTAAACATGTAATAGAATTATGGTTTTTTAAGGCTGCTGATCACCTTGGCTATCGAGTCGACAGCGTCGTAAACACTGGGAGGGGTATTAAGGTCTGCAGAAAGTTCGCTGAACACAAGATTTTCAAATTTGGCCAAAGTTGTTCTATCCATATCTTTAGCGCTATTCGCATACTCGTTTACGAACGCGCACATTTCATGCCGTAAATAAAGTTGCAGCATATGATTCTTGGCGATTATCCATTGCCCGTATACTATTCGAAAGTAGTACAGCAACAGTGCTTCTAGCGCTATGGAAAAGGTAAAAATGGAGATTGAGGAGATCGTGATCGTTACTTTTTCGTCAAGAAAGTTTTGAATGAAGCTTGTCGTTCCTAAAAACAAAAACAGAATGGGAACAAACAAAGTAGCCAGCGCAATCCAAGTCAGATTTTTGCGTAGGCCGTCACGTTCAGTACGTTTTTCTTTAAGCATTTTATCAAATGCGTTGCCAAGTCCGAGATAGTTTGTCGCGTCAATTACCCCTTGATAACGATCTTCACTTTCTTTAACTCGCACGCCCCACTGGCTGAGAGATATTTCCCACTCTTCAACCTTTTGAAAAATAGCATGAATACGATTTAGCCTATCGGTCTGCGGATGGAGAATCGCAGTAATCGGTATCCCAAATCGAATTTGATCAACCTTCTTATAGTCTATTTCTTTAAACTCCGGAAACAAGTAAAAAAGAACCATATCACTACTATTGTAGTCAGACGAGCCTCCGTAACTAAGCTCCCTTAAATATTTCGCCGAAAGAAAGTGACCCTCTTCTAAATTTTCAATACTGAACGGCACATAACTGAATGCATGTTCAATTTTCCTACGGTGATCACCAAAAAAATCTGAACCATCAGCCGTTCGAGATACATCTCCTTCTTTATTCAAAAACCAAATCATTTGATCAGCCAATTTAGATAAATAATCAAACCTGGCACTCCCCTCAAATGATCCAGATAGAGCCCTGATACTCGCCAAGCAATTATCGCGAAACCCCGTACTAAAATACATACTTACTCCTTATGATAAACTTTAAACAACATCAAAAGCTCGACGCGCAAAATACTGCCGCTAATGAACAAGGGGGAATTATAAGCTGAGTGCAATCGCCGCGTTGATATTTCTAAAAATACTTTGTGCCCTAAGCACCCGATCGGCAGCAGACAGTGGTACGTGATGTGATTGCTTCCTGCACCTCCGACCCGTAGATTTTCAGGACACATCCGGATCAGGCATACACATACGCTCGCCTTCTGGAACATACGTTCAGTAGCACAACCCACCCCGGCAGCAGAGACAATTGTGCTGCTGATCGCATATCCGACACGCGCTAGACGACTGCGCTTCGATCGCAGCGGGAGAGTAATGTAGATGCTTGCTAAAATGAAATGCAGGTTGGTGATCCATCAAAATGCAATGTCGTTGTCAGTCGAGCCGCGCAGCCATCTCGGTAGCAGTAGCGTTGTAATAGACCATCAACGAGCGCGGATCCTTATGCCCAGTGATCCGAGCTAGATCCAGCACATCGACTTTACGTGCAAGCCGGGTTGTCGCTTCATGTCGGGTATCATGGAAATGAAGATCCACAATATGTAACTCGTCTCTGATTTTTCGAAACATAGCATCAGCAGACGCAGAGCTGAGTCTGAACACATGGCTATCGCCTGATCGCTCGCCCACAAGCACTTCCAACAACTCGCCTGCTCGCCGCGTCAACGGTACGTTGCGGCTTTCCCCATTTTTGGTCATTTCCAATCGGACGTACCTGTCCTTTATAAGGACGTCTTTGACCTTCAGGCCAAGAATCTCACCCTGTCTCATTGCTGTTTCAAGTGCCAGCAAAAATGCATAGGCCAGCTCCTGCTGCAGAGTAACTGGCGCAACACCTTCGATGAACCCTAAACGGGTGGTGAGGGCGCTCACCTCAGACAAAGATACGCGACGATCTCTCGGCCTGCCATTACTTGGGCGTTTAACTTCGCGCACAGGATTGATCGTGCAGCACTTCCATTCTCGCTTAGCAATCTCAAAAACGGACGACAATAAAGTCATATCGCGTCGGACTGAGGGACTAGACACCTTTTTCAGCCTGAGATCACGCCACTCAGCGATCTGGTCAGCAGTGATGTTACCGATCAGCTCACCCACGAACGTCATCTCGTTGTCCATCTTATCCAGGCGCAGTTCTTCCCAACGCTGACCGGCCTTTGTAGTCGACACATCGCGCTTGTATCGTCTCAACGCGTCCGATAACGTCATTTGATTGCCAGCCTTCGGCTTTCCACTTCCTGCTAAGATTTCTGCTTCACGATGCGTTGCCCATGCAACGGCAGCTGCTTTCGTTGCAAAGGTCTGCGAGTCACGGATCCCTAGCTTGACTACCTCTGCTCGCCATCCCCCACTGCGCTTTCGATACGACGCCACGTCCGCCCCCTATTGGCGTAAATTTGGCGTAAAGACTACCACGCCAATGCAACCCGATGCCCCTAGCTGCACATCTTCTAACGGAGAAAAATCAATAGGAACAATCAGTTGCACCCATAAGCAACTTATAGCAGTTTTCTGTGTAATGCTTTAAGATTCCCCCTCGGGGCACCACACATAATTATCTAGCGTTGCTCAAAACGCCCAGATAACCAGAGAAACCGGCCACTGAGCCGGTTTTTTTGTGCCCAGCATTCCCAGTGATTCCCTTGTAAGCCCAGTTTATTGTGAGTAGATCGAGTTCGGTCCAGATTTCTACTCACACCCTGACGGGAAAATCCCCCGCCAGCGCCACCGAACCTGTGGGGTACGCCGGTAGTTGTCACCATGGGAATGCCCGAGGGTAGAGCGCTGATTCTCGACACCACCTCACTGCTTGATCGCCAGGAAGTGGCGGTTGAGGCAAGCCGGATGGACGGCGACAACTTCCGCCGCAACCTAGTAACGATCCTCGCTGAACTGCGCACCGGCCTCGCCGTGTACGCCCCATCCTCGATGCGTCTGGTGTCCCTGACCCCAATTGCCCCTCAACCACTGGCTGGATCGGGTCGATGCGTCGAACCGGTCCGCGAGGACTGCAAACATGAGCATCACCAAACCTGAAACGCTACCCAAGCCGATTCAGCGAGCGCTAAACCAGATCGCTCACAGCCGGTCCCTGCTCTATCAGGCAGCCTGCCGCGATCAGATCCGGAAGGAAATCGACACGCTACTGGCCAGAGGCATGAGCCATCAGGACGCGATCGAGGCGCTGCGGGCCTGCCCGCCGACTCTCGACCCGGACTACTAGGCCAAGTGGTTGCCAACCCCACCGATTTGGTACGAAAACAGCGATTCTGGCAGCGAATGAGGGATTCAAGGCGCTGAAAAACGCCGTTGACGGATTCGCTGAAGAGCTTGCCAGGCTGGACCGATTAGGAATGCCCTAGCCGCCGTCGCCAAGATTCCGGCCATTACAACGGCTGAAATCAGTTCAGCTTAACGTACTTTAAAATCCTTTTTCTGAGGCGCCCCTAAAAGATCCTTCATTGAGTCGATCAATTCCTGGGGAACTGACTGAAGGCCTCAACCACTCAACGATCAGTAATAGGGCACCAGGCCAGCCGGTCAGGACCTGGCCATGACAGGGCGAGGTTTTGCATCGATAGCGCCTGATGCACAGTCTCCTGACCTGCAGAGTTCCGATTATGACGATACAAGACTTGCTGAATGCGTTGGCGATAAGGCTTGAAAGTGGACCGCTTTCTCTGGATGCGAATCACCTATGCTGTCTGAAGGTCAACGAACTGGACATGACGCTGGAACGGATTGAACAGCAAAATACGCTGTTTGTTTATCTGTGCGTGGGCACGCTTTCTACTCCAGCCAGCAGCACACTTCTGAGCGATATTCTGGCCGCCAACCTCTTTCATTATGGCTCCAGCGATGGTGCGGCCTTCGGGCTGGACGAAAAAAATAATGAAGTGCTGCTTTTTCAGCGGTTTGATCCGTTACGGATTGATGAGGATCACTTTGTCAGCGCCTGCGTTCAGATGATCGAAGTGGCGAAAATATGGCGGGCAAAGTTACTGCATGGCCATTCTGCTCCGCTCGCCTCCTCAACCAGGCTGACGAAAACCGGTTTAATGCTAACCATGGCGGGGACTATTCGATGAATATCTCAGGTCCAAACAGACGTCAGGGGACTCAGGCAGAGAACACTGAAAGCGCTTCGTCATCATCGGTAACTAACCCACCACTACAGCGTGATGAGGGCAGACGTCTACGACGTCAGGATGCGCTGCCAACGGACATCAGATACAACGCCAACCAGACAGCCGCATCACCACAAAACGCGCGCGCGGCAGGAAGATATGAATCAGAGGCCAGCTCATCCGGCGCGGATGATACTCCGCAAGCTGAGGGTTCAATGCCTTCGTCGTCCGCCCTTTTACAATTTCGCCTCCCCGGCGGGCGGAACCATTCTGAGCTGGAAAATTTTCATACTATGATGCTGAACTCACCGAAAGCATCACGGGGAGATGCCATACCTGAGAAGCCCGAAGCAATACCTAAGCGCCTACTGGAGAAGATGGAACCGATTAACCTGGCCCAGTTAGCTTTGCGTGATAAGGATCTGCATGAATATGCCGTAATGGTCTGTAACCAAGTGAAAAAGGGTGAAGGTCCGAACGCCGATATTACACAAGGAGATATCAAGTTACTGCCGCTGTTCGCCAAAGTGGAAAATACAAGAAATCCCGGCTTGAATCTGCACACATTCAAAAGCCATAAAGACTGTTACAAGGCGATAAAAGAGCAAAACAAGGATGTTCAAAGAAACAAGCAATCGGTGAGTATACGGGTTGTTTACCCTCCTTTCAAAGTGATGCCAGACCACCATATAGCCTTGGATATCCAACTGAGATACGGCCATCGACCGTCGATTGTCGGGTTTGAGTCTGCCCCAGGGAACATTATAGACGCTGCAGAAAGGGAAATACTTTCAGCATTAGGCAACGTCAAACTCAAAATGGTAGGAAATTTTCTTCAATACTCGAAAACTGACTGCACCATGTTTGCGCTTAATAACGCCCTGAAAGCTTTTAAACATCACGAAGAATATACCTCCCGTCTGCACAATGGAGAAAAGCAGGTGCCTATCCCGGCGACCTTCTTGAAACATGCTCAGTCAAAAAGCTTAGTGGAGAATCACCCGAAAAAAGATACCACCGTCACTAAAGACCAAGGCGGTCTGCATACGGAAACGCTATTACACAGAAACCGTGCCTACCGGGCGCAACGATCTGCCGGTCAGCACGTTACCTCTATTGAAGGTTTCAGAATGCAGGAAATAAAGCGAGCAGGTGACTTCCTTGCCGCAAATAGGGTCCGGGCCAAGCCTTGACTCACGTCCTCTGAAAAAACGCGCCTTATGGTTGGCGCGTTTTGTCCGAGGACAGGTGTTCGAGAAGAATAAAGGTTGTCATCTCACGAGGCAGGAGGAAAGAGTCGAGGCTCGGCTTGCTCAGCAAACGAAAAGCTGGCGTAACGGGTTTGGCCAGCCCCCTATTGGAGCCGGGGCCGTGTATCGCGGCCTCAGGTCCACTGCAAGACGAATCAGGTTATAGAAAGACGTGCGTCACTTTGCTGAAAGAGCGCCAACGCTGTCAGGACTGCCGAATAAAAGTCCGCAGATCACGCACACGCAACTCAGCGTTTATATCCTGTAGCGCCTCAAGACTCAGCGTATTCAAGGGCGCACCATTGGACATTTCCGAGACCTGCTCAAGAAGATTATTGCGAAACCTATCAACAGCTGACGCATCCAGATACTCGGCTTTCTCTTTCTTGCTCGTGTTCAGCCTTACAAGCAGATCCTCAGGCAGCTTTATATTCTTGAGCTCACATCCCAGAGACAGCGTTACAAGATCCCCAAGGCTTCTGATCTCCACGTCCTTGATTGCCACCGTCTGCCTCCCCGGCCAGGCGATGCTCATTTGCCTTGTACATGAACCTATTATTCTTGCCCGGTATAGAGGTACTGATCTCATGGGCAGAAAGACCTTTGACTTTTTCGAATCCTAAAACCAAGGGCACCACCGTCCCACGATTCAGCAGGCTGTTAAAATGCGGATCAGGCCATCGGGCCACACCTACTAACACCTGCTGGTAAGGCATCAATCTGCTCACTTGGGGCCCTGAAGCTCACCGCACCTTGGCGTCCTGGCTCGTTGATGGACTGAGGATGCCTCTGGAGAGTTTGTATATGATGCGCGAAAGCTGTCCGAAGAAATGACAGATGCTTTTGACGATACGCAACCCATCGGGCTCACCTTTTAACTATTTAATTTAATGTCAGGCCTGACAAAAGTCCGATATTTGTCAAATAGCCTCGGTTTTTTTAGCGTCTAGCGCTAACGCTTTCCATAAACTTTTATGCTGCCGATTAAACAGCTCACACGGATCGGTAAAAAACGAAGGCTCAGCATTCAAGGCATCTGAGCCGACTCAATTCAATCAATGCGCCCTGGCAATCCCGAACTGGTCCAGCACCGGGTCAACGTTATGATCGAACGCCTTCTGCGCCTTGTGCTTCTTGACCGCATCAATGATCGCCGAGATACCGAAGCCCAATGCCATGGCGCCGTCGATGGCCCAGCCGATAACCGGAATCGCAGCACCCAGTGCCGCACCCGCAGCAAGCCCGGTGGCTTCGCCGGCGACCAGGCCGACAGCGCGGCCGATCATCTGCCCGCCCAGACGCCCGAGACCGGCAGAGGCCTCGCGGCCCATCATCTTCGCCCCGGCGTCGACCCCTCCCTTGATCGCCTCGGCGCCCAGCTTCGTGCTGTCGTAAATGGCCTGCGTCGCGCCAAGCTTGTCGCCGTTGGCGAGCATGGTGGATACCGATGCAAAGCCCATGACTGAATTCAGCACCTTGCCACCCGCCCCGGCATCAGCAAGCTGAGCCAACAGCGAAGGGCCGCCCTCTTCATCGCTTTTGCCTTCCAGCAACTTGCGACCTTTTTTGGAGTTCTGCAGCTCATTCAATGTGCTGGTCGTGTAGTTTTCATGCTCGCCTTCAACGAAATCAGCGGGCAGCACACTTTCATAGGCCGCTTTCTGGTTGTCTGCGGTTTGCAGGGCTTCGCTGGCATCGGCCTTTTTCTGGCCGAGCAATTGTTTCAATGCGCCGCCTTCGCTGAAGTTGCGAACGTACGAATCGGCAATAGACGATTGCAGATCAGGTCGATTGCTGACCACTTGCTCGGCCGTCGGCACTTCGGCATCGGGAAACAGATCTTTCTGCAGTTGCAATTGCGCCGACAGACCGCTGATAGCGCCGCTGTAATCGGGGTTTGGCTTGTGCTTGTCGACCGCTTTGTCCGCTGTCGACATGTCGGTCTGCAGCGCCTTGCCGCTGTTGACGTTTTCAGCTTGCTCGGCCACCGCTTTTTGCAGCGCGCTATCGCTGCGCACCAGTTTGCGTTCCTGCTCGGGAATGCTTTTGTTGAGGTAAGCCTGAACGTCGGGATCGGCCTGTAGCTGAGCGATTCTTTCGTTGAGGCCAGCCTCGGTTTTTTCAGTGTTGCGCAAGCCGCGACCGGCGATCACGCTCTGCTGGGTTTGCTGCAACTTGACCATCACGGCGGCTTTCTGCGCGCCGGTGTAAGACTTGGGTTTATCGAAAACACCGGCGTCCAGCTTGCTGATGTCGATACCCGCTACAGAATTCAGGGTCGCCGCATCGCTGAGCATGCTGGCGAACTGGCCACCATTGGTGGGCGCACTTTTCCTGATCCATTCGCTCATGTTTTTCGCGTCAAACAACTGGTCGGGACTGTGCGCAGCTTTCTTGCGCCCGGTCATCCCCGCCTCGTCCACCTGGCTGAGAAAGCCCGGCTGCGACCACGTGCTGCAGGATTGCTTGAGCGTACCCGACAACCCGGGGTTATTTTCAGCCAGACCTTTCAAGTCGTCGGCACTGATATTGCCGTCCACGTCGGTCTTGTCAGTCGCACCGACCGCATGATGCGGGTCAGCGGCCACCGTCAGCGGCATATTGGCTCGCATCACTGCGGCATTGCGCACCATTTCCAGGGATTGAGGATCCGCATCGGGGTTGTCCTCCATGTATTTGCCCAGGTCCTTGTCGGCCGCGTCCGCGGCCTTTTCCATATTTTTGGCGAACGCCTTGAGGTCTTTGTTGGTGATTTTGCCATCTGCGTTGCCGCCATCCTTACCGACGTCCACAGCCGTCTTCAACGCAGGGTTGGCGTTGATGAACGCCATAGCCTTGTCAGCATTGGGGCCGTGCTCTCTGGCCATCCAGGCGGCCGCAATCGGTCGGTTGAGTTCTTTGGCCGCCTGCTCGCGCTCTTCGGGCGGCAGGTTGGCAACCATCGGGTCCCAGCGCTTGAGGGCCTCGGGCGAAGAGTATTCGGAGTTATCGAGAAACGCGGCATCGGTAGCGCTTGGGGCGTTTGCCGGGTCGGAGGCAGCCGCCGCAGGTGACGCGCTCGCGGTTGACGAGACCGACGTCATCGGCGACACCTGATCACTGTCCTGATCGATGCTGGAGGTACTTTCGCTACTGCTGCTGCGAGTCAGCAGACTCATCAGCGATGAGCCGCTTTGCTCGGTATCGGAAAAGGAAGATGTATTGTCGTTGGCCTGGCCGAACTGCACAAAGGCCTGACCACCACCTGCGCTGCTCTGCGTGAGCGAGGCCTTGGCTAATGGCGTCTCAGCAGCCAGTTCGCCAGAGGTGGGTTGATTCACGATGCTGCCGAGGGCAGGACTGGGAGAACTGGATATACGCATGGTTGCCATCCAAGTGGTGAGGGATGGCAACTGTGTGGTTTTGCGTGCGAGTTGGTTCCAGACAGATATCCACTCAGGCGAACGGGTCAATCTGCTGCTTCAATTGCACCCGCGCCCGGGACAGTCGCGAGCGCACAGTGCCAATCGGAACGCCGAGCGTGTTCGCCGTATCCTGATAATTGCCATCCATCTCCAGCGACACTTCCAGGACTTTTTGCATGTTCGACGGCAAGCAATCGATGGCTGCGATGACGCGTGCCAATTGCCTGTGTCCATCTACCTGATGAGTGATATCGCCATTCCATTCCAGCTCTGAATGAACGTCGTCTTCCCAGCTTTCCTGATAGGGCTGGCGATACATTTTGCGGAAGTGATTGCGGATCAGGTTCAGCGCAATGCCACACAACCAGGTTTGCGGTTTGCTGGCATGTTGAAACTTGTGCTCGTTGCGCAGGGCCTCCAGAAATACGCATTGCAGGATGTCATCGACATCATCCGGGTTCATTACGCGTTTCTGAATGAACGCTCTGAGCATCTGTATCTGATCAGCCGTCAGTTGACGGATACCGGCAGACGAAGAGTCATTACGTGGCGGGGTTGCATCAAGAATCACAAGGTTGGGAAACATGGGCTTACCTTAATTTAATGGTGTGCAAGCCCTATAGCGATAACCGTGCCAGCCAAAATACTTATTTAAGCTATTGATTTATATAACTATTTTAAAATATGTAATTCTTTGTAATACATTTTTTTGCGCAACGCCGTTTTTATCCCTACAGCTTTTGGCACAAACGCGTCAGCCCCTTTTACAAGGGAACCGAATCCTGGCCAGGCCCCACTCAACGGTCATGACCAGGCTCAGAACCGTCCTATGAAAATCGTCGCCCCGCCTATATTGCCAACCCACACGGTCACGCCGATTCGCGCCGTCACGCCCGCTGCGCGAGCGATTCCCGGCACCCTATCGTCGGAAAAAGGCACGTCATCGCAACAGGTCTCGCGCTTCGCCGCAGCACTGGTGCAAAACAGCCGGATACTGCGCCAGCGCGAACTGATCGCAAGCAGAAATGCACTGCAGTCGCGGGCCGTCAAACTGGGTGAGCTCTATCAGTTGTTGATGAGCGCCAACGACACCGGGCTGGATAATGCCGCGAGGCTGCTGCGCAAAAAACTGCTGCAAGAGAACGACACAGAACTGGAACAGGTTCTGGAATTTGCCGATGGCGATGCGGCCAAGGCCCACGTGGTGCTGCAAGCAGCGCGCAAACAGGCTGAGGACGATGGCGCTGAAGGCGAGTACGTGGCACTCACCCAAACGCTGAAACAGCTGCGGCGCAAGTTCGGACCACACGCACGGGCGGGCATTAATACTGCCAGGGCGTTCGGGCGGCAGAACGTCGACAACAAACGCCGAGCCGCATTGCGCAACCTGTATGGCGTAGCGGTTTCCGGGCAGCCAAACGTGACCGGCCTGATCGAAGCCTTGATCAACGAGCAGGAAGAGACCGGAGACTTCGACCTCAACCTGCGCGACATGCGTAGAGCCATTGCCGACGATCTGTCGGCGATTACCCCTTCTGCATCTCATGAACAGCTGCGCACGTTGATGCACGGGCTGACCACGGCACGGCACGTGACGACGTTGTTGCGCGGTTGTGAACACCTGCTTGGGCGCATGCGCAACAAGAACCCTGACCTGAAGGTGGATCCGCCAGCCTTTCTCAAACACTTGCTGACCCTGACGGCCAATGGAATGAACGTGAACCAGACCCTGCAACTGACTCAACACATCGGCGGTGCCAGGCTCAAGAACCAGCTGGCGTTTCTCAATGGCTTGCGGCCGATGCTGATGCAATTGCCCATCCTGCTCTGGAAGGACATGAAAAGCCGTCAGGCTGCTCTGAATAACCTGCTCACCCTGATGGCAGAACTGACTCAACAGGAACAGAAACAGCTTTTTGAGGGACTTGCCGGATGAATCAAGTCATCAACTTTCTGAACATGATTGCGCTGTCGGCCATGCGCCGGTCAGAGCTGGTTGGCGCATTCTTCGTCATCGCCATTGTCTTCATGATGATCACCCCCCTGCCCACCGGGCTGGTTGATGTGTTGATCGCGGTGAACATCTGTATCTCTTGCCTGCTGATCATGCTGGCGATGCATTTGCCAAGACCGCTGGCATTTTCGACCTTTCCGGCCGTGCTGTTGCTGACCACCATGTTTCGTCTGGCACTGTCGATTTCCACCACACGATTGATCCTGCTCAATCAGGACGCCGGGCACATTGTCGAAGCCTTCGGCCAGTTCGTGGTGGGTGGCAACCTGGCGGTAGGCCTGGTGATCTTTCTGATCCTGACAGTGGTCAACTTTCTGGTTATCACCAAAGGTTCGGAACGGGTTGCCGAGGTCGGCGCACGGTTTACGCTGGACGCGATGCCCGGCAAGCAGATGTCCATCGACAGTGACCTGCGCGCCAACCTGATAACCGTTCAGGAGGCGCGCAAGCGTCGCGCCGAGCTGAACAAGGAAAGTCAGTTGTTCGGAGCCATGGATGGCGCGATGAAGTTCGTCAACGGTGATGCCATTGCCAGCCTGATCATCGTTGCCATCAACATGATCGGCGGTATTTCCATCGGCGTGTTGCAGCACAACATGAGCGCAGGCGATGCGTTGCAGCTGTATACCGTGTTGACCATTGGTGACGGCCTGATTGCACAGATCCCGGCGCTGCTGATCTCCGTGACCTGCGGCATGATCATCACCCGTGTACCCAATACCGAGGCTGGCGCGGAGGCCAACATTGGCCGTGAAATCGCCGAACAGATCACCAGCCAGCCCAAGGCGTGGATCATCGCCGCAGTGGCCATGCTCGGCTTCGCGGCCCTGCCGGGCATGCCCACGGGAGTGTTCATCACCATCGCGATCATCTGCGGTGCCGGGGGCATGCTGCAGTTGCAACGGGCAAAACCCAAGCCCGACGAACAACGCGCCACTGCCGTCGCCCCGGAAATGAACGGCAAGGAAGACCTGCGTACCTTCTCACCCAGCCGGCAGTTCGTCCTGCAGTTTCACCCAGGCCAGGACAGCGCACAGATAGAGGCACTGATCAGCGAAATACGTCGGCGACGCAATAGACTGGTGGTGCAATACGGTCTGACCCTGCCGTCGTTCATCATTGAACATGCCGATCATCTTCCTCCGGACGAGTTTCGCTTCACCGTCTACGACGTACCCATGCTCAAGGCGACATTTACCCAGTCCCATGTCGCCGTGGACGCCCGCCAACTCGGTGGTGAAAACCTCCCGGCGGCGATCCCTGGCAATACCGACCGCCAGGAAGATCAATGGGTGTGGTTGCCTGCCGAGCAATGCGATGAGCTGAACCCGGTCAGCGCCATGACTCTGATTGTCGAACGCATGGAACGCGCATTGCAGTCCTGCGCGCCGCAGTTCATCGGCTTGCAGGAGACCAAAGCCATCCTCAGCTGGCTGGAATCCGAGCAGCCGGAGCTCGCGCAAGAGATACAGCGGGTGCTCACGCTGACGCGCTTCTCGGCGGTTCTGCAACGTCTCGCGTCGGAGCGCGTACCGCTCAGGGCAATCCGGCTGATCGCCGAAACCCTGATCGAGCATTGCCAGCATGAACGCGATACCAACGTGCTGACCGACTACGTGCGCATCGCGCTCAAATCGCAGATCTACCACCAGTATTGCGGTGCCGAAGGCCTGCAAGTGTGGCTGCTCACGCCGGAAAGCGAGGGCTTGTTGCGCGACGGTCTGCGCCAGACACAGACCGAAACGTTCTTCGCACTGAGTAACGAGATCAGTCAGATGCTCGTGCAACAAATGAATATCGCATTCCCGGTGCGCGCGCCCGAACAGGCGGTACTGCTGGTCGCGCAGGACCTGCGCAGCCCGCTGCGGACCTTGTTGAGGGAGGAGTTCTATCACGTTCCCGTACTGTCTTTCGCAGAAATCAGCAACGCGGCCAAGGTCAAGGTAATGGGTCGCTTCGATCTTGAAGACGATCTTGAGCCAATGGACAACGAGCACGCAGCTTGAGCCTTTCAGGCTTGAGCAAAGGGAGACTTTCAGATGTTTGAATTACGCGTACTGAACGGTCAGCACCAAGGCGCAGCCTTGCCACTGGTGGGCGAGCAATGGTCGATTGGCTCTGCCGCGCAACACGATCTGGCACTGGACGACGCGGGTGTGGAAAGCCTGCACTGCCGCCTGCAACGCCTGGACGACAGCTGGACACTGAACGCTGAAGAAGGCGCGGTGTGCGACGAAGAAGGTAACGCCCGGCCCAGCATTGACCTGACACTCAACACTGCGTTCATGTTGGGTTCAGTGTGGTTGTGCGTTTCGCCCGCAGACGATGAGTGGCCTTCAGTGCCAGCAGTCATCCCGAAACAGCCACAGGCTGACCCCGAGCCAGCACGCAATGATGTGCCGCTGAAAAAGGTCAAGTCGCGCTCGCAATTGCTCAACCGTACCACAGGGATCATCGCCGGTTTGCTGGTGGGTGTCATCGGCAGCGCCTGGAGCCTGACCCGCCCGCCCGCAATTGCAATGGACCAAGGCCCCGGCCACATGGCCTCGGTCACAGCAGAGGCACCGGCAGAGACATCTCCAACACCGGCAAAGACCATCAAACCCGCGGCCGACAAACGCATACGCCTGACCAGCGCGGAGGCAGTCCGCCATCAGTTGGGCACCATGCTCAGCGACCGGCTGCTGACCGATGTCAGCGTGGAGGAAACAGCCGAGGGGCTGGTGCTTAACGGTGATCTCAAAGAGGAATCCCTGCTGGTCTATCAACGCATGCTGCAGCGTTTCAAGGACCGCTATGAATCGCCGGTGACGGTGTTCGACAACGTCGCCAGCACACGTAGCGCCCTGCCCTTCGTGGTGGTTCAGATCATGACCGGCCCGCATGCGCATCTGGTGACTGCAGACGGCCGCCGTATCTATGTGGGTGACGAAGTGGATGGCCTGCGCCTGACGCGAATCGACAATCAGCGCCTGCAATTCGACGGCAATCGCCACATTGAGGTGAACTGGTGAATGCTGCACTGAGCCAATGGAAAGACACCCACGCAGCGCGCTTGCGTGACTACAGCGCCGTGCGCGTCAGTGGCCGGGTCAGTGCAGTGCGCGGGATTCTGCTGGAATGCAAGATCCCTGCTGCCAAGGTGGGCGATCTTTGCGAGGTGAGCAAAGCCGACGGCAGTTTCCTGTTGGCTGAAATAGTCGGTTTCACTCAGGAATGTACGCTGCTCAGCGCCCTGGGCGCACCCGACGGAATTCAGGTCGGGGCTCCGATCCGCCCGCTGGGCATCGCCCACCGGATTGGCGTTGACGACAGTTTGCTGGGCTGTGTTCTGGATGGCTTCGGACGTCCGCTGCTCGGTGATTGCCTCGGTGCTTTTGCCGGACCGGATGATCGTCGCGAAACACTGCCGGTGATCGCCGACGCCTTGCCACCCACCCAGCGCCCGCGCATCACCAACGCCCTGCCCACCGGGGTACGCGCCATCGACAGCGCCATCCTCCTGGGCGAAGGTCAACGTGTGGGGCTGTTCGCCGGTGCTGGCTGCGGCAAGACCACACTGATGGCCGAACTGGCCCGCAACATGGGCTGCGATGTCATCGTCTTCGGGCTGATCGGCGAACGGGGCCGCGAGCTGCGCGAGTTTCTCGACCATGAACTGGACGCAACCCTGCGCGCCCGCTCGGTGCTGGTCTGTGCCACCTCTGATCGTTCAAGCATGGAGCGCGCTCGCGCAGCGTTCACCGCGACCGCTATCGCCGAAGCATTCCGCGCACGAGGCCAGAAAGTGCTGTTGCTGCTCGACTCCCTGACCCGGTTTGCCCGTGCGCAGCGTGAGATCGGGATTGCCTCGGGCGAACCGTTGGGGCGTGGCGGCCTGCCACCCTCGGTGTACACCTTGCTGCCACGCCTGGTCGAGCGCGCCGGCATGAGCGAGAACGGCTCGATCACCGCCCTCTACACCGTGCTGATCGAGCAGGACTCGATGAACGATCCGGTGGCGGATGAAGTGCGCTCATTGCTCGACGGGCACATCGTGCTGTCCCGCAAGCTGGCCGAGCGCGGGCATTACCCTGCCATTGACGTGTCCGCCAGCATCAGCCGGATCCTCAGCAATGTCACCGGCCGCGAACACCAGCGAGCGAACAATCGTCTGCGCCAGCTACTGGCCGCCTACAAGCAGGTGGAAATGCTCCTGCGTCTGGGCGAATACCAGGCCGGGGCAGACCCGGTGACCGATTGCGCCGTGCAACTGAATGACGCCATCAACGAATTTCTGCGCCAGGACCTGCGTGAACCGGTGCCCTTGCAGGAAACCCTGGACGGGTTGTTGCGGCTCACCTCCCGACTGCCGGAGTGACCATGGACGACACACTGGAAGACGACCCACAGCGAGCAGCACTTGAGCAGGTGATCGGCTTGCTGACCCCGCTGCGCCAGCATCGTCAGGCGAGCGCTGAACGGGCCCATCGCCACGCGCAGGTGGAACTGAAATCGATGCTCGACCACTTATCAAAAACACGGGCATCGTTGGATCAGGAACGTGACAACCACAAGCGGCGTCGCGAGGGCCTGTCTCAGGAACACCTGGAAAAGACCATCAGCCTGAACGATATCGACCGATGGCATGAGAAAGAAAAACACATGCTCGACCGCCTGGCCTGTATTCGGCAGGACGTGCAGCAACAGCAATTGCGGGTAGCCGAACAGCAGGCGTTGCTTGAGCAGAAGCGCCTGCAAGCCAAAGCGTCTCAGCGCGCGGTCGAGAAACTCGCCTGCATGGAGGAGACGCTCAACGAAGAAGGTTAAGTGACGATGACCGCACCGATCAAACACCCGGCCAAAGCGCCAACGGCACCACCCGTAGTGCATGCCACGCCGCCTTCTGCGCCCGCGCAGCGCGCACCGGACAAGGCTGATGAGAATCCACCGGCTTTTGGCAGTACAACGCGTACCGACATGCCGAAGGTCCGCTTCGCACAAAACCGTTCGGCGACAGAGACACCGGAGAGCGCCGACGGCCTGTTCTTTTCCCAACTGCTGATACCTCAGGTCGGCGAAGAGCCTGATCAGCAAGGCTTCGGCGGCAGCAGCATCGCCCTGCCCGAGCACGCCGAAAATGTACCGACCCCATTGATCGACGAGCTGGCGCAGCGCTTGCCCGAACAGCCCGCCGGCCCGCTGGCGTTTACCCTGCTGATGCCCAGCCTGGGGACAGTACGCGTCAATGCCGAAAAAACCGAACACCGTTGGAGCATCCAGCTGGGCTTCGCCCGTCGCGACGTTCTGAAACGTTTGCAGGGTCATACCGGCGCATGCCGTGATTCACTGTCGCGGGCACTCGGCCATGACGTTGAGCTGGACCTGCATGAAGATCTTGCAGCATGAGCGCGCTGCGTCTGCGCAAGGTCGATGCCCTGCTGGCTAAGGCCACGCGTGAGCTGGGTGCCGGTCAAAGCCTGGGCTTCAGCGCCGCAGGTCAGGACGCCGAACTGACCCTGTTGCCACTGCTTGCCGACACAGGCGAACCGGCAGGTGCTGTCTGGCTGAGCACAGCCGTCGGCCCCCTTTTGCTCAGCGACGCCGAAGCGCTGCTCAGCCTGCTGGGCGATATCCCCTTTACGCTCGGGGGCGAGCAACAAGCCTGGTACTGGCAGCTGTTCAATCAACGCCTGAGTCCGACCATTGCCCGACTGCTGGCACCGATCGAACCCCTGCACAACAGACCGCACGCACTCACCCTGGGCTGCCGGGTTCAGGTACAGCGCGGTGGTGAGCAGCTTCACGCGCACTTGCATGCCACGCCCGACACACTGCTCAGGCTGCTGCAATCGGCGCCCTGGCAAGCCCGCATGCGCACTGTGGATGAGTCCTGGTCAGTGGCCAGCCCCCTGATCATCGGTGAAATGTCGCTGACCCTGGAACAAATCGCCTCGCTGCGCCCCGGTGACGTGGTGCTGCCCGCCCACTGCCAGTTCGACAGCGCCGGTCAAGGGTTCCTGAGCCTGGCAGGACGGCAATGGGCGGCACAGACCGACCAGCACGCGCAGCGTCTTTTTTTGCGGCTCAGTCATGAGGAGCACCGCCACCATGAGTACTGAAGATCTGTATCAGGAAGATGTCGAGATGCTCGACGACTATGAAGACCCGTCGACTGAACAGCACTGGTCCGAAGAAGACGACGGCGAGCCATCCGGGTATGCGACGACCGAACCGGACGATCACGCAGCGCAGGAAGAACAGGACGAGCCCCAAGCCCTTGATTCGCTGGCGCTGGACCTGACCCTGCGTTGCGGTGAACTCAGGCTGACCCTCGCCGAACTGCGCCGGCTGGATGCCGGGACCATCATTGAAGTCACCGGCATTTCGCCGGGGCACGCGACACTGTGCCATGGCGAACAGATGGTGGCCGAGGGCGAGCTGGTGGATGTCGAGGGGCGCCTGGGTCTGCAGATTACCCGCCTGGTGACCCGCTCATGATCATGGAGGGCGTAAACCCGATCATGCTGGCGCTGTTTCTCGGCTCGCTGTCACTGATCCCCTTTCTGTTGATTGTCTGCACCGCCTTTCTGAAAATCGCCATGACCCTGCTGATCACCCGCAACGCCATTGGCGTTCAGCAGGTGCCGCCGAACATGGCCCTGTACGGCATTGCCCTGGCCGCCACGATGTTCGTCATGGCCCCGGTGGCGCATGAGATCCAGCAACGGGTCCATGAACACCCGCTGGAACTGGGCAGCGCCGACAAGCTGCAAGCCAGTCTGAAAACAGTGATCGAGCCACTGCAACGCTTCATGACCCGCAATACCGACCCGGATGTGGTCGCCCATCTGCTGGAAAACACCCAGCGTATGTGGCCCAAGGAAATGGCCGACCAGGCCAACAAGAACGACCTTTTGCTGGCGATTCCGGCCTTTGTGTTATCGGAGTTGCAGGCCGGTTTCGAGATCGGCTTTCTGATCTACATTCCCTTCATCGTCATCGACCTGATTGTTTCCAACCTGTTGCTCGCACTGGGCATGCAGATGGTCTCGCCGATGACCCTGTCGTTGCCGCTCAAGCTGCTGCTGTTCGTGCTGGTGTCGGGTTGGTCCCGACTGCTCGACAGCCTCTTCTATTCCTATATGTGAGGCGGCCATGGAAGCGTTGGCGTTGTTCAAGCAAGGCATGTTTCTGGTCGTCATCCTGACCGCTCCGCCGCTGGGTGTCGCCGTGCTGGTCGGGGTGCTCACCTCGCTGCTGCAGGCACTCATGCAGATTCAGGATCAGACGCTGCCGTTCGGCATCAAACTCGGGGCGGTCGGGCTGACCCTGGCCATGACCGGCCGCTGGATCGGCGTCGAGCTGATTCAGTTCATCAATATGGCCTTCGACCTGATTGCACGGTCCGGGGTCAATCACTAAATGCCCTTCGACGCCCACGAAGCGTTCCAATTCATGCTGGGCATGGGTCTGGCGATGGCGCGCCTGCTGCCGTGCATGCTTCTGGTGCCAGCCTTCTGTTTCAAATACCTGAAAGGCCCGCTGCGCTATGCGGTGGTGGCCGTGCTGGCGATGATCCCGGCCCCCGCAATCAGCCGCGCGCTGGGTTCTCTTGACGATAACTGGTTTGCCATCGGCGGCCTGATGATCAAAGAGGCGGTACTGGGGACGCTATTGGGGCTGTTGCTGTATGCGCCGTTCTGGATGTTTGCCTCGGTCGGTGCCCTGCTCGACAGTCAGCGCGGGGCGCT
The DNA here is from genome assembly GCF_001466905.1 of Pseudomonas sp. ICMP 3272. Lineage (NCBI taxonomy): Bacteria > Pseudomonadati > Pseudomonadota > Gammaproteobacteria > Pseudomonadales > Pseudomonadaceae > Pseudomonas > Pseudomonas sp. ICMP 3272. The sequence continues at coordinate 271,409 of NZ_LKEK01000001.1, forward strand.
CAGCGGTGGCCAGTTGAACCCGGCACTCGGTCCGGACGCCACACCGCTGGGCGAATTGTTTCAGGAAACCCTGATCATGCTGGTGATTCTCACTGGCGGCCTTTCACTCATCACTCAGGTCATCTGGGACAGCTACAGCGTCTGGCCACCGACTGCCTGGCTGCCGGGCATGACCGCAGGTGGCCTGGATATCTTTCTGGAACAGCTCAACCAGACCATGCAGCACATGCTTTTGTATGCCGCACCCTTCATTGCCCTGCTGCTATTGATCGAAGCCGCCTTTGCGATCATCGGTCTGTATGCACAGCAGTTGAACGTATCGATTCTGGCCATGCCAGCCAAAAGCATGGCTGGCCTGGCATTTCTGTTGATCTACCTGCCAACGCTGCTGGAGCTGGGCACCGGTCAACTGTTGAAGCTGGTTGATCTGAAGTCGCTGCTGGCGCTTCTGGTGCAAGTGCCGTGAGTGAAAAAACCGAAAAGGCTACCCCCAAACAGATACGCGACGCTCGCGAAAAAGGTCAGGTGGGGCAGAGTCAGGACCTTGGCAAACTGCTGGTGCTGATGGTCGTCAGTGAAATCACCCTGGGCCTGGCCGATGACAGCGTCGACCGATTGCAATCCTTGCTGGCGCTGTCTTTCAAAGGTATTGACCGGAGCTTTGCTGCATCCGTCGAGCTGATCGCCAGCGAAGGCCTTTCCGTGTTGCTCAGCTTCACGTTATGCAGCGTCGGCATGGCCATGCTGATGCGCCTGGTCAGCAGCTGGATGCAGATCGGCTTTCTGTTCGCGCCCAAGGCCTTGAAGCTGGACATCAACAAGATCAACCCCTTCTCGCATGCCAAGCAGATGTTTTCCGGGCAGAACATCCTCAACCTGCTGCTCAGTGTCCTCAAGGCTGTCGCCATTGGCGCGACCTTGTACATGCAGGTCAAGCCCGCGCTTGGTGCTCTTATCCTGCTGGCCAACAGCGACCTGACGACGTACTGGCACGCATTGGTCGAACTCTTTCGCCATATTTTGCGCGTGATTCTGGGGTTGCTGCTAGTCGTCGCCATGGTCGACTTCGCCATGCAGAAATACTTTCACGCCAAGAAGCTGCGCATGAGCCACGAGGACATCAAAAAAGAATACAAACAGTCCGAAGGCGATCCTCATGTCAAAGGCCATCGTCGACAACTGTCCCATGAAATCCTCAACCAGGAGCCCAGCACCGCCCCCAATCCGGTGGAGGAAGCGGACATGCTGTTGGTCAACCCTACGCACTACGCGGTGGCGCTGTATTACCGGCCAGGCGAGACGCCTCTACCGCTGATTCATTGCAAGGGTGAGGACGAGGAAGCGCTGGCGCTGATTGCGCGGGCCAAAAAGGCCGGTATCCCGGTGGTACAGAGCATCTGGCTGACAAGGACGCTGTACCGCGCCAAGGTGGGCAAATACATCCCTCGCCCCACGCTGCAAGCTGTCGGGCACATCTACAAAGTGGTTCGCCAGCTGGATGAAATCACCGATGAAGTGATTCAGGTTGAGGTGGAGCTTTAGGCTGGGAGCTGCAAGCCAGGCGTAACAGGTGCTTATGCACCAGCCCTCCCCCACGCCCTGTTTCAATCTCTAGCCTCTAGAAGACCGCGTCCTGAAACAATCCTCAACATTACCTTACCTGTAGCTCGTGCCTGCAGCTCCAGCTGCCCAAAAAAAAGACCGCCTCCTCTGCAGGGGCGGTCTTCTTTCATGCTGGCCGAATTGCCTAAGCCAGGTGTTCCAGGCCTGCCAGCATCAGCTCATGCCGCCGGATGTCATCCAGGTTGGTGACGGCATCCGGCGCGTCGCTTACGGCATGCCACACTACAAAATCACGCTGTACATCCAGAAACAGAAAGTAGTTTCTGAACCGCTCGGCCTCTGAGAACCTCATTTGCAGCGCCTCTCTCAGTTGCTCGGGACGCAGCGCACGCCCCTCGATGTGCAGCGCGATGCCCCAGTCATGATGCTCACGCCGACTGACGAAGGACACCCCGTTTGCCACCGGCCAGACCGCAGGGCTCTGGGCAGCAACGTTGTAGTAGAACGCCGCTTTTTCCTTTACCTCAATCATTTCTAATCCTTTAACTTCACGACAGTGTAATCCCGCTCGTGGTCCTGGTCGTCCAGACCGTCGCGCATGTCCGGCGGCCACCAGATGACCAGTTCGCGGTTTGTGGAGTCCGGACGTTTGCAGGCAACTCCCGTACAGCCATGGGTGGCACACCCCGACAGGGTAGCGAACAGCACCAGCACAACTGCAATGCTACTGATCTTCATGGTTTCGCTCCCTTGAGCAGTGATGGCCGACTCTCTTTCGCCATTTTCGATATCTGTGGCTGGCGCACAGCGATATATACCTCGCTCTCTTCACCCGGTTGCAGCCAGGCGTGAGGCCAGGCGGCAACGCCGATGACCCAGCGACCGCCGCAGCGGCTCTCGTCGATACGTACCGGTTTGTCGGTATTGTTGTGCGCCACGACAACCGCAACACCCCAATCCTTTCTGGCGTACCACTGCGAACGTTGACCGTCGAGCGTCAGCCCCGCGCCCGGATCACAAAGGCTATCGGTTTCAAATGGCAGTGTTTCGCCGGTACGCATACCCACGGGGGCAGTTCCATCGACCATCTGGGTGAAGACCTTCTGGACATCGCCACGGGTCGGCAACTCTCCACCGTCGCGTCGCTCCTTGATCCTTTTCATCTGATCATCGACGTCATGCGGGTTACCGTTTTGCACATAGCGAGCCGGGTTGACCTGATCACCAATCAGCCGCGGCGTCAGAATGAACAGACGTTCGCGCTGGCTCAGTTCGCGGCTGCGGGACTGGAACAACAGCTTGCCGATGTAGGGAATGTCGCCCAGCAAGGGGATCTTGTGGACCTTGTCATTGGCTTCCAGCCCGTGGAAACCGCCGATCACCAGCGAACCATGTTCGGCGATGACGGCTTGGGTGCTGACATTGCCTTTGCGCACGCTGGGTTGTGTATCGTTGATATCGGAGATATCGATCTGGCCGTCTTCAATGTCGACGATCAGTTGCACCTGAGGCTTGCCATCGTGGTCCAGTGAACGCGGGATCACTTGCAGACTGGTCCCGGCGGTGATGGGCTCGATATTGGCGACGCGTTCTGAGGTCGCCGTGATGTATTCAGTACGACTGAAGTCAATGACAGCCGGCTGATTTTCCAGGGTAAGAATGGACGGGTTGCCGATCACGGACGCTGAACCGTTGCCTTCCAGCGCGTGCAACTCTGCAGAAAACTTGCCCGCGTTCTGAATGAACATCGTCGAACTGGTGCCCGCGTCGAACAGGTTGACGCCACCGCCGACGCTGCCTGCGTTGAAATTCCAGCGACTGGAGAGCTCCGCCAGCTCGTTGCGATCAATGTCGAGGATCACCGCATCGATTTCGATCAGGTTGCGTGAGACGTCCAGTTCCTTGATGAGTTTCTCGTACATTGGTTTGCGCGAAGGCAGGTCATAGATCAGCACCGCGTTGTTGCGCACATCGGCGGTTACACGAATGTTCGCGCGGCCACCGGAACGGCTTTTCCCGGATTTCTTGCTGCCGCTGCCATAGCTCAACACCCGATCAAGGCCCTGTTGCAAGGCGCCGGTATCGATGCCGCTGGAATCCAGAGGCAGGCTTTGAGTGTCCGCGCCGCCACCCGCGAGTCCGGCATTTGCGCCACCGTGCCCCAACAGGTTGATGCCATTGATGGCTTCGCCGCGAGAACGCGTGTCGAGCAAATCCTGAAGAATGCTGGCGACACCCGCTACTGTCAGTTGTTGATCACGATAACGAATGGTCCGGTCCGACGCGTTGGCGTATTTGAGCGGAAACACAACAATGTCTTGCTTGTCGCCCTTTTCCGGCGTCTCGACTTTTTTGCTGTAGTCACGCACCAGTTCCACATATTTTGCCGGGCCGCGAACCAGCACCACACCCTCGTTAGGCAGAACGCCCCAGCCAAAGCGTTTATCCAGCAGGCCTACATCGGTCAACGCCGTCTGCAAGTCATCTACCGCATCGGATGAGACTTCTACGCGCGCCGAGGTGTGTTCGCTGGACGGGCTGACGTAGAGCGTGTCGTTATAGACAAACCACTGGAAGTGGTATTCCTGACCAAGCCGGTCGAGAAACTCTTCCGGGCTCTGGGCACGAATCCGGCCATCGAGCGTTCCTGGAATGGACGGCATGTCCAGCGCCATGCCGAACTCTTTGGCAAAGTCAGCCAGCGCCGTGGTCAGTTCAGTCTGCCGGGCGTCGTAGGCGTAAGCCGTGTGTTTCCAGGCTTCGGGGGTGACCGCCCATGTAACAGGGGTCAACCCGATCAACAATAAAGGCAACCACATCAAGGCCTTGCGCATTTCAAACTCCCGGTTGCCGGTGATTGAGGGTCGTGCGCCCGGATATCGCGGGCGTCATGTCGCCAATGGTGGTATGCATCAGGCTGAGCAAGGCCGCACGCTGATTGGCCAGGCTTTCAAGGCGATCGAGTAGATCGGCGAGGTTGCAGGGGTTGGGTATCCAGGTGACCAGGACCATGCAGCGGGTCTGCGGATCAATGGCGAAGGCGCCATCACAGGCACACGCAAGACTGGCACCCCCGTGGCTGAGCAACGCCTCGATGCGTTGGGAGTCATTGGCATCGTAGGGATCGAGCAGCTCGATGCTGCAACGTATTCCATGACCAACCACTTCCAGGCGGGCGTTGGCGTCGTCGACCCAGCAGTCCAGCGCAGTCGCCGGACGCTGATCACACCACTGGCCGACGACCTCAGCGAACTCACTGAAATCCATCGATGACATTTTTGGTCATTTTGTAGCCGGCTTGCTGGCACTGGTCAGCGATGTTGGAGCTGACAGCGGCCTGCTGACTTGCCTCACCGAAGGCATCAATGTCGTCGGCAGTAAAATGCCCGTTGCCACCCTCAAGCACGTCATCCACGTCGGACAAGGCGCGATTCAGCGTGCTGTCGAGGTTATTTTGCAGAGATTTGAAACTTATCATGTCCTTTTACTCCAGCAGGAAGGTTCAAACCTTGAGTGGAGCAAACGGCTGGTGCGGTTCCATTTTCGGCGCAAGAGCCTGTTTCAGGCAGACGAGTCACGGCCTGCCAGCCCGTTGCGCAGCGTCGCCCAATCGATGTCGAACGCGCCATTGGCGTCGCTCAGGCGCAGGCTTTCGGTGGTCAGCGATGCGTCGCGCTTGAGCTGCCAGTATTGGGCAAACCGGCTGTCAGCCAGCCACTCGGCGACCGGCTCGGCCATATCGGGGTGAACGCTGAGGGTCGCCACCGCTTCGTTGAGCTGACTGGCCGCGAGATTTTTCACCAGTGCCCTGGCGCGCTCGGCCAGCGTCGTGTCGTCAAGCAGGTGCCGAAGTGACTCGCTGAGCAATTCCTCTATGGCGGTCATTGCTTGCTGCTGTAACACTTCACGCTGCACCTGCAATTGAGCGAGGAACGCATTGGCGTTTTCCCAGAAGCTGACCAGCGCCTGCTGATGCAGCAGGTCGGCCTTCTCTTGTTCGAGAACCAGCATTTGCTCTGCCTGGCGCTGCGCGTCGGCCAGAACATCGCGAGCCAGCAGGCTGTTGGCAATGTCTTCACGACGCAGCACAGGTTCAGGCAGAAGCGCAGTGGCAGTCAGCGTAATACTGCGTTTGGCGAGCATGGGGAATTCCTGATACAGAGCGAACCGGATCGAATTCAAACCGCCGTGACACGCCATAAAATGGCCTGCCACAACGTCTGAAGTTTATTCTCGGGTGCCTCGCACGGGGTGTCGGGAAGCTCATCTGGCGCCCAGGCCAGACGCAATCGCGACCAATACTCAGGCCCCAGCCAGGCCCCCAACAGCAAGCGAGGGTCTTCGTTGGCAAGTTCCAGCCAGACGCCGGGGCGCAGCGCTTTGGTCAGCGCCCAGCACCATTGCCCGTCAGCGCCATCGCTTTCATTTCGGCAAAAGCAGATGCGCCCGGCCAGATCCAGCGCCCGGTCACGCTGTATGGGTGTCAGCGCCAGCCAGCGCAACACCGGCTCGGCAGGCATCGGCGGTTGATCGGGGTCAATGCCGACACTCTGCAAAAATACGCTGTGACGACTGGCCATCAGCCCGTCACAGTCACTGAGTGTCAGCCCGCAGTTCAAGGCAAAACGGCGTTGCCAGTCCGGATGCGCAAACTGCCAGGGGTTGCACCACCATTGAACCCAGTGCTCCTCGGCAATCAGCTCCATCAGGCACGCGCCGGTACGGTTGATCGACTCCGGGCGCCGAACCCGATTCGCCGAAGCAGCGCGGCACGCCAGTCACTGCGCAGCAGCAGCGCAATAATCAGCAGCAATACGACAACACCGGCCGGTACCAGCCAAAGCATCAGGTGCCAGAACGGCAAATCTTCGCTGTCGAGCTTGAACGGTCCGAAGCTGGCCCATTGCGTCGTTTCCTGAAACTCGGTGGCCGGTACAAAAACGATGGAGAATTTCTTCGATTCTGCCGATTGCGTGGACATGCCAGGGATGCTGCTGGCGACCATCTGCTGAATACGCCCACGCACACTGTCCGGGTCCAGCGCAGCCGAGTGCTTGATAAATACCGCCGCAGAAGCAGGTTGCACCGGCTCGCCCGGAGCGATGCGTTCCGGCAGCACCACATGCACTCTGGCCACGATAACGCCGTCTATCTGCGACAGCGTGGCTTCAAGTTCCTGAGACAGGGCATAGATGTAGCGGGCACGCTCTTCGAGAGGGGTCGAAATGACCCCTTCTTTCTTGAAGATGTCGCCCAGACTGGCGCGCGACTGGCGTGGCAGGCCGGCAGCGTTAAGCACGCGTACGGCGCGGTTCATGTCGCTGGCTGCGACCGTAACCACGACACCTGTCTTTTCAAGGCGCTTGCGCGCATCGATGTGCTGGTCCGCAAGGCGTGCAACCACCTCGTTGGAGTCCTGCTCGGACAAGCCAGTGAACAGATCGGTTTCATCACTGCACCCGCCAAGCAACAACATGCAAAACAACAGCAGCCCTGCGCTCAGAAATTTCACGAGAACCTCTACTGCAGGTTGGTCAGCTTGTCGATTGCCTGCGCAGTCTTGCTGACGACTTTGGTCGTGAGCGCTGTCTGCAGCGAGCATTGCGACAATGTGCGAGTCATCGCCGCGATATCCAGTGCCTCTCCGCTGCCCGAGGCCTTTTTCATGGAGCGCATGGCTTGCTGGGACATTTTTTCGGTTTCGCCCAGACCACCGGAAATCGCGCTGGCGATATGCTCGGAAAGCGGTGCTCCGCTTGAGACATTATCCGGACGCGTTGCGGCGGTGAAGATATCGACATCCGCCTGGGGAGGTTCTGAAACGAGCCCTTGTGGTACATCCTGCCCGAGCTCCGGCGAGATGTTTTTAACATTACCAAGGTGGGAAATGGTCACTTGAGTTCTCCGTCAGGCGGGTGTCAATCAGGCAGCAGCCTGGTTTTTAGTGCTTTGCAGCAGCATGTTGACCAGCAGCAAGGCAACTTGCGCAGCGCTGGACTGCACGCCGGTGCCGGTCTGGCCAGCATCCTGAAGCGTCGCTTCCAGACCTTTCTGCAGCAAGCCACCGAGTAACTGACCCAGATCCTGATTCGGCTGTTCGCCGCCAGGCACAAGGGCAGTATTGGCGGTGCTCACAGGTGTTCCCAAGCCGCCACCGGCCAATACCGATTGCAGGCCTCGGTCTATCAGCTCACCGATCAACTGGCCCACATCACCATTGGGATTGCTGTTGCTGGCGGGGCCGGTGTTAGCGTCGATAAGCGGGTCACCCAGTGAACCAGGCGAATTTTCCGTATTGCTCACAGGGCTGCCCAAGCCACCACCGCTGCTGTCGCCCGCCAGACCGCCGGCTGCATTCTGTTGACTGCCCAATTGCTGGCCGATGATGTCGAGTGCCGAGCGGAACTGTGCTGTTTCGTCGCCGTCGAGGAAGTTATCTTCCTTGAGTTCGTTCACCCACGAACCCGAGTCCGGTTTGGGAAACTGTGAGGGGTTGTCGTCCATGAACTGCGCGATCTTTTTCAGCATCGGCATGTCGTCCTCGGAAAAACGAGTGCCGCCATCCTGCTTGGTCAGAAGATCATTCAGCATCGACTTGGCCAGGCCATTGAGCACCTGTGTCATCAAGTCGGGTTGTCCGGCATCCGAGGCGTTGTCGGCAGAAGCGCCAAAATTGTCGCCCAGCTTTTCGTGGATAAGCGTGTCCAGCGCAGCCTTGATGTCCTCGAGGCCGCCGCCAGCCTTGCCACTGGCGGCCATCGCTTTGCCGAGCAACTTGCCCAATGGCGAGCTCTCGTCCAGTTGACCATTATGGGTCAGCTCCTGGGCAAGCTGCGCAATCACTTCCTGAAGCGCCCGGCTGGATGTACTCGCCCCGGTGGTCTCGGTTTCAGGACGGATCAGAACGAGCGCCATCGTCGGGCTTTGCAGCGTGCTGTTATTAAGACTGAGACTCTGCATCACAACCTCCTCAAAGTAGCAGCCCCCTCTGTGTGAAGGGGCATTCAAGAAATCAGAACTGGACGACCGAGTTCCGGATCTTGCTCGCAACGATTTGGTTGGAAAGCGCTTCTTTCTTGTCTTCGAAGCCCGCCAGCATGCTCGTCTCTCGCAGCAGGCCGTTCTCTTCGTTCGCAGTGCCGTCAAGCTCGGCGCTTTTTGCATCACCTTTACTGATGCTCGAGCGGGTAGCATCGATACTGTCAGTGCTACCCGTGTTTTTGGTCAGTGCAGTGTTGCGGTCGACGCTGCTCTTGACGCTGTTGATACCCTGCGCAGCGCCACCCACTGTGTTAACGACACCGCGACCCGCGTTAGTCAGAGAACTCATGATGCTCATAACGTGATACCCCTTGGTCTGTACCAGCGTAATTGCTTGGTACAGATAGGTGGTAACGACCCTTAAATCGGTTCCAGCACTCTGCAAAAAATCAGATCTGCAACTCCTTGATACGTCGATAGAGCGTGCGGCGTGGCATGTCCAGCTCCAGGCTTGCCGCATCAATGCAGTTACGGTGACGCTTGAGTGACTGTTGAATCAGGGCCTTTTCAATCGCCCTCAGCTGGGATTTGAGCCCACAGGCCAAGTGTTCTTCACTCTGCGGGTCGACGCCCAGCACCGGAAAACCCAATACATGACGTTTTGCAGCAGCCTTGAGCTCACGAATGTTGCCGGGCCAGTCATGCCCCAACAGTACCTGCTGGAGCAGCGGACAGACATCGGGCGGAGCAACGTCCAGTTCTTTGGCAGCCGTGGCCAGAAAGCGCTTGAACAAGGGCTGAATGCGCTCAGGCTGTGTGCGCAACGGTGGCAGCTGGAGTGTCAGCACGTTAAGGCGAAAGTACAGATCGCGGCGAAATTTCCCTTGCTCGACGGCATCATCCAGAGACGACTGGGCCGAAGCAATCACGCAGACATCCAGCTTGATCGTCGAAGTCGAACCCAGTCGCTCCAGTGCTCGGGTTTCGAGCACCCTCAGCAGCTTGGCCTGCAGGCTAAGCGGCATGCTATCGATCTCATCCAGATACAGCGTTCCGCCTTGTGCCGCTTCGATGTAGCCGACTCTGGAGCGGTCAGCCCCGGTGTACGCACCGCTGACCACTCCAAACAGCTCACTCTCCGCCAGAGACTCCGGAATCGCAGCGCAATTCATCGCAACCAGGCGACCTTTACGACCCGACATTGCGTGAATGCGCTGGGCAATCGTGTCTTTGCCGGTTCCGGTTTCGCCTGACAGCAACACATCGATACCGAGTTGCGAAATGCTTTCAGCGACGATCCCCAGATTTGGAACACGCTCCTCGTCCAGGTCGTCATCAAACCCCTCATCAAGATCCATCACATGACTCCCGAGACATCAGCTTTTTGGACTCCAGCCGTTGCTGCGATCTATGCAGCAACTCCCAGCTCCTTCATACGGTGGTAAAGCGTACGTCTAGGCAGTTCGAGCTCCTGAAGCACGGCGTCGACATTGTGTCGATGCCGCTTCAACGCATCCTGAATAAGCATCTTTTCGATCACGCGCATCTGCATGCGCAGACCTGTCACCGGATCGCGAGCATCCATCGGTTCGGCCCCCAGCAGCGGGAACCCCAACACAAACCGCTTGGCCGCGGATTTCAGTTCGCGCACGTTGCCCGGCCAGTCATGGCTGAGCAGGATCTGCACACGCCCGTTATCCAGTGCAGGAACGGGACGTTGGAACTCAGCGGCAATCTCCTGGGTGAACTGGTCGAACAATGGCAGGATCTGTTCGCGACGTTTGCGCAAGGCTGGCAAGTGGAGCGTCAGCACGTTGAGCCGAAAAAACAGGTCGCGACGAAAAAGTCCTTGTTCCACCAGTTCATCCAGAGGGCGCTGGGCGGAAGCAATCACGCGCAGGTCCAGTGGAATGAATTCGGTCGAGCCCAGCCGCTCGACTCCCCGGCTCTCCAGCACGCGAAGCAGCTTGGCCTGGAGGCTGAGCGGCATGCTGTCGATTTCATCGAGGTAAAGCGTGCCGCCGCTGGACGCCTCGATGTAGCCCTCGCGAGCGCGGCAGACACCGGTAAATGCGCCGTTGACGACACCGAACAACTGGCTTTCTGCCAACGATTCGGGGATGGCAGCGCAGTTCATGCCGACAAAGGGCCCGGACCTGCTGGACAGTTCATGAACGCGATTGGCCAGGGTGTCTTTACCCGTCCCGGTTTCCCCGCACAGCAGCAAGTCCATATCCAGAAATGCGCTGTTCATTGCAATTTGATGACCAGCGGATAATGCAGTTACGTCCCAACACTCTCGGACGTCCTTATCAATGTCTGTGCTCATCGATCACTCTCACTGTGGGTGGCAAGCGGACTATTAATACCACGTCTTACAAGGCACACATATAGTAATTTAGTTCCCCATGAAATGAGAAAAAGCTCACAAAGTTGAGAATTATTATCATAGTAATATCGTCATATGACGAGCAACACCCGCATAGAGCCAGACTGTTGGGATGATTAGTTTAATCTATCGATATTCCATTCCGATCAAGCGCTTACCGTTCAAAAAAATCTTAAAACCCCCGGCGTGCGGGCCGTTCGTCCGACTGCCCCGTCTTGGACCCGGGCAAAAAACCATGTAATCACACGGTTTATTATTAGAAAAAACCGTGCAGCAAAGTGACTCGACTTATAAAAAACCAACGTACCGTTACAGGCCACATGAAAGGGCTCAACTAATAACGGGCTGAAAGAAATAAAAACGGGAAACACACACTTAACCAGTCCCCCCTCAAGGAAAATTAAGTTACCCAACTACCGAACCAAAACAAAAAGTTCGACATTGAAACTTAACTTACTGATTGGAAACGGAAGACGTTACACGTAACGCTGAACAGCGTTACTCACAGGTTTTCATTCATTCGGTTTTCCGAACGCTGCTCACCCTCGGCATGGAGGGTTACAAAATTCTCCCGGTTTTCGGGCTCGAAACGAGATAGCTTTTTGCCACCCAGCCATTCGGCTATCCGAACGAGTGGATTTCGTTGCGCGTAGACTCAAAATTGGAGGGAAGGGATAGTTAACTGAAAGGATTCAGTGTAGGACAATCCGCCAATCGCAAGCTGTCGCTACGCCAAAGGTGGCCACCATAAAGATCGGTGATACCTCGTCATCACGGAAGAATGTTTCTAAATGTGTGTAAGCACTAGCTTACAAACCTTTACAAAAGTTCAGCGAAAATAGTCGGCGAGCGTAAAAAGTTCATGGCTACCTGCCACGAACGAGAACAAAAACAAGGACGTATCAGCGTTGAAATATAGCGTCTTAACGGCGAGTCACACCGAAACGCCAACAAGAAAAAGCACCAAAAAAGGGCATTTTTCAGGTGATTTTGCTAGGCATCCGGCTTTAAAACCGCAGGTTATTAGCGTGAACCGCTGGCATAGACCACGATACGCGGGCCGCTTGGCAGCTCGCGCGGGCCCGTACGATCCTCGATATCATCACGTCTGCGAGGCGACGAGCGGTCATCCACGTAGCGCCCGGCTTGTACCACGCTAGGCACCGATAATGCCTCCCTTGCCGGTGTCCGCAGGGTCATCGGCGGCTCTTTATGCTCGACAGCCGGTACCAAGGGTGGTGTTTGCGGCGCAGAAGCCTGCTCTGCCACCTGCATGGGTTCCACGGGCTTGGGCACAGGTGCCCGTTCAGCCACCTCCACCGCCTGCACGGGCCTGGGCACCGGCGTTCGCTCGACCACCCTCACCGGCTGTGCCGTCCGGGGTAATGCCAAGTGTTCGACCACAGGCTTTTCAATGCGCTGAGGGGTGCCCGTAGTCACAGGAGATTCCCCGGTTATTCGCGCGATACCGGCTGTCAGCACTTGCTTCTGAGTCTTGGGCAACAGCAACCGCCCTGGTCCATCCGGCGTTTTTTTGCGCAGAAACGCCGAGTTGAGTCTCAGCAACTGGCCCTCATCCACACCCGCAGTGGCCGCAAGCTGGGTCAGGTCTACCGCATGGTTGAGTTCGACTACGTCAAAATATGGCGTATTGGCGACCGGGGTGAGTTTTACACCGTAGGTAGCGGCGTTGCGCACGATCAGCGAGAGCGCCAGCAGCCTGGGCACGTAATCCAGGGTTTCCCTGGGCAAATTCAGGTGCCAGTAATCAACAGGCAGGCCGCGCCGCCGATTGGCCTCGATCGCCCGGCCGACGGTGCCTTCGCCCGAGTTGTAGGCCGCCAGTGCCAGCAGCCAGTCATTATTGAACTGATCATGCAGGCGGGTCAGGTAATCCATCGCCGCCCTGCTGGATGCCACCACGTCACGGCGAGCGTCATACGTAGCGCTTTGATACAGATTGAAGCTGCGCCCGGTAGAAGGCATGAATTGCCAAAGGCCCGCCGCAGCGGCCGGTGAATTGGCCATCGGGTTGTAGGAGCTTTCGATCATTGGCAACAGTGCCAGCTCCAGCGGCATGTTGCGCTCGTCCAGGCGCTCGACAATAAAATGCAGATAGGGGCTGGCCCGGACACTTGCCCCACTGATAAAGCCACGATTGCTCAGCAGCCAGTCGCGCTGGCGAGCGATACGCTCATTCATGCCCTGGCCAGCGGCCAGCCTGCTGCGTTGCGCAACGCGCTGCCACACGTCCTCGCCGTTATACACGGGCAAATCGGAAATGCTCTCTGCCGCACGCGCACCTTCCTGATCATCTCCCCCCCAGTAGACCAGGCCCGTAACCAGCCGCGGATTGCGTTCCTGCCGTGGTGCTGAATAGTCCACAGACTGACAACCCACACACAGCGAGCCCAAGGCGAGGACAGCGATTTGAATAGCGCGAGCCAGCAAGCGGGGGCGCGATACGAAGGAGGCAACGGCGGGCATGGGGGGAATGTCCTGAACGTGTCCATCCTACGTGGCACGTTCACCGTTACGGTTCCCTTTGAAACCGATATCAGCGCTGCAAGGCGCTTGGCTGAATCATTTCAGCCATAAGTATTTGCGATGGAACCCTCCACCATCACTTGCCACTCAGCCGATGAAGGAATTTTCACGCTTTGCATCAGGCTGCCATCAGTGGCAAATGGACAGGGAGATTCACCGTGCATTCATCATCGATCCACCGCAACACCGGAAGCATCATTCAGCCGCCAGTCCCGGCAAATACGAACGCTGCAACTGATCTACAGCAAAAAACCGAACAACCCAAGCAGCGCTCCTCGCACTCACTGAGCAGTGTCGGCAAGCGAGCGCTGAAGAACGTCAGCAAACTGTTCCAGAAATCCAAGGCACCGCAGCAGAAAGCGGCCACGCCTCCCACCGTAAAAAACGTCAAGCCTTCACAGCCCACTTCAAATGCGAAGACAGCCAAAGATAAAGCGCCTGTATCTCAGTTATCGAGCAATAGTCTTGATGACCTGGACGATACGCGCCAGCCAGTGACGCGTGCGGGGCATAGCGGCGCCAGCACTTCCGGCACCAAAGCCCAAGACCCGGACGAGCCGGCAACGCTCCAGAGTTCTCGGCAATCGATGATGACGCGCAGCAACGGAGGCCGTTTCGAGCTGAAAGACGAAAAACTGGTTCGCAACTCAGAGCCACAAGGCAGCATTCAACTGGACGCCAAGGGAAAGCCTGACTTCTCCACGTTCAATACTCCCGGCCTGGCCCCATTGCTGGATTCCATTCTCGCCACCCCCAGGCAAACCTACCTGGCCCATCAAAGCAAAGACGGCGTGCACGGCCATCAGTTGCTACAGGCCAACGGGCACCTGCTGCACCTGGCGCAGGACGACAGTTCGCTAGCCTTGATCCGCAGCAGCAAAGAAGCACTGCATATAGAAGGAAAGAAACCGCCAGCTGTGAAACTGGAGCGTGAAGACGGCAACATTCACGTCGACACCGCGAGCGGACGCAAGACTCAAGAGTTACCCGGCAAGGCGCACATCGCTCACATCACCGGCGTGCTTCTCAGGCACGACGGCGAGCGTATGCGTGTGCATGAAGACCGGCTCTATCAGTTCGACCCGCTCAGTGCTCGCTGGAAAGCGCCTGAAGGCACGGAGGACATTGCTTTCAACAGTCTGGCGACAGGCGGCAACGGCTCGGTCTATGCGAAAAGCGACGATGTGGTAGTCGACCTCACGAGCCCGTTCATGCCGCACGTTGAAGTCAAGGATCTGCAGTCATTTTCGGTGGCGCCGGACAACAGAGCGGCATTGCTCAGCGGCAAAGAGACCCAGGCGATTCTGCTCACAGACATGAGCCCGGTGATTGGCGATCTGACCGAGAAGAAAACCAAAGCGCTTGAACTCGACGGCGGCAAGGCGCAAGCGGCTGCGGTCGGCCTGAGCGACAACAAGCTGTTCATAGCAGACACCCAAGGCAGACTTTACAGCGCGGACCGGAGCGCATTTGAAAGCAATGACCCGCAATTGAAGCTGATGCCCGATCAGGCAAACTTTCAACTGGCAGGCCTGCCGCTGGGTGGCCACGACAGCGTCACCGGATTCATCAATGGGGATGACGGCCGTGTGCATGCATTGATCAAAAACCGCCAGGGCGAGATTCACTCCCACGCGCTCAATGAGCAGGATTCAAAACTGGAAAGCGGCTGGAACCTGACCAATGCTCTGGTACTGAGCAACAATCGCGGGCTGAGCATGCCCCCGCCCCCCACCGCCGCTGACCGGCTCAACCTCGATCGTGCGGGTCTGGTTGGCCTGAGCGAAGGACGCATTCAGCGCTGGGACGCGACGCCCGAATGCTGGAAAGACGCCGGTATAAAAGATATTGAGCGCCTGCAACGCGGTGCCGACAGCAACGCCTATGTGCTCAAGGGCGGCAAACTGCACGCGCTCAAGGTGACTCCTGAACACCCCAACATGGCCTTTGACCACAACACAGCGCTGGCACAGACCGCGCGCTCGACAACAGTCGAGATGGGCAAGGAAATCGAAGGCCTCGACGACCGAGTGATCACAGCCTTTGCAATGGTCAGCAACAAATGCTTCGTTGCCCTTGATGACCAAAACAAGCTGACCGCCCACAGCAAGGATCACAAACCCTTCACTCTCGATATCCCCGGCCTGGAGGGCGATATCAAGAGCCTTGCTCTGGATGAAAAACAGAACCTTCATGCGCTCACCAGTACCGGCGGGCTTTATTGCCTGCCCAAGGAAGCCTGGCAATCGACAAAGCTGGGGGATCAGATGCGCGCCCGCTGGACGCCGGTTGCCCTACCTGGGGGTCAGCCGGTCAAGGCACTTTTCGCCAATGACGACAACGTGCTCAGCGCCCAGATCGAAGACGCCGAGGGCCAGGGTCTGATGCGGCTCAGTGCAGGCAAATGGCAAGCTTTCGAGCAGCGCCCGGTAGAAGAAAACGGTTTGAATGACGTGCACTCGCGAATCACGGGATCGAACAAGACCTGGCGAATTCCAAAAACCGGGCTGACGCTCAGAATGGACATCAATGCATTCGGGCGCAGCGGTGTGGAGAAATCCAAAAAAGCCAGCACCCGCGAATTCATACGCGCCAACGTCTACAAAAACACCGCAGAAGTGCCCCGCTGGATGAAGAACGTTGGCAACAGTATTCAACATCGCCACCACGGTCGTCTGGGTCTGAATGAGGTTTATGAAACCGAGTCCATGCTGTTCAAGCAGTTGGAGCTGATCAATGAGTCCGGCGGCAGGCCACCAGCCCCGGGCAAGGATTTGAAAGCGCGCATTGCCGCACTGGAATCAAAACTGGGGCCTCAAGGCGCTACGCTGGTCAAGGAACTGGAAACCCTGCGCGAAGAGCTGGAAAATCACAGCTATACGGCGCTGATGTCTATCGGCCAAAGCTATGGCAAGGTGAAAAACCTCAGGCAACAAGATGGCATTCTCAACCAGCACGGTGAGTTGGCCAAGCCGTCGGTGCGCACTCAGTTCGGCAAGAAACTCGCTGAGCTGGGCACAAAGCTCAACTTCAAAAGCTCTGGACATGACCTGGTCAAGGAGCTTCAGGACGCCTTGACTCAAGTTGCTCCGTCTGCTGAAAACCCCACCAAAAAGTTACTCGGCACGCTGAAGTATCAAGGGCTGAAACTCAGCCACCAGAAAGCCGATGTACCCTTGGGGCAGCGCCGCGATGCCAGTGAGGAGCATGGCCTGAGTAAAGCGCGTCTGGCGCTGGATCTGGTCACGCTGAAAAGCCTCGGCGCGCTGCTCGACGAGGTCGAACAGCTACCGCCGCAAGCCGACATAGACCCGTTACAAAACAAACTGGCGACGCTGCGTGATGTGACTTACGGCGAAAACCCGGTCAAGGTGGTTACAGACATGGGCTTTACCGATAACAAAGCGCTGGAAAGCGGTTACGAAGCGGTCAAGACATTCCTCAAGTCGTTCAAAAAAGCTGACCATGCGGTTAGCGTCAATATGCGCGCAGCCACAGGCAGCAAGGACCAGGCGGAGCTGGCCGGAAAATTCAAAAGCATGCTCAAGCAACTGGAGCATGGCGACGACGAAATCGGGCTGCAGCGCAGTTACGGACTGAACCTTACCACCCCGTTCATCATTCTTGCCGACAAGGCCACAGGACTATGGCCAACGGCAGGTACTACCGGCAACCGTAACTACATACTCAATGCCGAGCGTTGCGAGGGCGGCGTTACGCTGTACCTGATCAGCGAAGGTGCGGGAAACGTAAGCGGTGGCTTCGGTGCCGGCAAAGACTACTGGCCGGGCTTTTTTGACGAAAACCATCCTGCTCGTAGTGTCGACGTCGGTAACAACCGCACGTTGACCCCCAACTTTCGCCTGGGCGTGGACGTGACAGCCACCGTCGCCGCCAGCCAACGTGCCGGCGTGGTCTTCAACGTTCCGGATGAAGACATCGACGCATTTGTCGACGATCTGTTTGAAGGCAAGCTGAACCCCTTGCAGGTACTTAAAAAAGCAGTAGACCATGAGACCTACCAGGCGCGGCGATTCAACTTCGACCTCACGGCGGGCGGAACTGCCGATCTACGCGCAGGAATAAACCTGACCGAAGACAGAGACCCGGATGCCGATCCCAATAGCGATTCGTTCTCTGCGGTGGTGCGCGGCGGATTCGCGGCGAACATCACCGTTAACCTGATGACCTACACCGATTACTCGTTGACCCAGAAAAACGACAAGACCGAGTTGCGCGAAGGCGGCAAGAACCGTCCGCGTTTTCTCAACAACGCAACGCTTGGCGGGCAGCTTCGCGGTCAGATCGGCGGCACCCACACCGCCCCCACAGGCACACCCGCCTCCGCGCCGGGACCGACGCCCGCTTCACAGTCAGCCGCCAACAATCTGGGAGTAGCGGTCAATTTCAGCGTAGAGAACAGGACTGTCAAACGGGTCAAGTTTCGCTATAACGTCGCCAAGCCGATAACCACCGAAGGTTTGGGCAAGCTGTCTAAAAGCCTCGGCGAGGCATTCAAGGACAGCACGACCAAAGCAAAACTGGCCGAACTGGCCGACCCGCTGAATGCGCGTTACGCAGGCAAGAAACCGGATGAGGTTATTCAGGCGCACCTCGACGGCCTTGAAGAACTGTTTGCCGACACTCAATGGCAGAACGACAAGCAGTACAAAGCGCTTCGTGGCCTGAAACGCGGGGCGGTCGAGCATCGGGCATCAGTCAATAAGCACAGCGTGATGGATAACGCACGTTTTGAGACCAGCAAAACCAACCTCTCCGGCCTGAGCAGTGAAAGCATACTCACCAAAATCATGGGCTCAGTGCGTGAAGCGAGCGCCCCCGGCAATGCAGCCAGGGTTGCCGAATTCATGCGCCAGGACCCGAAACTCCGCGCCATGCTCAAGGACATGGAGGGCAGCATCGGGACACTGGCGCGCGTACGGCTGGAACCGAAGGACTCACTGGTCGATAAAATCGACGAAGGTAGCCTGGACGGCACCATGACCCAAAGCGACCTCTCCGACCTTCTGGGGGACCGCAGCCAGATGCGCATCAAGCGCCTGGTGGTATTCCACACCGCGACTCAGGCTGAAAACTTCACCTCACCAACACCCCTGGTCAGCTATAACAGCGGAGCGAATATGAGTGTCACTAAAACGCTGGGGCGCATCAACTTCATTTATGGCGCAGACCAGGACAAACCGATTGGTTACACCTTTGACGGCGAGTTGTCGCGGCCTTCGGCGTCGCTCAAGGAAGCGGCGAGCAAGTTGAAGCAAGAAGGGTTTGAACTGAAAAGCTGAAAACGCAAACAGTGAAAAAAGCGCCGCCTTTACGCGGCGCTTTTTTTATTCAAGCCAGAAATGCGCGAGCCTCGCGTGCCTGGGAAATGAAGCCGCGAGTCACATCGCAGAACGCCGGTTCATCGAGCGATGCCAGTTCACGCTGGGCGCATAGACGTACATCGCCCTGATCGACAGCAAACCAGCAACCGTGCAAACGGGCGACGTCGAAGTTCAGGCTCAACAGGCGCTGCAGATCAGTGGAACGCTCCGGACAACGGCCTACACGGCAATGAAAGACGACCATTTCGCTGTGCTCGGGCAACTCGATGATCGCCGCTTCGTTGTTCTGGCCGTCGTAAAGGGCGCATACGCCATTCTGCAAGGCCAATGATGTACCGAGCTGGACGCTCAGAGCGTTAATGAAGCGGGCGAAATCGGGTGTCGGGTTTCTCATCGTTATAGTCCTTTAAAGTTAAAGCAGTCTGAATCAGCCGGACAGCAGACAGGTACGGACTGTGCCCGGCGTTGGAATCAGCGCGGAGCGAGCAAGCCTTCTTCCAGCGCCCGCAACTGCTCGTCGTCAAGCGGAACGGAAGGTGCCGGCCGCTGCACTGTGGGGCTGGTTGGCGACGTTGGGGCCGCGTTCCGGGGCTCGTCGACGGACCCGCGAGCTTCAGGCGGTTTTGCTGGCGTAAGCGCAGCGCGTGCTGACGACACGCCGTTCAGCACACCGTCTGCCAACACTCGAACCGTGTCCACAGCCATCTGGGTTGGCAGCTGCAACGCGCCTCGGCCCATGTGATAAGCGTTTTCCATAGCCCTTGGAATGCCGCTCAATGTGCCCGGCTGGGAGGTATGTGGCAGCGATGCCCTGTTCGGATGGCGGATGTTGTTCAAGGCTGTTTCGGTACGATCCAGCATCGGCGTTGCGCCGCCCATGCCCGCATCCTTCAGCGCCTTGGCTTCGGCGGTGACAGACTGGTTGGCGTACAGCGTGGACAAGTAGGAAATCGAGCCCGTTGCGGCCAGAGCCATGTTGCGCAGGATATTCCCCGCACTGAGCGTACCGCGCGCGCCTTCGGGCTGGGCTGTCACTGGCGGCAGTGCCGAGGTCAGCGCCGAGCTCTGAATACCCGATATTGCCTTGCTATAGAACGTGGTACGTACCGACGCTTCGCGCAGGTCCATGCCTTTGGCCAGATCCTTTTTCAACTCTGTCTCGGCTCGGTCTGGCGTGAATACCGGAATTTTGCGCCCTGCGGGATCGACATACGTCGACTTCAACTGCAAAAGCGTTTGCGAACTGGCAGACACCGCCCCGCCAAAGCCGGATGCCAGGGCTCTTGCGCTCAGCGTCTGGCCATTGATCTGGTGTAAATCGTTGAGCATCTGGCGCACTGCCTGAGAACCACCAAAGGCACTGTAAGCCATCAGTTCACCCACCGGATGGGTGGACGAACCCTGGACCTTCTTCTGGTTCAGCACCGCGCGTTCGCCCTTGACGAATGCCTTGTCCTGAGCGAGTTCATCGGGCGTTTTCCTGATCAGTTCACCGTGCTCGCTTTTCAGTTCGAAGGGGTCAGGAATCACCGAATTGGTATCGATAGCCTTGAGTGGCACCATGTTCAAGCGCTCGTTCAGGCCAGTCTTCTGCAAGGCAGCCTGAAACACCGGTTTCACTACGCTATTAACTGTCTCGTGAGCAATGCCCGCGACCATTCCGGTTATTGCCGCCTTGAGCATGCTGGCGTCGCTGCTGATCTCAGGCACCTCCTCTCGCAGCTTGTCACTGGTGGACAAACGCACGTAACCCAGGTGCGTCATTGACGACAGGAACTGCGGAACCGCAGCCGCAATAATCGGCCCGGCACCTTTCCAGCCGCCAACCGAGTTGCGGGCAGTGACAAGATCACTGACGACGGTGTCCAGTTGTGTATGTGCGGCGACCGAAGCAAGGCGTTTGGCCTCTGGCGATTTGACGAAATCGGCGTGCAGGCCGACCAGAGTGGTTTTGGCATCAACCAGCGCCTGCCTGTTAGCGTGCAAAGCTTCCTTGTCGCCCTCTTCGGCACTTTGCAAGCTCACATCCACTGCAGCGATGTGCTCATCCAGCGACACGATGCTTTTGCTCAGCTCTTCGCCGATTGCCTTGCTAGCACGACCGGCGTACTCGCCAAGAGCGGCCTGACTGACGGCAAGAGTCGCCCGATCCTCGTTGGCATGCGGGCCTGTCTTGGTTGGCGTAGCGTCGTGCATCAACTGAAAGTGCTCCAGTTGATCGGCGACCGATTGTGCGAAGCCCTTGATCAGTTGACCGACTTCGGCTTTGTCGGGGGCCTGACCCGGCTGGGTAAACTTGTCCAGCAGTTGTTGCAAGTCCGAACCATGAAACTGCTTCAGTTGATAGCGCTCAGGAGAGAGACGCTCGGCCATGACTTCAAAAGGCAGCTTTTCAGCCTGCAGCAAGCTGCCAATCAATAACGCGGCACGCGAGCTGATCATCGGCGCGCCGCTGACCGGAGCCGTCGCAGGCTCAGCCTTGAAGGCTTGTAAAAGCTGCGTGTGTCGCGCCGCAACATTCAGCCGCGCGGCACCGGCAGCCGAGCTTTCTGCTGCGTGCGGCCCTGCCTGATTGGGAGTCAGCGGCGGATTCATGCCTGGCGTCACTGCATTCGGGTGAGCGGTCTGGGCGGGAATAGCATCGGGCTGCTGGTTTATCCGGGCGAGCTCGATGCCGCCCGATCCACCGATTCGCGGAGTGTTCATTGAAACCTCCCTGAGGCCGACAGGCTCTCGCGTTTGGCTGCCGTGGCAACAGGCTGCTCAGCCGAAGCACCTGCCGTTGCGGCCTGCCCGATGAACCCGTGCTCGCGCCACTCGTTCGCCAGATCAGCGAACGACTTCATCAACAGCAGCACGCCTTCGGCAGAGGCTCGCTCCAGGCTCACGGACCCCATAAGCAGCACCCGGCTGGTCTGAGCATTCCAAGAGAAAACCGGGCTATGGGCGCCCGAGAACATATGAAAATTGATGTCCATCAACGCCAGCAATACAGCGTCACGATTGCGTGTCGGCAACGCTCCCATGTCGCCGTAAATCAGAACAGCACGGCCCTCATCGCGATCCTGATACTGAAGTGTGAAGTCCACTTCGCTGATTTTGAAATTGGCAGATTCGTAAAAACGTTCAGGCGTGGAAATAAGGCTGAGCGCGCAGATTTCGTTTATCAGGGTGTGGTACGGGTCATTATTGGTCATTTCACGGCCTCTGAGTGCGATATAAAGCCACACCGTTTTTCTGCCGGTGTGTTCGCACTGAGTCGAAGGTAAAGGCGTTTTGGTTCCTTGCGCTCGTCAAGCGCACAAGGGATGGCGTCTTGAAAACATCGCCATCGATAGCGGCGAAACGGGAACCGCTCACCTCGCTTTGCCACTCACTTCGAGCAACATCTGGCGAATTCCTCGTCGACCTATAGAACTGACAGGGACGCGGCGACCGACGCTGGTAAATCCGGAAGACGACGCTGGTTCATATGTCCACCCCATCGAGGTAAAACATCATGAGCATCGGTATCACCCCCACGCCCTACCAACCCGCGCCAGCCGCGCTGGACTTCTCGGCGCTGAGTGAAAAAAGCCCGCAGACAAACACCTTCCACGATGAGAACGCACCGCAGGCCGTAGACGCTGGCGCCATGCTGTTCAACAGCGCCGCACAGAAAAACGTCAGTTTCGGGCAACCCGACAACAGCGTGCAGAGCCCACAGGATGCCAACAACACAGCCAACCCCGAGTCCAACCTCATCAAGCTGTTCAGTGCATTGATTGTTTCACTGCTGCAGATGCTCATGAACCTTAATAAAAAACAGGACACAGATCAGGACTCGAGCGAGTGGCAGGACCCTTTTCAGAACAATGGCGGGCTCGGTACGCCTTCAACCGATAGCGGTGACAGCGGTGACGGCAGTACGCTAGCCGCAACGGGTGATGGCAGCGGCGATACCCCCACCGCAACAGGTGATGGAGGTGGCGATACGCCGACTGCAACAGGCGGTGACGGCGGCGATAGCCCTGCACCCACTGCAACAGGTAGCAGCACGCCTTCTGTCGAAGGCAGCAGCGAGAACGATGATGGCGTAACACCGCAACTGGCCAACCCCAACCATACCTCAGGCACGGGTCCGGTTTCGGATACAGCGGGCGCCAACGACCAGGCCGGCAAGGTCATTGTGGTGAAAGACACCATCAAAGTCGCTGCCAACACAGTCTATGACGCACATGGCGCAACCTTCACCGCCGACAAGTCGATGGGTAACGGAGACCAGAGCGAAAACCAGAAGCCTTTGTTCGAACTGGCAGAAGGCGCCACCTTGAAAAACGCGAATCTGGGCGAGAACGAGGTGGATGGCATACATGTGGTAGCCAAAAGCGCCCAGCAAGTCACCATTGATAACGTGCACGCCGAAAACGTCGGGGAGGACATGATCACTGTCAAGGGCGAGGGAGGCGCAAAGGTGACCAATCTGCAAATCAAAAACAGCAGTGCTGAAAACGCAGACGATAAGGTTGTCCAACTTAACGCGAACACTCATTTGAACATCACTGGTTTCGAAGCCAACAATTTCGGAACGCTGGTTCGCACCAATGGTGAAAAGCAGTTTGATGACATGAATATCAAGCTGGACGGTGTAGACGCTAATCACGGCAAGTTCGCACTGGTAAAAAGCGACAGCGAAGACCTGAAGCTGGAGACCAGCAACATCGCCATGACCGATGTCAAACATGCCTATGATAAAACCAAGGCCTCGACCCAACACACAGCGCTTTGAATCCCAACCGGACAGCTGGAAAAAAGGGGTGGCCTCACTCGTTGAGCCCGCCCCTTTTTACCGTCTAATTGCAACTTACAGTTTGCTTACGACCATCCAGGCTGAAACGGTGTTTCACTTGGAGAAGCCGCAATACCACCCTCTTCAATATCCGCTTCACGCGCGGGACGATGACGCAGGTTATTGACCGTGTTGCGCAAGCTGGCACCGGTATTGACGAGCGCTTCCCCGCCTTTGTCTTTGACGGTTTTTGCCAGTTTCACGGTCTGGTCGGCAACATAGCCTGTCGTACTGGACGCAGTCGACTTCACCGTGTCCTGTATGAACGACTCGGCTTTTTTAACCGCAGGGTCAGTCGCCAGTGCAGCGGTGGTCCAGCCTGCGAAAACGCCTGCCGAACCCGCCAGGTTGGTCAACTGACTGACCGCAGCACTGGTCGCCGGATGGGAGATGTTTTTCGTCGCCATCTCCTGCAACTTGCCTACCCCTGCGAAACCGCCCGCCAAGGCAACCCCGTTTTGTACCAGACTGGTTGCCGAGACCAGACTTCTCACCGCCTTGAGCCCGTCAGTCGCGATGTCCAGTGGCAGACCGGCCATCCGCTTGCCAGCGTTAAGCGCCGCACCTGAGTAGCTGGCTGACTTGATCGCGTTGTAAGCATCGAGCCAGTCAGTTTCGTCATTCAGGTCAGCCTTGGGCTGTTTATCCTTCAGGCCGAGCACGAATGCACCACCGCGCAGGTGATCGCGCGACTGCACACTGAGCATGCGGTTGCCAAAGCCTGCGTTGGCAGCCAGACCACCCGCCGTCGACACGCTGATGTCGACAGCACTCTGGACTGCCGGTCTGGACGCCAGTGCCGGAGCCAACACCGTACGCACTGCGTTGCGCGCCGAGTACGTCTGCACCGCAATCCCCATGTCCACAACCTGCCTGCCAAGCCCTGGCGAGTGGCGCTTCACAGAGGCAGCCATCGCATCATGGAGCCTGTCCGGCGAGGTGCTCAGGTAATGCAGATCACCTGTCGCACGATCCATCATCTTGGTGCCCACCTGGTCCATCACCCCCGACAGCGCCCCGGAAATGAACGGGGTTAGCGGCTTGAGTGGCGCAGGTAGCCAATCGCCCTTGTTAATCGCTGGCTGCATGTACTGAAGCACCGAAGCAGCGGCAAATGGCGTGGCCCGTAACGCGCTTGATGCCGTCGTCGCCAATCGGTCGAACTTTTCCGCCTTGGCAAATGTTTCTCCGATGCTTGCACGGGTTTCGCCCTGCTCACTCAACCGCCTGGCGCGCGCATCGATCAGCGCATCGATCTGCTCGTTATGAGCATGAATGGCAGCGTGGTCGTCCAATGAGCCGGTCAACGGCAATTTGTGTGCAGCGAACACATGATCCTTCAGGTAATCAGTGATCGCATGCAGATTGTCCTGCGCACCGGAGTTGACGGACCGCACAGAACTGGAAGCAAGAGACGCGTCAGACGCGGTTCGAAAGCTCTCTATCTCAATACCAGGCGGTTGTTGGGCGGATCGGTTGATGTGCATGGAAATTCCCTCTCGGTCTACGGAGTTTGAACAGCAAAGCGCTGAGGCGGGCTTGTCCGGAACGAGTATTTGCGTGAAAGCAATGCAACGAAGTGTCGATCAAACAACGCCAGAAACAGCGAAACGTCCGGCTACCCGCCAGTTGAACAGGATCGACAAAGGCTGTGTGGTCCCGGATCCGTTGACGGTTCCAGTGCATGACCTGTGCATGCCGAATTCAAAGGCACCAGCCGAAACAGCACAGCAAACCGTGTTGAAAATTACGCACCCGGAAATTAAGCGGGCTTTAAGGCGAGCGGCGTAAGTTCGCGGCATAACGTGTTCACTGAACATATACAGCCTTCTTCCAACCCAGCAAGGGAGTGCCGTAATGACGGGGCTTTTCGAAAAAAAATGGCGGTGTATCAGCCGAACGGTCACCTACGTTGGCTGGTCGCTGTTCTGGCTTCTGCTCTGGGACCTGGCCGTGACCATGGATGTCATGCTGATAGAAGGCAAGGGCATCGATTTCCCGCTGATGCCTCTCACGCTGCTTTGCTCGGCACTGATCGTGCTGATCAGCTTTCGCAACACAAGCGCCTACAACCGCTGGTGGGAAGCGCGCACGTTATGGGGCGCGATGGTCAATAGCTCACGCAGCTATGGCCGCCAGGTGATTACCCTGATTGAGGGTAATACCGATGATCGCAACAACCCGGTGAAAGAAGTGCTGTTTCATCGCCACGTGGCCTACCTGCGGGCACTGCGGGCCCATCTCAAAGGCGATGTCGGCACCGCAAGGCTCGACGGTCTGTTGTCGAACGCCGAAATTCGTCGGGCCTCTGACAGCAATAACTTTCCCAATGACATTCTGAACGGCTCGGCAGCCATCATCTCCGAAGAGTTTGCAGCGGGACGCATCGACAGCATTCGTCTGGCGAGACTGGAGTCGACCATGGTCGAACTGTCCAACTGCCAAGGCGGCATGGAACGCATCGCCAACACACCCTTGCCCTACCCGTACATCTATTTTCCGAGGCTGTTCAGCACCCTGTTCTGCGTCATCATGCCACTGAGCATGGTGACCACCCTGGGCTGGTTCACCCCGGCGATATCCACGGTGGTCGGCTGCATGCTGCTGGCAATGGACCGTATCGGCACCGACCTGCAAGCGCCCTTCGGCAGCAGTCAGCACCGGATTCGCATGGAAGACTTGTGCAACACCATCGAAAAGAACCTGCACTCGATGTTTAGTGCGCCGGAAAAGCAGCTGCTGTCGACAGGCTCGCAAGGCGAGGACGGTGGTGCTTGGCAGGCGCATCGGCTGGCCGTTTGAAGAGCTGATATAAGCGCTAGCGGCCAACCATAAAAATTTTCACAGGCGAAGGAGGTTTGGAGGCATAGCCTGTGATGAACGGCGCATCATTGACTGCCAAATCCAAGCTGACAGGAACGATGGCCTTCACCCCATACTCTGGCGAAGGTCAGGGTGCCAAGCCATAAGCTTCTGGCGCGGGGCCGCCGCCCTTGCCGTGAAGCGGGGCAAGGCATGCTGCAAGTTCGCTTTTGCGAAACGGCTTTGTGAGCCGCGGAAGATCCGGATCAAGGCCCTCACGTTCGGCATATCCGGAGACCAGCAGGATCGCGGTTCCAGGCCTTGAGGAGCGGACCACTCGGGCCAGATCGGTCCCGTTGATACCCGGCATGAGGTGGTCAGTGATCAGCAGATCAAATGCCTGCCCGTTGGCTATCAGTTGCATGGCCTCTTCACCTGACCCGGCCTCGATCACGCGGTAACCCAGCTCGGCCAGCATGTAACAGGTGCTTGCCCGTACCAGTTCCTCATCGTCGACCAGCAGCGCGATCCCGCGCGTCAATTGCGGCTCTGACGCCTCGACAATGTGCAAAGCCGCTGCTGGCACGGTCATGCTGCGCGGCAACCACAGCTCCACTTTCGTCCCGGAACCTGGCGAAC
Organism: Pseudomonas sp. ICMP 3272; assembly: GCF_001466905.1. Taxonomy (NCBI): domain Bacteria; kingdom Pseudomonadati; phylum Pseudomonadota; class Gammaproteobacteria; order Pseudomonadales; family Pseudomonadaceae; genus Pseudomonas; species Pseudomonas sp. ICMP 3272. The sequence continues at coordinate 298,503 of NZ_LKEK01000001.1, forward strand.
TCTGAATCGTGAGAGCACCGTTCAATTGTGATGCCAGCCCATGCACCATCGAAAGACCCAGACCAGTCCCTTTGCCGACACCCTTTGTGGAGAAGAATGGCTCCACCGCTCGGCCAAGCGTGGCAGCGTCCATGCCAGTGCCCGTGTCTGCGACAGTTAAACAGAGGTATTCGCCTTTCGGCAGCTTCGAACGATGCCCATCGCCCACCAGCACCGTGCCGGCAGATATGCACAGGGTGCCGCCTGCGGTCATCGCGTCACGCGCGTTCACGGAGAGATTGAGAACAGCCATCTCCAGCTGGTTTTGATCGGCAATGGCAGCAGGCAGATTCTCTGGAGCATCGACGACCACCTTGATTTTCGGCCCGGCCGTTCTGGCCACCAGATCACCCATATCGCTCAGCAATTTGGCCACATCGACCGGAACCGTCTGCAACGGCTGACGGCGCGCGAAGGCAAGCAGTCTCTGTACCAGCGTCTTGGCACGCTCCGCCGACTGCATCGCGCCCGAGATGAGACGTTGCTCTCGATCGCCACCCACGCCACGTCGCAGGAGCAGATCGAGCGTGCCCACAATGGGCGTGAGCAGGTTATTGAAGTCATGCGCAACGCCGCCGGTAAGCTGCCCCATCGCTTCCATCTTCTGGCTCTGGCGCAGCGTCTGCTGGACCTTCTCGCGCTCGGCGATGGCCTGGACAATTCGCCTTTCAAGGGTGTCGTTAAGCTCTCTCAGCTCCTCCTCGGCAGCCTTGCGAGCAGTGATTTCGATTGCGGTGCCGGTGACGCGCAAACAGACACCGGCTGCATTGAACACCCCGCGCCCCTTGGCCGTGATCCAGCGAACGACGCCGTCCTCTCGGCCAATCGTGCGATAGTCGACCTCGTAGAGCGCGCGACGCTCTGGGTCTGCGGCCGCCAGGAAGGCGTCGATCGTCGCATCACGATCCTCGGGGTGCAAACCATCATAGAAATCTTGCAACGTGACCGTCACGTTAGCCGAGATGCCGAACATCGCCTTGGTTTGTAAAGGCCAAACCAGCGTGTCATGCACCAAATCCACGTCCCAAAAACCCACATCGGCGTGGTCAACGGCCAGGCGCAACCTCGACTCGCTGATACGGATCGCGGAATCCGTTCGTGCACGGTGAACAATCAGTCCGACCGTATGAGCCACGAAGTCGATGATCTCAACATCCTCTGGCAACGGCTCACGCAGCTCACGGTGGTACAGGACGAAAGCACCGAGCAGTGCGCCCTGCGCCGAACGGATAGGGACTGACCAGCAGACGAACAGCCCATGTCCGACGGCCAGATCGCGGAACTCGCTCCAGCGTGGGTCGATCATGATGTCGGCCACTGCCATTAATGCGCTCTGGTAGCCCAGGAACGGGGCGACAGCAATAGCTTTGAGAGCGTCAGTGTAAGCGTCAGGCAGACTCGGGCCGGCACAATGCTCCACGTGATCCATGTCCTCATCCAGGAGCACGATGCTCCCCACGAATCCCGACGTTGACAGCGCTTCCACTTCGCGGACGATTGCGTCCAGAGTAACGTTCAGGGTTGTCACTTCTACAGCCAGTTCAAGGATTCGATTCTGAGTGGCCCTTAGTGCCGCCCCGCGATTGCGTGCCTGGGTCAGGCGCGCATTCTCGATTGCGATGGTTGCCAGTCGCGCTAGACTTTCCAACAGTTTGATCGTATCGGGATCATGATCGCGAACATCGGACCAGTAAGCGCCAAGCGCCGAGAACGGAACAGGTCTACCGACGGGCACCATCACGAGGCTTCGGACAAAGGTCGGCGCGTAAGCGTCCTGCGAGATGCGTGGATCGAGCCAAACATCACTGATCGCAACCGTCTCACCATGGCGCATCGTCCAACCAGATACACAATGGCTAATCGGGAAGCTCTGTCCTTGCCAAAGGGGAGAAACCGCATCTTCGGCTACATAAGAACAGCGGCCTTCATTTTCAATGACGACCGCAATGCCCTCCGCGCCTACCGCAGCGCGCGCCGTGTCCCTCAACACAGCGACGACCTCCTCAACCGAGGCCGCACTGGTCAGCCTCTCGCTGGCACTCAGCACATGCGACAGGCGGTCATCACCAATCAGATCCTTGGGAACATTAAGCAAACGGGTCTCCCAACGGTCGCAGAATACTGTTCCGCGGCATGGTTCAAATTGAAGGAGGAAAAGAGATACTGAAGCGCGACTCTCTTTTCGTATTTGTCGAATTTCAGTCTCTCAGAAAATCTTGTCAAGCATCACCATAGCGATGGTTTACGACCGGCAACACTTGGCCGATTTCTGTTTTTCGTGAGCAGCGTATTCGGGTCGAGAGTCGGCTGGCGCGAGAGGCGAATCTCGACCCATAGCTGCCTGCTGTCGGGGCTTATTTTTGCTAATCGCTTAATTTCTTATAACCGGCCAGCTTCTCCATCAGCGCTCCAGCAACTTCCAGTTGTTTGAGTTCTTTATCCGAAAGGTACGCTTCCACCGCGTTGCCCAGCCATTCATCGCGTCGATCTCGGCTTGTCTGTAATACCAGCCTGCCTTTTTCGGACAACCCTATCCATGTGCGGCGTAGATCACTGGTGTCGTGAGTGCGCGTAATCAGCTCACGAGCTTGCAGGTCGCGCAGCAGAGAGGCCACGTTCGACGACCGCATGTTTTCGGCCTCTGCAATTTTCGAAGGCGTCGCCGTCCCGTCCATTTGGTCAATTGCACTCAAGACCAACATTTGCGACCAGGTTTCAGGGTGATTTTGTGCTTCCTGACGCAGACGTTTGCTTAGTCGAGTCACCTGTTCACGAAACAACGAAATATCCATCAAGGTATACCTATAATAAAATAGCTATGTAATTATAGCTAAAACAGCCTACGGCAGTATTCTCAGATTCGGCCGGAAAATCATGAGGGGAATTAAGATGCCTAATGACCACCCGAGATTCGAGCGGATTCTTCTCACCAATGATGACGGTATTGATGCTCCGGGGCTTAAGGTTTTGGAACGCATTGCGTCTCAAATAGCACGGGAGGTTTGGGTTGTAGCTCCGTTACTGGATCAAAGCGGCACTTCTCACTCGCTGAGTCTTCACACTCCATTGCGGATGAGCTTTCATGGCCCCAGACGCTTTGCAGTCACCGGGACACCGGGGGATTGTGTGGCAATGGCGTTAGAGCACCTGCTCAATCACGACAGGCCTGATCTGATTTTGTCAGGAATAAATAGAGGCGCGAATTTGGGAGTCGAAACAGTTTTCTCGGGCACGGTTGGGGCCGCCATGACGGGGTTGCTGTATGGGGTTCCATCTATCGCGTTGAGCCAGTCGTTTACCGACAGGAGTGCTGTACCTTGGGAAAACGCGCTCAATCATGCGCCACAAGTCATCGCCCAGCTCATGGGTATGGACTGGCCGAAAGACGTTTGCTTGAACATCAATTTCCCCTGCTGCCCCTTGGCCGCCGTGCTTCCATTGAAACTGACACGCCAAGGATCTGGACGTTTGAGCGGTGTATCCGTACGCACAGAGAATGATCCTCGCGGCCTTCAATATCACTGGTTGAGCCTGGACAGGCACACACAAGCTGATACAGCAGGTACTGAAACGGCCGAGCTTCTTGCTGGGCATATTACCGTAACCCCCCTGCAATTTGAGCGTACCTGTGACAAGGCATTAGTATTGCCGGGGCCACAGAATTGAGACTTGCTCGTGGATTAGCACGGCCAGGTTTCTACTTCTTGCGAGCATAGTGGGGGCACGGTTAGAGAATAACCATCTGCCGTCTCGACCGCTTGAACAGCAAGCCGGAAGCAGCCTCTGAGTAAGCATCTGTTTCCGGCCGATTACGGCTTTTCGCGACCTCCAGCTTTCGGCCAAAACCGTCTTTGGCAGGCGTGATCTGAATGTCCTTGGCCTTGATTTGAAATCTGCGCGGCCAGTCGTTGCCAATCCTCTTCACGCCGCACATCCAGACGCAGAAAACAGGCGCGACTACCCAATGAGCTTGCAACCGCATTACCAAGGTCGTCGTTAATATCCGTGACGTAAACGAAGCAGCCTTGTTGCACAAAGAGTTTTGCAATGGCGGCACCGATGCCTTGAGCCGCGCCGGTAACGACCGCTGTTCTGGAAACCAGTTTATTTTCCATAAATGATGACATCTCCATGGTGAGGCGTATTCAGACATCATGAGAATGAGCCCATGCCCTATGCCACGCTCACACCTGGCAAAGAGGCTAACCATAAGCGGGGCGGCTCAAAACACAAACCCCTGCCCTAACTCATGCTCCATCCATTCAAGAAATCTTCTGACTCTGGGGAAGCCGGAATGGGCCTTGGGAAAGACCAGATGATGCGCTGCAACCGGTGCAGTCAATTCTTGAGGCGCAACTTCGATCAGTTCGCCAGTGCCCAGATACTTTTGCGCCAGCAAGGTGCTTTCCAGCGCAAAACCCAAGCCGTGACTGGCGGCTTCCAGCGTCATGTACGAGCGGTCGAAACTCAGCGCATAAGGCTTTTCCGGGCGAGCCAGACCATGCCGGGCAAACCATTCAGGCCATTTGAGCAACGTGGCTTCGGAGAGAATCAATTCGCGGTCGAGCAAGTCCGCTGCGCTATGCACCGGGCGACGCGCCAGCAGTTGCGGAGACGCCAGCACAGCGAATTTCTCGTCACGCAGGGTGCGCACTTCGTAGCTCGGCCAGTTTGGTCTGCCATGACGGATATCGACATCGATCTTGTCCCGGCTGAAATGCAGCGACTCATAAGAGCACGACAGGTTGATCTGGATATCCGGGTGGCTTACCCGAAACGCCTCCAGCCTTGGCATCAGCCAGAGCAGCCCGAAACTGGGCGCGGAATGCAGGCGCAAGCAATCGAGACTGACATCGCTTGCCGCACGTTCGGTCGCGACGGCAAGGCTGTGCAACACCCCCGAGACATCTTTCAGATACTGCTCGCCGACCGGCGTGAGCGTGACACCACGCGCGGCCCGGACGAACAATTGCCGTCCGATCAAAGCCTCCAGTCTGGCCAGTTGGTGACTGACTGCCGAGGGTGTCAGGTCCAGGACCTCGGCTGCTCTGGCCAGATTGCCGAAGCGGGCAGTCTGTTCAAAGGCCTGAAGCGCTTTCAGCGGTGGCAGGCTCAGAGGTGCATCGTCATCAGGCTGCATGAACACTCCGATGTGTCCGATTATTCGAGTTTCATGCATTCAACCACTGGTATAGCGGATTGACGAGAGGTGAATTTTTTTCAGCATCCAGTGATTTTTGCGGCATTGCTCAGGACCCGCACCGGGAACACTCTGAAGTCATCGATCACCCGAATCGAATCCAACAACAATAATCAGAGGTAACCCTTATGCTTCTTCAAGGCAAAATCGCAGTCATCACCGGCGCAGCGTCGGAGCGCGGTATTGGTCGCGCAACTGCGGTCACGTTCGCCAGCCATGGCGCACGCGTGGTCATTATCGATCTGGATGAGTCCGCTGCACGCGATGCCGCTGCCGCACTGGGTGAAGGTCATCTGGGTCTGGCGGCCAACGTCGCCGATGAAAAACAGGTTCACGAAGCCGTCAGCAAAATCATCGCGCACTACGGTCGCATTGACATTCTGGTGAATAACGCGGGTATCACACAGCCCATCAAGACCCTGGACATCCGCCCTGGCGATTACGACAAGGTGCTCGACGTCAGCCTGCGCGGCACTCTGCTCATGTCGCAAGCGGTGATCCCGACCATGCGCGCCCAATCCTCGGGCAGTATCGTCTGCATGTCGTCGGTTTCCGCCCAGCGCGGCGGAGGCATTTTTGGTGGCCCTCACTACAGCGCGGCGAAAGCCGGCGTGCTGGGACTGGGCAAGGCGATGGCACGTGAATTCGGGCCTGATCAGGTGCGTGTCAATTCCATCGCCCCCGGCCTGATTCATACCGATATCACCGGCGGTCTGATGCAGGATGAGCGACGCAACGCGATCATCGACGGCATTCCCTTGGGCCGCCTGGGCGCAGCGCAGGACGTGGCCAATGCCGCGCTGTTTCTGGCCAGCGACCTGTCGTCCTATCTCACCGGTATCACGCTGGATGTGAACGGCGGCATGCTGATTCACTGACCGCGTGTAGACGGGCTGGCAAACAGCCCGTGTTTGTTCTGGATCGACGATACGCCGGGCGAATGCCTGGCGATCTATAAAAACAAGAGATCAGACCATCATGATAACCACCATGACCCTCGACGCGGTTTCGACCACGCGCGCCAATGCCTACCGCAAGACCGCCTGGCGACTGATGCCGTTCCTGATGCTGTGCTACCTGTGCGCGTACCTGGACCGTGTCAATGTCGGCTTCGCCAAGCTGCAGATGATGAACGACCTGTCGTTCAGCGAGACCGTCTACGGCCTCGGTGCCGGCATGTTCTTCATCGGCTATTTCCTCTGTGAGGTGCCCAGCAACCTGATCCTGCACCGGGTCGGTGCCAGACGCTGGATCGCCCGCATCATGATCTCCTGGGGGATTATTTCCGCGCTCTTCGCCTTGGTCGAAACTGCCTGGCAGTTCTACGCCCTGCGCTTTCTGCTCGGGGTGGCGGAAGCCGGTCTGGCACCCGGTCTGCTGCTGTACCTGACGTACTGGTTCCCCTCTTATCGCCGCGCGCGCATGACCGTGCTGTGGTTCATCGCCATCCCGCTGTCCGGCATGATCGGCGGCCCGCTGTCGGGCTACATCATGACCCGCTTCGCAGGCGTTCATGGCTGGGCTGGCTGGCAATGGATGTTCGTCCTTGAAGCGATCCCGACGGTGATCGTCGGCTTGCTGGTACTGAGCTATCTGAAGGATGGCGTGCATCAGGCGACATGGCTGTCCGCTGAAGAAAAGGAATTGGTCAACAAGGAGCTGCAAGAGGACAACAGCCAGAAAGTGGTACACGCGTCGGTAGGCGCCTTCATTCGCGACAAGCGTCTGTGGCTGCTGGCATGCATCTACTTCTGCGTGGTGATGGGCCAGTACGCGATCACCTTCTGGCTGCCGACGCTGATTCGCAATGCAGGCGTTTCCGATCCGCTGCATATCGGCCTGATGACCAGCCTTCCCTACCTGTGCGCAATCGTCGTGATGCTGTTGATGGGGCGCAGCGGCGACAAGCATCGAGAACGCCGCTGGCACCTGGTCGGGCCGATGATCGCAGGCGCGCTCGGGCTGAGCCTGGCAGCGCTGTTCGGCGGCAATCTGCTGCTGTCGGTGCTCAGCCTGTGCCTCGCCGCAGCAGGCATTCTCTCGGCATCGTCGCTGTTCTGGATGCTGCCTACCACCCTGCTGGGCGGGGTATCGGCGGCCGCCGGGATCGCCGGAATCAACAGTTTCGCCAATCTCGCGGGCTTCTGCTCGCCCTACCTGATCGGCTGGATCACCACCACGACCGGATCAAGCGCCATCGGCATGTACCTGATTACCGGCGTGCTGTTCATCGGCGCCTATCTGGTGCTGCGCATCCCTGCCGCCTCGGTCAATCGTTGAGTCAACGGAGTAATCACCATGACAGCCACTACTTTACCTGCGCCTTCCACTTCGCTGGCGCAGCGTGCTCATAACATTCGTCGACACGCATTACGTATGGGCCAGGTTCAGGGCCAGGGTTATGTCGGACAGGCGCTGGGCGCTGCGGACCTGCTCGCCGTGTCCTATTTTCACGCGCTGAACTATCGGCCTGAAGACCCTGAATGGGAACAGCGTGACCGCTTTTATCTGTCGATCGGCCACTACGCCATTGCGCTGTACGCGGCATTGATAGAGGCGGAAATCGTCCCGCTCGATGAACTGGAAACCTACGGCTCGGATGACAGCCGTTTGCCCATGTCCGGGATGGCGACTTACACCCCCGGAATGGAAATAACCGGCGGTTCGCTAGGTCATGGTCTGGGCATTGCGGTAGGTGCTTGCCTGGGGCTGAAGCGCAAGGCCTCAAGATCTTTCGTTTACAACCTGCTGTCGGACGGCGAGCTGAACGAAGGCTCGACCTGGGAAGCGGCCATGTCCGCCTCGCACTGGAAACTGGACAACCTGATCGCGATCGTCGATGTGAATAACCAGCAGGCCGATGGCCACTCCAGTGAAGTGCTGGCTTTCGAACCCATCGTGGATCGCTGGCAGGCGTTTGGCTGGTTTACCCAGCGCGTCGACGGCAACGACTTGAACGCACTGGTCGCAGCCTTCGACGCGGCCCGCCAACACGTCGGCGCTCAGCCCAGGGTCATCATCTGCGACACGAAAATGGGCAAGGGCGTGGCGTTTCTGGAAACCCGTGAAAAGACCCACTTCATCCGCGTGGATGAGCATGAATGGGACGTCGCACTGAATAACCTCGACGAGGGGAAAATCGTATGAGCTCTGCCAATCACACACCGTCTCCGTCCGTTGCCACGAAGAAAAAACTGACCACCTCGGCGATGATCGCGTCTATCGCGTCCGAGGGTCAGGCCACTCGCCCGGCTCCGTTCGGCCATGCATTGGCGGCGCTCGCGGAGCAACGTCAGGATATCGTCGGGCTGTCGGCTGACCTGTCGAAATACACCGACCTGCACATCTTCGCCAAAGCGCACCCTGAACGTTTCTACCAAATGGGCATGGCCGAGCAATTGCTGATGAGCGCGGCTGCGGGCATGGCTCGGGAAGGCTTCGTACCGTTTGCGACCACTTATGCGGTGTTCGCCTCGCGTCGCGCTTACGACTTCATCTGCATGGCGATTGCCGAGGACAACCTCAACGTCAAAATCGTCTGCGGCCTGCCGGGCCTGACCACTGGCTACGGCCCCAGCCATCAGGCCACCGATGACCTGGCGATCTTTCGCGCCATGCCCAACCTGATGATCGTCGACCCCTGCGACGCGCTGGAAATCGAGCAGGCCGTACCGGCGATCGCAGCGCATCAAGGCCCGGTTTACATGCGATTGCTGCGCGGCAACGTGCCGTTGGTACTGGATGAATACGGTTACACATTCGAGATTGGCAAAGCCAAGACCCTGCGCACCGGCAACGACGTGCTGATCATCTCCACCGGCCTGATGACCATGCGTGCCCTGGAAGCGGCCAAGGCACTCCAGGCCGACGGTGTCGATGTTGCGGTGCTGCACGTGCCGACCATCAAGCCGCTGGACGAGCAGACCATTCTGGCGGAAGCCAGAAAACCAGGCCGTCTGGTAGTGACCGCCGAAAACCACTCGATTATCGGCGGGCTGGGCGAAGCAGTGGCGACGGTGTTGCTGCGCAATGGCGTTACACCGACCTTCAGGCAGATCGCCCTGCCGGACGCTTTTCTCGACGCTGGAGCGCTGCCTACACTGCATGATCGTTATGGCATTTCCACGCCGGCAGTCTGCACGCAGATCAAAGCCTGGCTGTAGGCACTGAAGGTGCACAGGGGCACTTTCCTGTGCACCTCCTGCGCATCGGGGGCAACCGTTGAACGCAAATGAATTGCTGGACCCGGCCTATCACTCGTTCATGGATGAGCCTGCGGGTAGCTGGACACATCAGACCCTGCCCGGGATCAGGGCTCGTGTCGGTGCCGCCTGGACGGCAGCCACTGCGGCCCGTAGCGAGCAGCACTGGACCACAGGCGTTTCGGACGTCGGCATCAGGTTATGCCTTTACCGGCCCGGCCCGCCGCTCGAACACCCCAAACTCCCCGTCATCCTGTATATCCACGGTGGCGGCTTTGTTCTGGGCAGCCCGGAGATGGCCAATGATTACCTCGCAGAGCTAGCCGTCGAGCTCAAGGCAATCATCGTCGCTGTCGATTATCGGCTCGCCCCCGAGCATCCATTCCCGATCCCGCTGGAAGACTGTTACGCAGCGCTGGAGTGGATATTCAGCAATGGGCTGACGCAAGGCATGGACACCCGCAACCTGGTGATCATGGGCCACAGCGCAGGCGGCGGGCTTGCTGCCGCGCTCGCTCTGCTGGCAAGAAACAAAGGGCTGCGGACACTCGCCGGTCTGGTGCTGATCTACCCCATGCTCGATCACCGCACTGGCGCGCCTGACGCGCTGCCAGCCAACCCGACTACCGGCACTTTCAGCTGGTCGCGTCAGGCCAATCATTTTTGCTGGGAATGCCTGCGCGGTGCCTGCGCACTGGACGATGAGCGCAAAGCACTGTTCTCCCCCGCACTGGCCACCGACCTGAGCGATCTGCCGCCCACCTTCATCTGCGTTGGCGCACTCGATCTGTTTCTGGAAGAGGACCTGGCATTCGCACTGACCCTGTCGCGCTCGGGGGTGCCGGTGGAATTGCATGTCTACCCGGGTGTGCCGCATATGTTCGATCAGTTGCCAGGCGAGCAGACAGCGCAGGCTACGCAAGATATTGCCCGGGCCGTGCGCAGGATGATCGCCGCAGGGTTATGCGACTAGAATGACGCACACGTTGCATCAACTCTGAAACAAGGGAATGTATGTTCAAGCAATGCCTGTTACTGGCTGCAGCCATCTCACTGAGCGGCTGCTGGAGCCTGATGTATCACCTTGATGGTGAACGTTGCGTCTATCCCGGAACACGACACGGCTGGGCATGGGGTACCAAAGACGTGACATCAACCTGGCCCTGGCTGATAGACGTGCCGTTCTCTTTGGCGCTGGATACGCTGTTTTTGCCCTACGACCTCACCGCTTTCCTGCCAGAAAACCTTGGCGGTGATGATCGCGAGTGCCATTTCAATGATGGGCTGAATGTGCTTGGTTGAGAGGATCCCGCAGAGTCAGGATTCTACACAGTGACGAGGGGCTGGAAGCCCGTCATCTGAACCTTCGGCCACTATGACGCTCACTTTATAGGTTGCCTTGTCTCATTGCCGAAAGGAACTCGCATGCTTTCAACCTCGCCATCGATGCCTCTTGTCAGTCCTGTCGAGCGCGAGCTTAGTCTGCGCGCGGTCATTACCGGGGTCGTGCTCGGTATCCTGTTGACGCCTTCCAATGTCTACGCCGGGTTGAAGATTGGCTGGTCGTTCAATATGTCGATCATCGCCTTGTTGATCGGCTATGCGATATGGCAAGGGCTTTCAAAGCGTTCATCCGAGCATCTGCCGTGGACGCTGCATGAGAGCAACATCAATCAGACCGTGGCGTCGGCAGCTGCGTCGATCATTTCCGGTGGGTTGGTCGCGCCGATTCCGGCTTATACCTTGCTGACCGGTCAGCAACTGGATGCCGTCCCGATGATCGCCTGGGTGTTCTCGGTGAGTTTTCTGGGGATCTGGATTGCCTGGTACTTGCGGCCATCACTGCTCAACGACAAATCGCTGAAGTTTCCCGAAGGCATGGCCACTCTGGAAACCCTGCTACACATCTACAACCATGGGCGCGAAGCCGCAATACGCTTGAAGGTGCTGCTCAGCACCGCGTTGCTGTCTGCGCTGGCCAAGTGGGTCGACACATTCATATGGGCCTTCCCGCGCTGGTCGCCGAGCGCTCACCTGGAGCGTCTGACCTTTACCGCCGACCCTTCGCTGCTGTTGGTTGGGTTCGGCGCAATTATCGGCATTCGCGTCGGCTTGACCCTGCTAATCGGTGCCGTGCTGGCCTGGGGTGGCCTGGCGCCGTGGCTACTGAACCAGGGTCTGGTGACATTACCGGCCGACAGCAGCGGCCCGCAGTTCGCAGCACTGGTGGAATGGTTGCTATGGCCGGGTGTGAGCCTGATGGTCTGCTCGACCCTGGCTTCGCTGGCTATCCGCCTGTGGACACTGCACGCGTCTACCAAAGCCAGCGGCGGGACGCCTTGGTCAATGCCCAAGCCCGGGCCGGCCGCCGGTTTTGCGCTGGCGATCCTGTTGGTGGTCAGCCTGCAGGCGCTATTATTCGGTATTAATCTGTGGATGGCATTGCTGACCATTCCCCTGGCAATCTGTCTCGCAGCCGTGGCGGCTCGAGTAGTCGGTGCCACCGGCATTCCCCCTATTGGGGCAATCGGGCAGTTATCGCAACTCAGCTTCGGCATCGTTGCGCCCGGGCAGGTGCCGATCAACCTGATGAGCGCCAACACAGCCGGAGGTTCTGCCGGGCAATGCACGGACCTGATGAACGACTTCAAGGTCGGCCGGGCGATTGGCGCCACGCCGCGTAAACAGCTGATCGCCCAGACACTGGGTATTTTCGTCGGCAGTATCGTCGGGGTCCTGGCTTATATGGCGCTGATCCCGGACCCGCAATCGATGCTGCTCACCGAAGAATGGCCCGCCCCGGCAGTAGCCACCTGGAAAGCCGTCGCACAAACGCTGACCCACGGCCTGGATTCGCTGTCAGCGAGCATCCGCTGGGCGATTTTCATCGGCGGGCTGGTCGGGTTGTTGCTGGGCATCCTCGACAGCACGCTGTCTGCTCATCGCGCCCGTTACTTGCCCAGCGCCGCAGCACTGGGCCTGGCCTTTGTCCTGCCAGCCTCGGTATCTCTGATGATGGCCCTTGGCGCAGTGCTCACCTGGCTGGTGAACTGTCGCTGGCCGTCCGTTACAGAACGCTTCGCCATTACCGCGGCGGCAGGCTTGATTGCCGGAGAGAGCATCACCGGTGTCGGTGCATCGTTGTGGCAGATGGTTCAGAACGGCGGGTAGTCGCATGCATGGTGCGACAGGCAACTGCTATGATTCGCGCCTGTGCAAGCGAGTTGAAAAACATGAATCGTCGCAAGAAAATCCAGCAGTTGCTGAAAGCCCACGCCAAAAAGGCCAGCGCCAAACTGGCCCCGCAGAGCAAGGCCAAATACATCAGCAAGGCCGACCGCTTGAAGCTGGCGGCCGAAGCGGATCAGGACTCGACCAGCCCGTCCGAAGGCTGACCCGCCACATGCGCGCCTTGACGACGCAGAGCGTCGAGAACTGCATTCCCACGCTGGAG